>NZ_BAAHAB010000017.1:0-319406 GCF_054777895.1 Nocardioides ultimimeridianus | reverse complement strand
GGCCCAGGCCAGGACCGCGGTGAGCTCGTCGAGGTCGGCTTGGCGTCGGGTGGTCACCGCACCGCTGATGGCGGCGAGGATGCCGCCGCAGCTGGAGTGATCGCCCGAGATCATGTCCCTATTTTAGTCGAACATAGTAGCGATACAAGTGGATAAGCCTGTGGATTGTGTGGATAACGGATCGCCTTCCGCGGGGCTGTCCACAGTCGTGCGGGCGGCCGCGCAGCGGCGGCGCGGGCGAAGCCCGTGCCGTTGTCGCGCCGTCCAGCCGTGCGCCAGGGCCCCGCGGTCAAGGACGGCCGAAGCCAGGGTCCAGTCATCGCGGTTGCCTTGCAGCCCGGTCGAACCGAGGCGGAGCGAGTCGTGTCGGCCGAGTTGGTTTCGATACGTCGCTCGCTGGCGCTCGCGACTACTCAACCAACGACAAGGGCTGATCGGCACTCGCCGCTTCTCAACCAGCGCGGCCGGCCCTCATCCCCGCCACCGCGCCGCATCGGAGCGCAGCAGCTGGATCGTGCTCACCAGGCAGCCGACCGCGACGAGCAGGAGGGGAAGGAAGGCGATGGCGCCGATGAGGGCGCAGACCCCGGCCCCGATCGCGGAGACGGCGAGCATGATCCGGGCCCAGCCGTGGCCGAACCACGCCAGGGCCGCCAGCGCCATCGCGAGGAGGCACCAGAGCAGCAGGAGCGCGAGGACGACGTACAGCTCGGTGCGGACCTGGGTCTCGGTGAGGCTGTCGGCCATCGAGCCCCACATCGCGTGCGAGCGGTCGATGACGTCGGCGATGAACGCGTCGCCGGATCGCGCCAGCCACACCATCGCGGCCACCATGCCGATCGCGGTGAGGCCCGAGCAGACCCACGCGGTCACGCAGGCGCGGACCAGGGAGACGGGCCGCCGAGTCAGGGGTGGGTACGCCGACGGGGCCCACGTCGGGGGCAGGGCCGTCGGAGGCGCGGCGGGTCCGGGCGGCGGCGGAGCGGCCACGGGCGTCGACACCGGCCGGGTGCGGGCCGCGGGCTCGCGCCCGGCGTACCAGTCCGCCACCGGGGGCAGCCAGAGCAGCGCGATGCCGACCAGCACGAACGGCTCGAAGTAGCCGGAGGTGCCGAACCACCCCACCAGCACGAACGGCGCGAGCACGCTCAGGCCGATCCGCGCGCTGCGCGAGCGCTTCGGCACCTGACCGGCCAGGACCGCCGCCGCGGCGGCGGCCCCGCCACCGATCAGGCACAGCACCCGCAGGACGGTCGCGAGCGAGGACACGGTGAGCCCGCCCAGCTGGCCTCGCGAGACCACCTCGGCGAGCTGCTCCTGCACCTCCAGGCTGTGCAGCCCGGCGATCCGCTCCCAGGCCGTCGCGATCACCAGCACCGACCCGCCCGCGATCAGCGCCGTCGCAAGGGGGACCTGGGCGGGGCGCGGCGCACTCATGCGCGCCATTCCACCAGATGCCGAACGGCCCCCGGGATTCCCCAGGGGCCGTTCGGGTGAGACGGTCTCAGCTCAGGACCAGGCCGTCCTCGCCGACGTCGACGGTGACCGATCCGCCGTCGGAGACGGTGCCCGAGATCAGCAGCCGCGCCAGCGGGTCGCCGATCGCGGACTGCACCAGCCGCCGCAGCGGACGGGCGCCGTACGCCGGGTCGTAGCCCACGTCGGCCAGCCAGGTCCGCGCGGCGTCGGTGACCTCGATGGAGATCCGCCGCACGGCCAGCCGCTTCTCGAGCGAGGCCAGCTGCAGGTCGACGATGTGGGCCAGGTCGTCCTTCGAGAGCGCGTCGAAGGTGACGATCTCGTCGAGCCGGTTGAGGAACTCCGGCTTGAACGCCTGCCGGACGATGCCCAGCACCGCCTCCTTCTGCGCCTCGGGATCCAGGGTCGGGTCGACCAGGAACTGCGAGCCCAGGTTGGAGGTCAGGATCAGGATCGTGTTGCGGAAGTCCACCGTCCGCCCCTGGCCGTCGGTGAGCCGACCGTCATCGAGCACCTGCAGCAGGATGTCGAAGACCTCGGGGTGGGCCTTCTCGACCTCGTCCAGCAGCACGACCGAGTAGGGACGCCGGCGGACCGCCTCGGTGAGCTGGCCGCCCTCGTCGTACCCGACGTAGCCCGGAGGGGCACCGACCAGACGCGCCACGGAGTGCTTCTCGGCGTACTCGCTCATGTCGATGCGGACGATCGCCCGCTCGTCGTCGAACAGGAAGTCCGCCAGCGACTTGGCGAGCTCGGTCTTGCCGACACCGGTGGGGCCGAGGAACAGGAACGAGCCGGTGGGGCGGTCGGGGTCGGCGATGCCGGCCCGCGCGCGTCGTACGGCGTCGCTCACGGCCTCGACCGCGGGACGCTGGCCGATCAGCCGCTCGCCGATGACCTGCTCCATCTCCAGCAGCTTGGCGGTCTCGCCCTGCAGCATCCGGCCGGTCGGGATGCCGGTCCAGGCCTCCACGACCTCGGCGATCTGCTCGGCGCCGACCTCCTCGCCGACCAGCTTGTCGCTGGGCGACTCGGCGTCCTCGGCGGCCTCGACGGCCTTGATCTGCAGCTCCAGTGCGGGGATCTGGCCGTAGAGCAGCTCGCTGGCCTTCTCGTACTGCTGCTCGCGCTGCAGCTTGTCGGCCTCGATCCGGAGCTGGTCGAGCTGGCGGCGCAGGTCGCCCTCGCCCTCGAGCTCGGCCTTCTCCCGCTCCCAGCGCAGCTCCAGCCCGCGCAGCTCCTCCTCCTTGTCGGCGAGGTCCTCGCGCAGGTCGGCGAGCCGCTCGGCGCTGGCAGCGTCGGACTCCTTGGCGAGCGCGAACTCCTCCATCTTCATCCGGTCGACCTGGCGGCGCAGCTGGTCGATCTCCTCCGGGGAGGACTCGATCTCCATCCGCAGCCGGGAGGCCGCCTCGTCGACGAGGTCGATCGCCTTGTCGGGCAGCTGCCGGCCGGTGATGTAGCGGTCCGACAGGGTCGCCGCCGCGACGAGCGCCGCGTCGGTGATCCGCACCCCGTGGTGCGCCTCGTACTTCTCCTGGATGCCGCGCAGGATCTGGATGGTGTCCTCGACGGACGGCTCGCCGACGTACACCTGCTGGAAGCGGCGCTCCAGCGCCGGGTCCTTCTCGATGGACTCGCGGTACTCGTCGAGCGTGGTGGCGCCGATCATGTGCAGCTCGCCGCGCGCCAGCATCGGCTTGAGCATGTTGCCGGCGTCCATCTGGCTGTCGCCGCCGGCGCCCGCGCCGACGACGGTGTGCAGCTCGTCGATGAAGGTGATGACCTGGCCCTCGGCCTGCTTGATCTCCTCCAGGACGGCCTTGAGCCGCTCCTCGAACTCGCCGCGGTACTTCGCGCCCGCGACCATGCCCATCAGGTCCAGGGACAGCACCCGCCGGCCCTTGAGGGAGTCCGGTACGTCGCCCGCGACGACCCGCTGCGCGAGCCCCTCGACGACGGCGGTCTTGCCGACGCCGGGCTCGCCGATGAGCACCGGGTTGTTCTTGGTACGCCGCGACAGCACCTGTACGACGCGGCGGATCTCCTGGTCGCGACCGATGACCGGGTCGAGCCTGCCCTCCTCGGCGGCCGCGGTCAGGTCGACGGAGTACTTCTCCAGCGCCTCGTAGGTGTCCTCGGCGTTCTCGCTGGTGACCCGGCGGCCGCCGCGCATCGCGCCGACGACCTCGCGCAGCCCGTCGGCGGTGAGTCCGGCCTGCTCGAGCACCGTCTTCGCGGTGGACTCGACGGTGGCGAGCGCGATCAGCAGGTGCTCGGAGGCGACGTACTCGTCCTGCATCGACTGCGCGAGGTCCAGCGCCGAGGCCAGCACCCGCGTGGTGGCCGGGGAGGCCGTGGGCTGCTTGACGGTCGCGCCGCTCGCGGACGGCAGCTTGTCGCGCTCGGCGACCGCGGCGCGCACGAGGGCAGGGGCGTCGACGCCCGCCTTCGTGACGACGTTGGCAGCCGATCCCTCGCTCTGCAGCAGCAGGGCGACGAGGAGGTGGATGGGCTCGAGGGTGCTGTTGCCCGCCGAGGTGGCGGCAAGGTTGGCGGCCTCGATCGCCTCGCGTGCGCGCGTGGTGAACTTGTCGGCCCCGAACTGGCTCAATGCAGGCTCCTGTGGTTGTCCGTCGGATAGATCATCTGGGGTGGCCCCCGGCAGCGCCAGGGACCATCGTCATCTGTCTCAACGTCGACAAAGTTGAGTCCATTCCACTCAACTTTAGATTCGTCGGCCTGTCTAGACCCGGAAGCCCCGATCGGGCCAAATCGGCCCGCGCCGGCGCGGCCACGCGGTACACATCGGGGATGCAGCGACCCACCTCGAACCGCAGCGGGCTCGTCGCCGCCCTGCTCGCCCTCGGCCTCGCCCTCCTCATCGCGGGAGTGGGCGCGGTCGGATTCGGATCCGGTACGGCGGCCACCGCGACCACCGCGACCTCCACGGACGCGCCGTCGCCCGGCACCACGACGATCGACGACTCGCACATGGTCATCGGCCTGCGGTACTTCCGGGTCCGCCACCTCTCCGGCCACCGCTACCGGATCGCCTGGGCGACCCAGAACGCCCCGACCACCACCGTGCAGCTGGTACGCCGCGACGGCACCGTCGTGCGCACCGTCCTGACCAGCCACGGCTCCTCCGGGAGCACCGCGGTGACCGTGCGACACCCGCGCCTGCGCAGGCTGCGCGTCCTGCTCCTCGCCCCGGACGTCCGCTACACCAGGGACTTCCGCTTCCCGACCTCGTGACGAACGGCCGGCGGACGGCTACTCCGCGTCGATCTCCGGCGGCGCGTCGTGCACGGGCAGGTCGTCGCTGGCGGCGACCCGCTCGTCGACCAGCGCCAGCTTGGTGAACTCCTCACCGAACGGCGTGAGGTGGATCGAGCGCCGCACGACCTTGGCGAACTTCACCGAGTGCAGGGCCGCCAGGACGTCCGGCTGCGCCTCGAGCACCTGGTACTCCTGGTGCTCCCTGACGGCCTCACGGGAGAACCAGATCAGGCCGAGCCGGAACAGGTTGTTGAGGTACGCCGGCACCTGGTCCAGGTAGCGCAGGCCGGCCCGCGCGCCCACCATGTTGAGCCCGGGCGCGACCAGCTGCGAGGAGACCATGCCGATCGGGCCGCCGGTGCGCACGTCGACGCTGGGCTGCGGGCCACGCTCGAGCAGCATCACCAGGATCCGCGCCTCGTCGGGCGCCATCTCGTCGAGGATCCGGTCGAAGGCGGGGTGCCGGTTGTCGCTGCTCCACACGTCGCGCGACTTGGCGAGGAGGTCCTGGCCACGCTCGCGCAGCGAGGTGGGGCGGCTGTCGATCACCTGGCCGTCCACGGTGGGCGTGGCCGCTGAGGGGCGCGACGGCGCGCCGCCGCCGAGCGCGCTGCCGGCATTCATCAGCGCGTTCGCGACGGGGATGCCGTCGGCGACCTGCTTGGCGATCTCGCTCAGCGCGCCGACGTACTGGCTCACGTCGCGGACCAGCGAGGCCGCCTCCTCGCGGCTCGTCACCGCGCGGCCGACCCGCATCCAGTTGCGGCTGGTGGTGCGCAGGCCCCAGCCGGCCGTGTGCAGCGCGGCCGAGCCGGCGACCCGGGCCAGACCCGGCAGCGTCTCGACGACCGCCGGGGTCGAGAGCGACCCGGGCACCGCGGGGAGGCGCGGCAGCCCCTCCTCGTCGTACGCCTCGTCCTTCGTCGCCCGCTTCGCCACGTCCACTCCCAAGTTCACTGTTCGTTGCGCCCGGTCACGCCGGCGGGAAGCCGGGGATCAGGCCGTAGTTGAAGATCGCCAGGTGCAGGAAGCCGCCGGCGGCGCCCATGATCGCGCCGTGCGCGTAGAGCATCCACTCGTCCTCCTTGATCGCCGAGCGCATCATCTCGACGAAGTCGCGGGGCGGGAGCTCCTTGGTACGCCGGGCGATGAGCGTCTTGATCTTGCTCGACTGCTTCGCGCTGAACTCCGGGTCGCGGAACGGCGTGATCGTGCGACCGACCGCCTCCAGCGCGAAGGAGTCCTTGATGCTGTTGTAGCGCTTGGCGCCCATGGCGATGTTGACCGCGCCGCGCAGCGGGCCGGCGGCCTTGTCGATCGCGGGCTTCATCGCGGTCCCGATCATCTGCCGGGTGCGGTCGCCGCGCGGGCCGTCCATGAGGAAGTCGCCGATCCGCTCGAGCGTGATGACGTCGTCGGCGATGATCTTGGCGTAGACCTCGGCGCACTCGTCCTGGCGGCGCAGGAACAGTCCCTGCACCTTGATGCCGAGGATCCGGTGCGGCTCCGGCGGGTCGAAGATCAGCCACATGCCGAGCAGGTTGGTGACCCACCCGACCACGATGCCCATGACCGGCAGCAGCCACTCCAGGTGCCAGGTCTGGTCGATGAGGGCGACCGGGATGCCGAGCAGGAAGCCGAAGATGAAGCCGAACGCCACCATCAGGTTCAACTCGCGCTGGCCGACGTCCTTGAAGACCTTGACCACCAGGTCCGGGTTCTTCCGGAAGTGGTCGATGACCATGATCTTCGGGTCGAGCAGCTGGTTGATGTGCACGCCGATCTCGTCGGTGATCGTCTTCACGACCGACGGCAGCTGGGCCTGGACCCGGTCCACGACCGCCTGGCGGACGCCGACGGGGAGGTCACGCCACAGCTTCGGGTGCTCCCGCATCATGACCTGGTCGACCAGCTCGGGCAGGTCGGGACGGAACACCGACACGATGTGCTCGGCGATCTGATCGGGCTCGAGCTGGGCGTAGAACTCCGCCGGCGTGCCGAGCTTCGCGATCACCTTGTCGACGGCGATGGAGCCCATCTTGGCGGCGCGCGCGGGCACGATGCCCTGCCAGCCGAAGCCGCCGTCCATCCAGCCCGGGATCTCCTGGAGCTTGCGCGGCAGGACACCGGCGATCTCCTTGAGGCCGGGCACCTTGAAACCGACGAACTTCACCGGGCTGAACAGCATCCACAGGCCCGACCAGTTGATCAGCCAGCCGATGATGCCGGTGAAGAAGGGGATGGAGACGAAGGCGAACCAGTCGACGCCGTCCGCCCAGTGGTTGAGCCAATCCAGCACGCGAAACCCTTCGTCCAGCCCTCTCCCTGGCCGAAGGCTAGTGCCTCAGCGACTCCGCGTCACACGTAACCGCAGATCAGACGGGGCGTGGCGATCGCTCAGCGCGGGCGGCGCCACACCACGACCGCCTGCTGGGCCGTCGTGGGGCGCAGGACCGGCAACCGGTCCGACGGCGTGGGAGGTACGACGGGCGGCGTGGCCGTCGCGCGGCGCAGCGCCTCGCGCGTGGCCTCCAGCTCGGCCATCAGCTCGGCGTTGCGGGACCGCAGGGCGTGCACCGAGCTCTCCAGCTCCAGGATCCGGCGGACGCCCTCGATGCCGATGCCCGAGGACGTCAGCTGCGCGATCGTGCGCAGCCGGTCGATGTCGTCGCTGGAGTAGCGGCGGCCACCGCCGCCGGTGCGGCCGGGCGTGATCAGACCCATACGCTCGTAGGTGCGCAGCGTCTGCGGGTGCAGCCCGCTGAGCTCGGCGGCCACGCTGATCACGAAGACCGCGGCCGCCGGGTCGTGCGACCCGGCGGCCTCGTCGGTCGGCCGGCCGGCCATCACGACGCCTCGAACAGGTTGGCCCGCAGCGGCGTCGAGGCCGTGACGGCGGCGTACGCCTCCAGCGCTGCCCGCGCCTCGTCGTCGAGGTGGGCGGGCACCTGGACCGCCACCGTGGCGAGCAGGTCGCCGTGGCTGCCGTCCTTGCGCTGCACGCCCTTGCCGCGCACCCGGAAGGTGCGGCCGTCGGGCGTGCCCGCGGGGATCCGCAGCGTGACCGGCGCGCCGCCGAGCGTCGGGATCTTCACCTCCGCGCCCAGGGCGAGCTCGGTGAAGGAGACCGGCACGTCCAGGGTCAGGTTGTCGTCCTTGCGCCCGAAGACGCGGTGGCCGGTGACCTTGACCGTGACGTAGAGGTCGCCGGCGGGACCGCCGTGCTCCCCCGGCGCGCCCTTTCCGCGCAGCTTGATCCGCTGCCCGTCCTTGACGCCGGCCGGGATCTTGGCCTGGACCGTGCGCGTGGCCTTGCCGTGGCCGGTGCCGTGGCAGACCGGGCAGGGCTCGTCGTACACCATCTGGCGTCCGCCGCAGGTCGGGCAGGTCTCGTTCATGGAGAACGCGCCGCCCATCGAGGCCACGACGTACCCGCTGCCGTCGCAGGTCGGGCAGACGTGCGGCTGGGTGCCCGGCTTGCCGCCGGACCCACGGCAGGTCTGGCAGACGCTGTCGGAGGAGATCCGCAGCGACACCGTGGCGCCCTCGAGCGCATCGCTGAAGCCGATGGTCGCCGTGGTCTCCAGGTCGCCGCCGCGCACCGCCCGTTGGGTACGCCGCCCGCCACCGCCGCCTCCGAAGAGGTCGCCGAACAGGTCGCCGAACCCACCGCCGCCCCCGGACCGCTCGCGGAGCAGGTCCTCGAGGTTGACGCTGCCGCCGCCCCCGAAGCCGCCCGAGCCGCCGCCGAAGCCCCCGCCGGCCGGGTAGCCGCCGAAGCGGCCGCCCGCGAACATCTCCCGCGCCTGGTCGTACTTCTTGCGCTTGTCGGGATCGCCGATCACGTCGTTGGCCTCGGAGGCGGCCTTGTACTTGTCGTGCTTCGCGCTGTCGCCGGGATGGGTGTCCGGGTGGTTGGCCTTGGCGATCTTGCGCCACGCCTTCTTGATCTCGTCGGCCGTGGCCGTCTTGGCGACGCCCAGCTCCTTGTAGAAGTCCTTGTTCGCCCAGTCGGCCCGGATGCCGTCCATCGGGTCACTCATCGCACACCTCCCATCCGTTCACTCCATCCGTCACTCAGGGTCGACGACCAGCACCTGCGCGGCACGCACGACCCGGTCGCCGATCTTGTAGCCGGCCTTCGCGACCAGCTTGATCGTGGTGACCTGTACGTCGGCATCCGCACCCAGGTGGCTGAGCGCCTCGTGCAGGGTCGGGTCGAACGGCTCGCCGGGCTCGCCGAACTTGACCAGGCCCACGCCGGCGACCACGCGCTCCAACTGCTCGGCGACGGCCTTGAAGCCGCCCTCGAGCGGCTCGTGCTCACGGGCCCGGTCGATGGTGTCGAGGACCTCGACGATCGGGGCGAGCGCGGCGTACGTCGCGTTCTCCTTGATCAGCTCGCGGTCCCGCTCCACGCGGCGCTTGTAGTTGAGGTACTCGGCCTGCAGCCGCTGGAGGTCCAGCGTCAGCTCGGAGACCTTGCTCTCTGCGGCCGCGAGGGGCTCGTCGGCCTGCTCGACCTCCGCGACGTCCTGGGGCTCCAACGGGCCGCCCTCCTCCAGCAGGTTGTCGATCCCGCTGATGTCAGTGTCACTGGCGGGGACCTCGACCCCGGCCCCTTCCGGGGCCGGAGTCGGGTCAGGCTGGCTGCCTTCGGTCACTTGGACTCGTCCTCGTCGACGATCTCGGCCTCGACGACGTCGTCGTCGGCCTCGCCGGTCGCACCGGTGGACCCACCGGCGGCGGCCTGCTCGGCCTCGGCGGCGGCGTACATCGCGGCACCCATCTTCTGGCTGGACTCACCCAGCTTGGAGATGGCCGGGGTGAGCTCGTCGGCGCCGGCCTCGGCGTTCTCGAGGACGGCCTTCAGCGCGTCGACGTCGGCCTGGACCTCGGTCTTGACGTCCTCGGGCAGCTTCTCGCCGTTGTCGGCCAGGAACTTCTCGGTCTGGTAGACGAGCTGGTCGGCCTGGTTGCGGACCTCGACCGTCTCGCGACGGGCGGCGTCCTCGGCGGCGTACTGCTCGGCCTCCTTGACCATCCGGTCGATGTCGTCCTTGCTCAGCGCCGAGCCACCGGAGATCGTCATCGACTGCTCGCGGCCGGACGCCTGGTCCTTGGCGGAGACGTGCACGATGCCGTTGGCGTCGATGTCGAAGGTGACCTCGATCTTCGGGACGCCCCGCGGCGCCGGCGGCAGGCCGGTCAGCTCGAAGTTGCCGAGCTGCTGGTTCTGCGCCCACATCTGGCGCTCGCCCTGGGCGACCTTGATCTCGACCGACGGCTGGTTGTCGTCGGCGGTGGTGAAGATCTCGGACCGCTTGGTCGGGATCGTGGTGTTGCGCTCGATCAGCGTGGTCATCACGCCGCCCTTGGTCTCGATGCCGAGGGACAGCGGGGTGACGTCGAGGAGCAGCACGTCCTTGACCTCGCCCTTGAGCACACCGGCCTGGAGCGCGGCACCCAGCGCCACGACCTCGTCGGGGTTGACGCCCTTGTTGGGCTCCTTGCCGCCGAGCAGGTCCTTGACGACGTCGGTGACCGCGGGCATGCGGGTCGAGCCGCCGACGAGGACCACGTGGTCGATGTCGGAGACCTTGACGCCGGCGTCCTTGAGCACGCTCTGGAAGGGCGCCTTGGTCCGGTCGAGCAGGTCGGCGGTGATCTTCTGGAACTCCGAGCGGGTCAGCTTCTCCTCGAAGTGCAGCGGGCCGTTCTCACCGTGGGTGATGTAGGGCAGGTGGATCGTGGTCTCCTGGCTGGAGGAGAGCTCGATCTTCGCCTTCTCCGCCGCCTCCTGGAGCCGCTGGGCCGCGATCTTGTCGGAGGCCAGGTCGACGCCGTTGGCGTCCTTGAACTTCTTGACCATCCAGTCGACGATCCGCTGGTCCCAGTCGTCGCCACCGAGGTGGTTGTCACCGCTGGTGGCCTTCACCTCGACGACGCCCTCACCGATCTCCAGCAGCGAGACGTCGAACGTGCCGCCACCGAGGTCGAAGACCAGGATGGTCTGGTCCTCGCCCTTGTCCAGGCCGTAGGCCAGCGCGGCCGCGGTCGGCTCGTTGACGATCCGGGCGACGTTCAGGCCCGCGATCTCGCCGGCCTCCTTGGTGGCCTGGCGCTGTGCGTCGTTGAAGTACGCCGGGACGGTGATCACCGCGTCGGTGACCGTCTCGCCGAGGTAGGCCTCCGCGTCGCGCTTCAGCTTCTGCAGCACGAACGCGCTGATCTGCTGGGGGGTGAAGTCCTTGCCGTCGATGTCGACGGTCCAGTCCGTGCCCATGTGCCGCTTGACCGACCGGATGGTCCGGTCGACGTTGGTGACGGCCTGGCGCTTGGCAACCTCGCCGACCAGCACCTCACCGCTCTTCGCGAACGCGACCACCGACGGGGTCGTGCGGGCGCCCTCGGCGTTCGCGATGACCGTGGGCTCGCCGCCCTCCAGGACCGCGACGACGCTGTTCGTCGTACCGAGGTCGATGCCGACAGCTCGTGCCATGTTGTGTTCCTCCTGATTGCTGTGCTTGAAGATCTTGGGTGCAACTTACTTGAGCCGCAACGACTCAACTCTACATCGATGCCAACGAGGGTGGTGGGCGGGATGTTCCCGGGCGCCCGAACTTTCTCGGCAGGGACCTCGCGGGGATCTCGCGGGGATCTCGCGGGGGATCCGGGGAGCGTGCCGGCGGGGCGACGGGGTACCGAGCGGACCCCACGCACCCGAGCACGGAGGTCACCCATGGACGCCAACGTCGTCGACCTGATCATGAACGATCACCGCGAGCTGGAGCGGATCTTCCAGCAGCTGCAGACCCAGCCCGACCAGCGCCCCACCCTGGTGCCGGTCATGATCTCGCTGCTCACCGCCCACAGCCGCGCCGAGGAGAGCGAGGTCTACCCGGCCGCGACCGAGGCGGGCATCGCCGACGACGTCGAGCACAGCCAGAAGGAGCACCTCGAGGCCGACCAGCTGGCCGCCGACGTGGCCGCCACCGACGTCGACGCCCCGGACTTCGACGAGAAGCTGCAGAAGCTCATCGACGCGGTGAGCCACCACGTCGAGGAGGAGGAGTCGACGGTGCTGCCCGGCATGAGCAGCGGCCTCAGCAGCGAGCGTCTCGCCGAGCTCGGCAAGGCGTTCCTCGCCAGCCGGGAGGAGCACCTCGGCGAGATGCCCGCCGACACCACGAAGGCCGAGCTCGAGCAGCAGGCGGCCAACGCGGGCATCAGCGGCGCCTCCTCGCAGACCAAGGAGGAGCTGGCCTCGACCCTGCGCAACGCCGCGGAGGAGTAGGCGGCGCTACTGGACCGTGACGTCGACCGGGTTCGAGGCGATGTTGCGCGACTTGTCGAGCACCCGGAAGGTGTTCTTGCCGCTCACGCCGGTCTGGATGTAGGTCGAGAAGGTCGCATTGCTCACCGGGACCGTGGCCGCGAAGTCGACCCACGCGCCGCTCTGCTTGCGCTGCACCTGGAGGATCTCGCCCTCGCCGCCCGGATAGACGCCGGTGAGGTCGATCTTGCCGAAGTTCGGCACCGTGGTCTCCAGGGCCTGCAGCGAGATCTCGCCGAGCGAGGGCTTGTCGCTCTTCGAGGCGGTGGGCTCGCTCGCGGCGGAGTCCGTGGACCCGGTGTCCGCAGGCCCGGTGGGCTCCTCGGTGTTGAGGGTGATCAGCGGGCCACCGGTGTCGGTCGTCCGCTCCGGCGGCGGGAGGTACATCGACTCACCCTGCCCGGCGCCGGCGTCGGAGCTGCCGCCCCCGGCGATGCCCAGCACGTGGGTGCCGACGAGCGCCGCGATCGCGAGGATCAGCCCGACCGCAAGCGAGACACCGACGAGCGCCACGAGGCCGGTGCGGACGGGGTTGTCGTCGTCGAACGGGCTCTGGCTCACGCGGCCAGTGTAAGGAGACTGCTCAGAAACCCCGCGTCCACACGACCTGCTCGTGCAGCTGCCGGCTGCGCCAGCCCACGTCGGTCCGCACGAAGGCGTGCCGGTAGACGCCGCCCACCTCGACGACGCGATGGCCGCCCTCGCCGTCGGAGACGACCATCGGGTTGTGGAAGTACGCCGCGACCTGCGCCGAGTCGCCCACGCCCTCGAAGTCGTAGGAGATCTGGCCGAGCGTGTGCAGGTAGCGCGTCGAGAAGGCCGGCAGGTTCTCGGCCAGCCACGCCTTGACCGTCGCGAAGTCGGCCGCGATGCCGCCGGACTCGGTGTAGTCGATCTGCGCATCCGGGGTGAACACCGTGTCGAGGCCGTCCCAGACCCGGGTGTCGACGGCGAGCGTGTAGCGGGTGATCGCATCGGCGATCTCGGTGCGGTCGAGCAGCTCGGCGACGTCCATCACGCGTCCTCCTCGGTCATCGGGGCTCGAGGACGACGACCGGGATCTCCCGGTCGGTCCAGGACTGGTAGCTGTCGAAGTCGGCGTACAGGTCGACCAGGCGGGGCCACAGCGCGGCACGCTCCTCCGGGCCGGCGACGCGCGCGCGGACCTTCCGGCCGCGCGCGCCGGGCAGGTCGATGGTGGTGTCGGGGTGGGCCTGCAGGTTGTGGAACCACTGCGGATTCCTCGGCAGGCCGCCCTGGGAGGCGACGACGACAGCATTCGGGCCGTCGGCCAGGTGCAGCAGCGGAGTCGTGAACGTCGTACCGCTCTTGCGGCCGACGTGGTCCAGCAGCAGGACCGGCACCGGCTTGCGCCAGCCGGCGCCGACGCGCCACTTCGCGCCGAGCCGGCCGTTGGTGAGCCGGAAGAGCGTGACGTTGGCGCGGGCGCCGTACTTGATGATCTTCGCGACGATCGGCTTGTCGAGGCCCTCGGGCTTCGGCTTGATCCCTGCCATGAGGCTCACTCTGGCACAGATCTAGAACACGTTCTAGTGTTGCCCCATGAGGTTCACCTACGCCGAGGCGATGACCCAGGCCACGTACTACGCGCCGCTCGCGCAGGCGGCCGAGGCCGCCGGCTACACCTCGATGACGGTCGCCGACTCGCTGATCTACCCGCAGGAGTCGGACTCGACGTACCCCTACACCGACACCGGGGACCGGGAGTTCCTGCTCGGCAAGGAGTTCATCGAGACCTTCATCCTGTGCGCGCACCTGTTCGCCGTGACCTCCACCCTCCGGTTGACCCCGTTCGTGCTCAAGCTGCCGATCCGGCCGCCGGTGCTCGTCGCCAAGCAGGCGTCGTCGCTGGCGTACCTGTCGGGCAACCGGCTCGGCCTGGGCGTCGGGCTGAGCCCGTGGCCCGAGGACTTCGCGGCGATGGGGGTGCCGTGGGAGCGGCGCGGGAAGCGGATGGACGAGTGCATGGACATCCTGCGCGGGCTGACGTCCGGTGAGTTCTTCGGCTACTCCGGCGAGTTCTACGACCTCGAGCCGCTGCAGCAGTGCCCCGCGCCGACCGAGCGCATCCCGCTGCTGGTCGGCGGGCACTCCGACGCGGCGCTGCGCCGCGCGGTGGTCAAGGGCGACGGGTGGATGCACGCCGGCGGCGACGGCGAGGAGCTCGACCGGCTGCTGACCCGGCTCGCGGAGATCCGCAAGGAGGAGGGCGACACCCGCGAGGACTTCGAGGTCCACGTGATCTCCTACGACGCCTATTCCCCCGACGGCGTGAGGCGGCTCGAGGACAGGGGCGTCACCGACTGCATCGTGGGCTTCCGGGTGCCCTACATCAAGGGCCCGGACACCGAGCCGCTCGAGCCGAAGATCCGGCACCTGGAGCAGTACGCCGAGAGCGTGATCGCGAAGGTGAACCCGTGAGCGCGGCGTACGGGCTGACCAAGCCGTTCCAGGACGCCATCGCGGAGGCCGAGGAGCTGATCGCGAACGCTCCCTTCATCCGCACCGAGGCGGACCGGCTGGAGGGCTACGAGTACCTCTCCGGCCGGATCCGGATGGCGATGCAGAACGCCTTCGACTACGACCTCGACCAGCCGGTGTTCATCAACCCGACCCACCAGTTCTCCAAGCAGGGCCTGGACAACCCCGACGCGATCTACTTCAACGCCTACCTGCGCGAGGGGGTCGAGTACGTCGTCCGCGGCCGCCGTGGCACCTCCGCGGACCTGTCCTTCCAGGTGATGGGCGGGATGTACTCGGCGTCGTCGACGGCGACCTCGATGCTGGCCATCGACGACCGCTCGCTGTCCATCGACGACGACGGCACCTTCGAGCTGCGCTACACCGCCGAGCCGGGCGCCAAGACGCTCATCGTGCGCGAGGTCTTCAACGACTGGGACCACGAGTCGCGGGGGACGTTGTGGCTGGAGCGGCCCGACACGCTCGGACTGCCGCGCAAGGAGCGGACCCGCGAGTCGCTGGCGAGGAAGTACGACGTCGCGGCCCGCTCGCTGACCGGCTCCATCCAGACCTGGTTCGCCTTCCCCCACTTCTTCCAGTACAAGGAGCCGGCCAACACCCTCACCGCCCCGGCCTCCACGCCGGGCGGGCTGGCCTCGCAGTTCTCCTCGATCGGCCACTACGACCTCGCCGAGGACGAGGCGATGATCGTGACGGTGCCCGCCTGCGGCGACTGCGCCTACCAGGGCATGCAGATCGGGTCCGACTGGTACGCCTCGACTGACTACGAGACCCACCAGACCTCGTTGACCAAGGCCCAGGCGTCGGTCGACGACGACGGGATGATCCGCTTCGTCATCTCCGAGCGCCCGCCCGGCGGCACCCCGATCGCGAACTGGCTGGAGGCCACCGGTCACCGCACCGGCCCGGTCATGCTGCGCTGGCAGCGGGTCGAGCGCGACCTCACCCCCGACGACGGCCCGACCATCGAGATCGTGAGGGCCGCCGACGCCGCGGCCGTCGCCGGCGCCGTACCGCTCACGGAGGAGGAGTACGCCGCCCGCATCGCCGCCCGCCAGATCGCGGTCGCCCGGCGGATGATCTCCTAGCCGCCGATCAGGGCACGTCGACGGTGCCGACGATGGCGGAGATCGGCACCCAGGGCGACATCGCGCAGTGCTTGAGGCGCCCCGGACAGATGTGCGATCTGGAGTCGGCTGAGTTCTCACGGTTGTCGCCCATCACGAAGACCTCGCCCGCCGGCACGGGGCCTATCCGCCAAGCGCAAGGTGTCCGCGTCACCGTGACCGGCAGCTCGGCTGCGCAGCGTCCGTGGACCGCGGCGAGATACGGCTCCGCGACAGGACGGCCGTCGATCTCGATCCGACCATTCGGCGTGCAGCACACGATGCGGTCACCCGCAATCGCGACGACCCGACTGATCAGTCGTCCGACATCGGGCGTGGAAGGCCCATCGAGCCCTGGCAGCCAACCGTGAGGTTCGTTGAACTCGATGATGTCGCCGCGCCGAGGCCCGTAACCCGCAGGAACCCCCACTACGACGATGCTCTCGCCACGTTCGAGCGTCGGCGACATGTTCGAGCCCCCGAACTGCAATCGTTCGCTGGGAGCGTTGGCGCGACCGCCACAGCCGGCCATCGCAAGCGCAGCCGCAAGGAGCAGGGCTACTGCCCCGATCCGGCGTACGCGGCAGACCTGACGAGCCATAGCGCCGACACTACGACGACATCCCCGCCACCGGATCGACTCGCTCCCCGTGTCACGACCGTCGAATCAAGGCTTGTGGCCCTCCGAGATCGCGATCTCGCAGGGCCACAAGCCTTGATTCGCGGGGCCAGAACTGTGGATTCGCGTGGGTAGGGTCGGGACATGACGGAGCGCATCGCCCTCGACCTGCCCGACGGACGCGTGCTGGATGTCCAGGTGTCCGGGCCGGCGGACGGGATCCCGCTGGTGTGGCACCACGGCACACCGGGGTGCAGCTACCAGTCGGCGCAGAAGCAGCAGGCCGCCCACGAGCGGGGGCTGCGGCTGGTGAGCTACTCGCGCGCAGGGGCGGCCGGCTCGACGCGCAACCAGGGCCGCACGGTCGCCGACATCGCGGGCGACGTCGCCGCGATCGCCGACCACCTCGGCGCGGAGCGGATCTACACCGGCGGGCAGTCCGGTGGCGGCCCGCACGCGCTCGCGACCGGCGCCGGGCTGCCCGACCGGGTGCTGGGCGTCCTGGCCGTCTGCTCGGTCAAGCCGTACGTCGGCCAGCCCGACTTCCTCGAGGGCATGGGCGCCGCCAACATCGAGGAGTTCGGGCTCGCGCTGGAGGGCGAGGACGCGCTGCTGCCGTTCCTGCTCAGCGACCGGGAGGGCATCATCACCGCCGACGCGCAGAGCGTGATCACGACCCTGGACAGCCTGCTCCCCGACGTCGACCGGGCGGTCCTCTCCGGCGAGGTCGGGGCCGACCTGCTGGCCAACCTCGCCGGCGGCGTCGAGGAGGTCTACGGCTGGCTCGACGACGACCTGGCGTTCACCCGCGACTGGGGCTTCGCACTCGACGACATCCGCATGCCGACGTACCTCTGGCAGGGGTCGGCGGACCTGATGGTGCCGTTCCACCACGGCCAGTGGCTGGCCGAGAACATCCCCGGCGTGGTCCCGCACCTGATCGAGGGCGAGGGCCACCTGTCGATCCAGGTGAACCGGTTCGAGGAGATGCTCGACGAGCTGATCCGTTAGGCCGGACCGTCGATGCTGGTTCGCTTGATCACGGAATCCAGTCGAAGGTGTCCGGGTTCGGGCCGGTCCGACCCGCCTCGCCCTTGTCGAGCGCGGTGAGGGCGGCGACGTCGTCGGCGGTCAGCGCGAAGTCGAAGATGTCGGCGTTCTCGGCGAGGCGCGCCTTGCTCATCGACTTCGGGAAGACGACGTCGCCACGGTCCAGCGCCCAGCGCAGCAGGACCTGAGCGGGCGTCTTGCCGAACCTCTCGGCCAGCGCCACGACGGCGGGATCCTCGAGCTCGCCACCGCCCTGACCCAGCGGCGACCAGGCCTCCACGACCGCGCCGTGCTGGGCCGTGGCGGCGCGCGCGGCGTCGTTGGCGAAGTAGGGGTGCGCCTCGATCTGGTTCACGGCCGGTACGACGCCGGTGGCGGCCACGATCCGGTCCAGATGGTCGGGCTGGAAGTTGGAGACGCCGACCGAGGTGGTCAGGCCGGCGGCCTGCAGCTCGACGAGCGCCTCCCAGGTGGAGACGTAGTCGCCGTCGTACTGGGTGGGCAGGGGCCAGTGGATGAGGAACAGGTCGACCTTGTCCAGGCCGAGCTTCTCCAGCGAGACCTCGAGCGCGGGGCGCACGTCGCCCTTGGCGTGGAAGCCGTTGTTGAGCTTGGTGGTCACGTAGAGGTCGTCGCGGGGGATGCCCGCCGCCTCGATGGCAGCACCGACGCCCTCCTCGTTGCCGTACATCTGCGCGGTGTCGAGGTGGCGGTAGCCGAGCTCGAAGGCGTCGGTCACGACGCGCTCGGCCTCACCCTGCGGCACCTGCCACAGGCCCAGGCCGAACTGCGGGATGGAGGTCTTGTCGTTGAGATCGATCCGAGGGGTGCTCATGCAGAGGTGCAACCCGTCCGTGCCGGACCTATTCCAGCGATGGCGAAAAACTGGAACACGTTCTAGTCTGTGCCCATGGTTGAGCTGCTCAAGGACAAGGTCGTCGTCCTCTCCGGTGTCGGTCCCGGCCTCGGCCGCGCGCTGGGCGAGGAGGCGGCCCTGATGGGCGCCGACCTCGTTCTCGCGAGCCGGACCCCGAAGCGCCTGGAGCGCATGGCCGAGGTGGTTCGCGAGCACGGTCGCCGCGCCCTCGTCGTACCGACCGACATCACCGACGAGTCCGCGCGGGCCGAGCTGGTGGCGGCGTCGCTCGAGGAGTTCGGCAAGGTCGACTGCCTGATCAACAACGCCTTCGGGATCCCGCCCATGGACCCCATCTCGACCCTGGAGCTGGACGGGCTGCGCACCGCGCAGGAGACCAATGTCTTCGCGCCCCTGCGGCTCTCCGCGCTCTTCGCCGACGCCCTCGCCGCGAGCAAGGGCTCGATCATCATGGTCAACTCGTGCGTCATCTACTCCAGCCAGCCCGAGTACTCCGGCTACAAGCTCTCCAAGGGCACCCTGGAGCACCTCGCGCAGTCGCTGGCCACCGAGCTCGGCCCGCGCGGCATCCGGGTCAACAGCATCGCGCCGTCCTACATCTACGAGGACGTCAACAAGGCCTACTTCGACTGGATCGCGTCCGAGACCGGCCGCACCCATGCGGAGGTGTACGCCGAGAAGGCCGCGCCGACCGACCTGAAGCGGCTCGCCACCCCCGACGAGGTGGCGCGGGCCGCCCTGTTCCTCGCCTCCGACCTGGCCAGCGCGGTGACCGGCCAGATGCTCAACGTCGACTGCGGGGAATTCCACGCATGAGCGCACCGCGGGAGCGCCCCGACATCGGCAGCCTCGAGGACATCCAGGCCGCGGCGACCCGCACCACGGGGCTGACCGACTTCGGCTTCGCCGACGCGCCCGGCCACGAGGAGGCGTTCCGGGTCCTGGTCGACGATCTGGCCTCCCCGGAGGCGGGCCTGACCGGGGTCGGCAACTACTTCATGCGCTCCCAGGTCAAGAGCGCGCTGGTGGCGCGGCTGCTGACCCAGGCGCGGTTCGCCGAGCTCCCGGAGCATGCCGAGGTCAGCATCGAGCGGCCGATCTTCGTGGTCGGCCTCCCCCGCACCGGTACGACGGCCCTGAGCCGCCTGCTCTGCGCCGACCCGGGCAACCAGGGCCTGGAGATGTGGCTCAGCGAGTTCCCGCAGCCGCGGCCGCCGCGGGAGACCTGGGAGAGCGACCCGATCTTCACCGCCATGCAGGCGGCCTTCCAGGAGCACCACATCAGCAACCCCGAGTTCATGGGGATCCACTACTCCGACGCGACCGAGCCCGAGGAGTGCTGGCGGATCCTGCGCCAGACCGGCAAGTCGATCGGCTTCGAGTCGCTGGCCCACATCCCGCGCTACTCGCAGTGGCTGAGCACCCAGGACTGGACCGACGCCTACGAGCGGCACAAGCAGAACCTGCAGCTGATCGGCCTCAACGACCAGGACCGGCGGTGGGTGCTGAAGAACCCCTCGCACCTGATCGCGCTGGACGCGCTGATGTCGGTCTACCCCGACGCGCTCGTGGTGATGACCCAGCGCGATCCCGTCACCTCGGTCGCCTCAGCGTGCTCGCTGTCGGCGGAGGCCACCGAGGGGCACTCGACCACCTTCGTCGGCGAGACGCTCGGCCGGGACCAGCTCGGCCACCTGTCGCGGCAGTGGGAGGCCTTCTGGACCGCCCGCCCGTCGTACGACGAGAGGCAGTTCTTCGACGTGGACTACCGCGGCTTCGTGGCGGATCCGGTCGGGACCGTCGGCGCGATCTACGACCACTTCGGGCTGACGTGGAGCCAGGACGCGCAGGGCGCCGTGCGGCGGCTGGACGAGGAGTCGCGCAGCGGGCCGCGGCGGCCCTCGCACCGCTACGACCTGGCCGACTACGGGCTCACCGAGGCGGAGATCCTCGCGACGTTCAGTCGATGAGGCCGCGGGCGCGGTTCTTGATCGCCGCCCACGAGCCGCGCTGCCGCAGGGTGGCGCCGCTCGGGGCGTCCGCGCTGACCCGCGCCCACTCGGAGTAGTCGGCGAAGGAGCCGGTCGCCCCCGGGGACTCCAGGTAGCGGGCCACGATCGCGACGACCTCGTCGTCGGTCCACCGCCGGCTGGTCGAGCGGGTCGAGTTGGCCCGCAGGCCCGCCGCCTCGCACGCCCCGCGCCAGGAGCCGAGCCGGCGGATGAGCAGCGCGGGCGACGCGGCATCGGAACGGCCGCGCTGCCAGGTGTCGTAGGCGCCGGCCGTGAGCGGCTCGCCGAGCTCCGCCGCCGCGGCGCGCAGGCCCGCGATCAGCTGGTCATCGGAGAAGTCGGGGCCGCGCACCTCGGTGACACTAGACGAGGGCCTGGAACCGGTCGACCGCGAGCGTGGAGCGGAGCTCGGCGCGGTCGCCGGGGTGCTCGAGGTAGTGCCGCAGGACCGCCAGTGCGTGCCACGGGTCGACGGCCAGCTCCGCGACGGCGATCGTCGGGTCTGCGGTGAGGGCGAGCGCCGAGAGGTGGGTGCGGCCCGCGACCTGCTCGGGATCGGCCGCCAGCGACAGCCAGTTGCTGACCAGGTCGTCGGAGCGGAACCAGCCCTGCCGCCGCGAGGTCCAGTGCGGGCGGACGGCGCGGATCGCGGTCCACGGCACGCGGACCGGCCTGCGCTCCGAGGTCAGCACGACGGCCTCCGGGGTGAGCAGCACGAACCGTCCCCGCGTGGGCCGGCGCTGCAGCACGCCGCCGACCGCTCCCAGCAGGAACAGCGCGGCGAGGGCAGCGCACAGGACCCCGCCGAGCACCGCGGCCACCGGGCTGTCGGCACGCGCCCGGCCCGTCACGATCAGGGTGAGGCCGGCGAGGGCGGTGCAGCCGAAGATCGTGCACCCGAGGACGGCGGGCCATGACATCGGGTTGAGCGGCAGCGCCAGCCCGGAGCCCTCCGGCCCCTCGTAGTCGTACGCCGGCAGCCGGCGCCGGCTGCGCCACCACGGCGCCAGCAGCGGGCCGACCGCGATCACCGCGAGCAGCACCGCGGCCGCCGGCCTCCCCGACCGGGCGGCGACCACCGCCGACCCGGCGAGGAGCACGCCCACACCGATGCCGACCACGGCGAGCCAGGTGTTGCGGGCCAGCCCGAGGTGCCAGCCCTCACCGGCGTCATGGCCGCGCAGCGGCGTGGCCGGCTCCCCCGATGGCTGCAGCGTCACCCCACCAGTCCATCACGCCGGGCGATGGCCGCGGCCTCGGTCCGCCCGGAGGCGCCGAGCTTGCCCAGGATGTTGGAGACGTGGACGCTGACCGTCTTGGTGCTGATGAACAGCTGCTTGCCGATCTCTCCGTTGGTGCGCCCCTCGGCGACCAGCGCCAGGATCTCGGTCTCGCGCTCGGTCAGCCTGCCGGGCTGCGCGACCGACCGGGTGGGCGCAGCTCCGGCCGCGGTGAGCGCGTCGTTGAGCCGCACCCAGCCGAGCTCCTTGGCGGTCGCCCGCGCGGCGTCCGCCAGCCGGCGCGCGCCCTCCCGGTCGCCGAGCTGCCGCAGGATCGAGGAGTACGTCGAGCGCACCCGCGCCCCCTCGACCACCTGGCCCATCGCGTCGGCCCGCTCGAGCACGAGGTCCCAGGCCGCGACCAGCTCGTCGCGCGCGGGCGGGTCCTCGCCGGCCAGCCAGCGGACCCGCAGCTCCTCGGCGACGAGCCGGGCCTGCCAGAGCAGCCCCTCGATCCCCCACTCGTGAGCCTTGACCACCAGCCGGCCGTCCTCGGCGACCCGAGCGGCCTCGGCCGCGAGCCGCGCGCGATCGGCACCGCTCGCCGTGGGAAGCGCCGCCGCCACGGCCGCCAGGGTCTGGGCGGCCATCCGCACCCCCGCCGGGAACCGCGGCTGCCAGATCTCGGTGAGCAGGCCGGTGACCCGGTCGTAGAGGTCCAGCGCAGCATCGGCGTCGACCGCATCGGCGTACACCTCGAGCTCGACGCCGGAGGAGAAGATCGCGATCGCGCCCTCCGCCCGCCAGAGGTCGCGCAGGGCGATCAGCTCGTCGAGGACGTCCTCCCCGCGCGCGTGGCGGATGCTGAGCCGGGTCGGCGCCAGGACCCCTTGGGGCACCGGGGGCGCGGCCTCGATGTCGGTGGACTCGATGACCTCGAGCGCGCCCTCCCAGTCGCCGCGCATCCAGCGCACGATGCCCAGCTGCCAGCGCGCGTCGAGGACGTAGAGCGCCCAGGGCTGGCCCACGCCGCGGTCCAGGATCGACCGGAACCACGTCTCCGCCTCGTCCCACTCGGCCGCGTCCTGGTGCGAGCGCGCGATGAGCCACCGCGCGCGGAGCTCGGGACGCATCGCACCCGACTCCTCGGCCTGCCGGACCGCCGCGAGGAGGGCGCGGCGCAGGTCGAGCGGCTCATCGCGCAGGCCGCTCAGCGTGGTGACCAGGTCGGACACGACCGCGGCGATGCCGAGCCGCTCGGCGAGCGCGAGCCCCTCCGTGGCCGCCGCCTCCGCCCGCGCGGTGAGGGACGGGTCGACCTGCTTGGCGTGCTTGGCGAGCAGTCGCGCGTAGGTGGCCAGGGCCTTCGCGCGCAGCGGTCCGCCCTCGGGCGCCAGGGACGCGGCCTTCGCCGCGACCTGCACCGCGTCGACGTCGGACTCGACGTAGCCGAGCAGGTCGGCGTAGGACTCCAGCAGCCGGGCCTCGCCCTCGGTCGAGCCGTGCCAGGACGCGAGCTGCTCCTCGAGCAGCGCGACCGCGCGTTGGACGTCGCCGCTCGCGGTCAGCGCCTCCGCGGCCTTGACGACGACCTTGGACACCGCCAGGCCGAGCCGGTCGGCCCGGTCGCCGTCGGCGAGCAGCTCCAGCACGCTCTCGTAGTGACCGGCCGCGTCGTCGGGGCCGCCGACCGACATCGCCTCGTCGCCGGCCGCGATGCCGGCGGTCACGGCGCGGTCCAGGTCGCGGGCGCGCCAGGCGTGGCGGGCGAGCTCGGCGGCGGTGCCGGCGGCGCCGGAGGTGAGCGCGGCGACGTACTGCTGGTGCAGGCGGACCCGCTCGCCGGGCAGCAGGTCGTCGTAGACGGCCTCGGCGAGCAGCGCGTGCCGGAAGGAGTACGCCGAGGCGCCGGCCTCCAGCAGGTTCGTCTCGACCGCGGCCCGGACGCCCGCCTCGAAGTCGGCCGGCGACAGGGTGGAGGCCGCCGCGAGCAGCTCGTGGCGCACCCGCCGCCCGGCGGCGCTGGCCAGCCGGACCACCTCGCGGGCCTCGTCGGGCAGGCGGTCCAGGCTCACGAGCAGCACGTCGGCGAGCTCGCCGGGCAGGCACTCGCCGCCACACTCGGAGGCGACCAGCTCCTCGACGAAGAACGCGTTGCCCTCGGCGCGGCGCACGATCGCCGCGGTGCGCTCGGCCGCGAACGGGGTCGGCGCGAGCTCGGCGACGAGCGCGCGGACGGCGGCGTCCGGGAGCGGCGCGAGGGAGAGCCGGCTCATCTGCGGCAGCCGCGCCCACTCCGCGACCTGACGGCGCAGCGGGTGGCGGCGGTGGAGATCCTCGGTGCGGTAGGAGGCGACGATCGCGACGGTCCCGGCGTACTGCCGGGCGAAGAGGAAGCCGAGCAGGTCGCGCGAGGACTGGTCGGCCCAGTGGGCGTCCTCGATGACCAGCAGCACGGGAGCCTGCGCCGCGGCGGCGTCGAGCAGCGCGTGCACCCCGGTGAAGAGGGCGGCACGGTCGGTGGCCTGCTTGTCGCCGGCACCCATCCGGTGGCCGGGCTGGAGCCGGTCGAGCGCGGGGTGGGCGGCGGCGACCTGCGCGAGCAGCTCGGGCTGCTCGGCGGCGAACCGGCCCACGACCACCGAGAACGGCAGGTAGGGCAGGGCGCTCTCGCCGAAGTCCAGGCAGGCGCCGGCATGGACCTGCCAGCCGGCGGCGACCGCGCGGTCGCGCAGCGCCATCAGCAGCCGGGTCTTGCCGACCCCGGCGTCGCCGGACAGCAGCACGTTGGCGCTCGCGCCGCCGTTGATGCCGAGCAGGTCGGCGAGCTCGTCCAGCTCGCTGTCGCGGCCGATCATGATCGGGCTGGAGCGGGCTGCCATGCCCACCATCATGGCGGTCGCCGGGGACACCCGGCGACCGCCTTTCCCGATGCTCACCTCCGGCTCGCCCCCGGCTCACTTCCAGGTGGACTCGGCCTGCCGGCGGCGCGCCCGCTCGGCCCGGGCCCGCGACCCCTCGCGGCGGCTCATCGAGCGCTGGTAGCCCTCGAGACGGGCCTCCTGGTAGGACATCGCGGCGTACATCTGCAGCTGGCTCATCGACTTCTCCTGTCGTTGTTGATGACCCGAATCTGCGCCTCTGAGGTAGGCACCCACATCGGGCGACCTCCCTATTCGTGCCTGCGCGCGACCTCCTCAGGCGCCGCGGCCGGGAATGAGGTAGCGACCGGGAATCGGCTGGGGGCGCGGTGCTGTTGGATGGGGATGTGGAGTTCGCGGAGGTCGTACGCCGGCGGCGGATGACCCGCGCCTACGACCCGGCTCCCCTGGACCCCGGCGTGGTCGAGCAGCTGCTCGCCCAGGCCCACCGCGCGCCCAGCGCCGGCAACTCGGCCGGGTGGGCGTTCGTCGTGCTGGACACCCCCGAGGACGTCGCCCGCTTCTGGCAGGCCCAGACCGACGAGGCGCTGCCCGGCGGCTCCCCCGACGCCTGGCTGACCGGGATGATGCGGGCGCCGGTCGTGGTCGTGCCGTGCAGCCGCCGGTCGGTCTACCTGGAGCGCTACGCGAGCACGGACAAGGCCCGGGCCGGTCTCGGCGACCGCGACGAGCGGCAGTGGGCCATGCCCTACTGGGACCTCGACACCGCGATGGCCGCGCTGCTGGTGCTCCAGGGCGCCACCGACCTGGGGCTCGGGTCGTGCTTCTTCGGGCTGGTGCCGGACCGGGTCAACGCGGTGAAGGCGGCGCTGGGGCTGACCGGCCCGGACGCCCCGCACCCGATCGGCGCCATCACCCTCGGCCGGCCCGACCCGGCCGGCCCGCCGGCGCGGTCGCTGCGGCGGCGTACCGACTGGAGAGCGGTGGCCCACCGCGGCGCCTACGGCAACGGCTGGCCCTCATGAGGTGCTCGTGAGGCCCGGGATCAGCGCCGACCACCTGACGAAGGCCGACCTGGCGCGCACCGACCCGGTGCTGCCGCGCATCGCCCGGCTGCTGCGGCCCTACCGCAGCCAGATCGTGCTCGTGCTCGTGGCGGTCGTGGTCGCGGCGGGCCTGAACTCGGTGCCGCCGTTCCTGACCCGGGCCATCTTCGACAAGGCGCTGTTCCCGCTGGACGGCTCGCGGCCGCACCTGACGCTGCTGGCCTGGCTGGTCGGCGGCATGTGCCTGATCCCGATCGTCGCCTCGATGATCTCCATCGTCCAGAACTGGCTGACCTCCACGATCGGCAACTCGGCGATGGCCGACCTGCGCGGCGACCTGTTCGAGCACCTGCAGACCATGGAGCTGGCGTTCTTCACCGCCACCAAGACCGGCGCGATCCAGAGCCGGCTGGCCAACGACGTCGCCGGCGTGCGGACGGTCCTCACCGACACCGCCACGAGCATCGTGCAGAACTCCGTGACCGTCACCGCCGCGTTCGTGTCGATGGTCGTGCTGTCCTGGCAGCTGACGATCCTGACCCTGGTCCTGATGCCGCTGTTCGTGTGGCTGCAGCTCAAAGTCGGCAAGCGCCGCCAGCGGCTGGCCCGCAAGACCCAGGAGTCGCTGTCGGAGATGACCGCGATCACCGAGGAGGCGCTGTCGGTCTCCGGCATCCTGCTCGCGAAGGTCTTCAACCAGCACGCCTTCGAGGTCGACCGCTACCGCGAGGCCAACCGCCGCCAGACCCGGCTGCAGGTCGAGCAGGCGATGACCGGCCGCACGTTCTTCGCGGTCGTGCAGACCTCGTTCGCGATCACCCCCGCACTGATCTACCTGGCGGCGGGCTGGATCCTGGCCGGCCGGCTCCCGATCGGCACCGGCGCGCTCACCGCCGGCACCATCGTCGCCTTCACCACCCTGCAGGGCCGGCTGCAGATGCCGCTGCTGCAGCTGATGCGGGTGTCCCTGGACGTCCAGACGTCGCTCGCACTGTTCCGCCGGATCTTCGAGTACGTCGACCTCGAGCCGGCCATCACCGACCGGCCCGGCGCGATCGCGCTGCCGGTGGCGGAGGCGAAGGGCCGCGTCGAGCTGGACGGGGTGTGGTTCCGCTACCCCGAGCCGCGCTCGCTCTCCGGCGACAAGCCGATCGTGACGACCCCTGCGGCGGCCGAGGAGCCGGTCGAGCCCGTCGAGCCCGTCGAGCAGTGGGCCCTGCGCGACGTGAGCCTCGTCGTCGAGCCCGGCCAGCTGGCCGCGATCGTGGGTCCGTCGGGCTCGGGCAAGACCACGACGACGTACCTCATCCCGCGCTTCTTCGACGTGAGTCGCGGGGCGGTGCGGATCGACGGGCACGACGTCCGCGACCTGACCCTGGACTCGCTCGCCGACCTGGTCGGCATGGTCACCCAGGAGCCGTACCTCTTCCACGGCACGATCCGCGACAACCTCGCCTACGCGCGGCCCGACGCGACCCAGGACGAGATCGAGCAGGCGGCGCGCGACGCCAACATCCACGACCGGATCATGGGCTTCCCGCTCGGCTACGACACGATCACCGGCGAGCGCGGCTACCGGCTGTCGGGCGGCGAGAAGCAGCGCCTCGCCATCGCCCGGGTGCTGCTCAAGGACCCGCCGGTGCTGATCCTCGACGAGGCCACGTCGGCCCTCGACAACGAGACCGAGCGGCTGGTGCAGGAGGCGCTCGAGCGCGCCACCCGCTCCCGCACCACGATCGCGATCGCCCACCGGCTCTCCACGATCCGCTCCTCGGACGTCATCTTCGGCCTGGTCGACGGCCGGGTGGTCGAGCGCGGCACCCACGACGAGCTGCTCGCCGACCCGGAGGGCCTCTACGCCCGGCTGTGGCAGGAGCAGCTGCGAGCGCGCCGGGGCTGACGCGTCGCGCGGTCAGGCCAGGCCGAGGATCCGCGCGCACTCCAGGGCGACGTACAGCTCGGCGGCGTCGACCGGCAGGGCGAGGTCGCGCCCGGTGACCTCCTCGAGGCGGCGGACGCGGTAGCGGACGGTGTTGCGGTGCACGTGCAGCTCGCGGGCCGCCGTCGACGTCGAGCCGCCGACCGCCAGCCAGGTGCGGGCGGTCTCGATGACGACCCCGCGGTCATCGGGTGGCAGGGCGAGGACCGGGCCGAGCACAGCCTCGGCGAGCTGGCGCGCCTGGTCCGGGCTGCCGGCCAGGAGCACCGCCAGCGGCTGCTGCTCGAAGCGCACGACCGCCACGGCCCCCGGGGTCGCGGCCGCGCAGGCGACCCGCGCCTGCTGCCGGGCCCGCGTGGCGTCCTCCAGCGAGGCGAAGACCCGGCTGACCCCGACCCGGCCGGTGGCCAGCTCGACCAGGGACGCGGTCAGCGCGTCGAGGTCGAACCCGACCCGCAGCGCGACGACGCCCTCCTGGTGGTCGCGGTCCAGCCGCCACGCCGACGCCACGTTGGTACGCCGGAGCAGGCGCTCCACGTCGCCGAGCGCGTCCTGCCCCGGCCCGGGTGTCTCGGCCGCCACGACCACGAAGCCCCGCCCGCCGTCGAGGGCGAGCACGTTCTCGCCCTCCATGCCACCCGGGTCGCCGTCGAGCAGCGCGCCGACCACGACCGAGCGCTCCTGGCTGTCGCGCCGGACCCGTTCGGCGAGGGCGCGCCGGTAGGCGTCGGTGACGTGCACCGCGAGGTCGTCGCTGACCGTCCAGATGTCGGCTGCCGCGCGCAGCAGCACCTCCTGCTCCTCCGGCGCGGCGTGCTCGACCAGCAGCTCCCAGACATAGCGGCCGCCGATCCGGAACGCCTGCAGCACCGCGGCGTAGGGGAAGCCCTGCGCGGCGCGCATGGCCCCGGTCGCGCGCGGGCTGTCGAGGCTGACCGGCTCGTCGCCGGCGAGCTGGCCGAGGATGTAGCGCACGTTGTCGGTGCAGGACTCGTCGACGCTCGCGCGGTCCTCGGGACGGGCGGCGTACTCGGGGATCTCCGCACAGATCCGGTCCGCCATCAGCCGGCCCAGCCGCTCGGCGTCGGCCAGCAGCCGCCGGCTCAGGTCGCGCACCTCGGCCGCCACCTCCGGACCCGGTGACGACGCGGACGGCGACCCGGAGGAGGGGACAGAGATGGCCACGTCCTGAACCTAGCCCGAACGGAGCGAGGTGACTGTGCACGTGCACACAGGCGAGGGCCGGAGTTTCGTGCCGCGGCCCGATGACGCGGCACCCCCGCGAGCACCACAGTTGAGTCATCCCCGGAAGCGCCGCCGCAGTCGCGATCCACACCGCTCGAGCCCCACGAACACCTGGAGACCCCGATGAGCGACCTGTCCACCCTCGCCGCCGACGCCGCACCCCTCGACGTCCTGCTCGTCGACGCCGCCCTCGGCCCGCTGCGCCGGTTCCAGCCCGACCTGTCCACCGCCAAGTGGGCGCTGTCGATGGCCCGTACGCCGCGCAACACCGCCCGCCGGATCGGCGACCTCGGAGCGGAGGCGGGCCGGATCCTGATCGGCTCCTCCGACGTCGTCCCGAGGCGTGGCGACCGCCGGTTCACCGACGCCGCCTGGCGCGACAACCCGCTGCTCAAGCGGCTGTCCCAGGTCTACCTCGCCGCCGGTACGACGATCGACCAGCTCGTCTCCGACGCCGACCTCGACCCGCGCGACCGCAAGCGGGTGCGGTTCCTGATGGAGAACCTGGTCGAGGCGCTCGCGCCGAGCAACGTCCCGCTGGTCAACCCCGAGTCCGCGAAGGCCGTCATCGACACCGCCGGGCTCAGCCTGGTCCGCGGCGGCGCCCAGCTGGTCAAGGACCTCGCCTCCGCGCCGCGCATCCCGGACATGGTCGACACCAGCGGGTTCACGCTCGGCGAGAACGTCGCCGCGACGCCCGGCGAGGTCGTCTTCCGCAGCGAGGTGCTGGAGCTGATCCAGTACGCCCCCACCACCGACGAGGTGTACGACGTCCCGCTGATGATCGTGCCGCCGACGATCAACAAGTTCTACGCCGTCGACCTGGCGCCCGGCCGCAGCCTGATCGAGCACAGCCTGCAGGCGGGCCGGCAGACCTTCGTCATCTCGTGGCGCAACCCCGACGCCCGGCACGCCTCCTGGAACTTCGACACCTACGTCCGCGCGATCCTCGACGCGCTCGACGCGGTCGAGGAGATCACCGGCTCCGAGCGGACCTTCCTGGGCGGCATCTGCTCGGGCGGCATCCTGGCCAGCATCACCGCGGCGTACCTCGCCGGCATCGGCCGGCAGGACCGGATCGCCGCCCTGTGCCTGGCGGTCACCGTGATCGACAACCACGACGCCGGCACCGTCTCCGCGCTGTCCGACCCGCGCCTGGCGAAGCTGGCGAAGGCCAAGTCGGCCCGCAACGGCTACCTGGACGGCCGGGCCCTGGCCGAGGTGTTCGCCTGGCTGCGGCCCAGCGACCTGATCTGGAACTACTGGGTCAACAACTACCTGCTCGGCAAGCGGCCGCCGGCCTTCGACATCCTGTTCTGGAACGCCGACACCACCCGGATGTCGGCCGGCCTGCACGCCGACTTCGTCGACATGGCGGTCGACAACGCGCTCACCCAGGCCGACGCGATCACCGTCATGGGCGTGCCGATCGACCTGGCCAAGGTCACCGTGGACTCCTACATCGTGGCCGGCATCGCCGACCACATCACGCCGTGGGAGAACTGCTACCGGACCACCCAGCTGCTCGGCGGCACCAGCCGGTTCATCCTCTCCACCAGCGGCCACATCGCCGCCCTGGTGAACCCTCCGGGCAACCCGAAGGCCAGCTTCCACACCAACGACGACACCACGGCCGACGCCAAGGCGTGGCTCAAGGGCGCCGAGACGCACCAGGGCACCTGGTGGACCGACGTGTCGACGTGGCTCGCCGAGCGCAGCGGGGAGATGATCCCTGCACCGAAGGAGCTCGGATCGACCCGGCTCCAGCCGCTGGCGCCCGCCCCCGGCACGTACGTCTTCGACAAGTGAGGTCGCCCGTGGAGCACCTGCAGCAGCGGACCGTGCTCGGGCACGAGGTGCGCGTCGCCGTGCGCCCCGGCACCGAGCCCGGTCCCCCGCTGCTGCTCTGCAACGGGATCGGGGCCAGCCTCGACCTGCTGCAGCCGTTCATCGACGCGCTCGACCCGCGGATCCCGGTGGTGCGCTTCGACGTGCCGGGCGTGGGCGGCTCGCCGGACCCGGTGCTGCCCTACAACTTCGCCCTGCTCGCACTGGGCGTGAGCCGGCTGATGACCGACCTCGGCTTCGAGCGGTACGACGTCCTCGGGATCTCCTGGGGCGGCGGCCTCGCGCAGCAGATCGCCTTCCAGAGTCCCCGTCGGGTACGCCGGCTGGTGCTCGTCAGCACGGCCACCGGGTCGCTGATGGTGCCGGCCTCGCCCCGCGTCCTGCGCAAGATGGTCACCCCGCAGCGCTACCGCGACGCCGACTACGCCGTGGAGGTCGCCGCCGAGCTCTACGGCGGCCGGATGCGCGAGCGGCCCGACGACGTGCGGCGCCTGATGCACGACCGCTCGCGGGTCGGGTCGCGCAAGGGCTACCTGTTCCAGCTGCTCGCCGGTGCGGGCTGGTCGAGCATCCCGGGGCTGCCGTTCCTGCGCCAGCCCACGCTGATCCTCGCCGGCCGCGACGACCCGATCATCCCGCTGGTCAACGCCCGGATCATGAAGCGGCTGATCCCCCGCTCGGCCCTGCACGTGTACGACGACGGCCACCTCGGTCTCGTCACCTCCGCCGACACGCTCGCGCCGCTGATCGCGGGGTTCTTGCGCCCCGAGGGATAGTCGAGGGGTGGCGGCGGACGCTGAGGAGGACCGGCCGCTCGACCCTCAGGCCGAGCGCAAGGCCGCCCGTGCCCGCATCGACCAGCAGCACACCTGGGTCGAGCTGCAGGTGCGCCGGGCCATCGAGCGCGGCGAGTTCGACGACCTGCCCGGCGCGGGCAAGCCGATCGAGGGCCTCGGGGAGGAGCACGACCCCGACTGGTGGGTGAAGCGGCTGATCGAGCGCGAACGGATCGTGGTCCTGCCGCCGGCGATCCAGCTGCGCAAGGACGACGCCGCGCTGGACGAGCGGCTGGACCGGCTCTGGTCCGAGGCCGAGGTCCGCCGCGAGGTCGAGTCCTTCAACGCGCGGGTCGTGCGGGCCCGCCTCGCCCCGGGCGACTGGCCGCCCCTGGTGACCCAGCCGCGCGACGTCGACGCCACGGTCGCGGCCTGGCAGGAGCGGCGCTCCCGGCGTACCTCTCCAGCGCCGGAGGCGCCGCGCCGCAAGCGCCGCTGGCGCCGTTCCTGACCGTCTCGCGAGACATCGGTCATACCGCCCGGCCCGCACCGGTCGGTAAGGTCGCGGAACGTGAGCCACAAGAGTGCCAAGGACTTCTTCCGTCCCCTCGCGGTCGGCGCGCCCCAGCCGCTGCGCGAGATCCCCGCCCGGCCCAGCCGCGCGATCCACTTCTTCGACCCGAGCAACGAGAAGATGGCAGCCAAGGTCCCCGCCATGGTCGGCACCGTCGACGTGCTGCTCGGCAACCTCGAGGACGCCATCAAGGCCGACAACAAGGTCGCCGCCCGTGAGGGCCTGGTGAAGATCGCCCAGGAGACCGACTTCGGCCCGACCCAGCTGTGGACGCGGATCAACGCGCTCGACAGCCCGTGGGTGCTCGACGACCTGACCACCCTCGTGCCCGCCATCGGCGAGAAGCTCGACGTGATCATGGTCCCGAAGGTGCAGGGCGCCGAGGACATCCACTACGTCGACCGGATCCTGGCCCAGCTCGAGGCCAAGGGCGGCATCACCAAGCCGATCCTGATCCACGCGATCCTCGAGACCGCCCGTGGCGTCGCGAACATCGAGGAGATCTGCGGCGCCTCGCCGCGGATGCAGGGCCTCTCCCTCGGCCCGGCCGACCTCGCCGCCGACCGCCGGATGAAGACCACCCGCGTCGGCGGCCCGCACCCGGGCTACCTGGTCCGCGCGGACGCTCCCCGCACCGACGACGGCGGCTTCGCCTACGACGCCGAGCGGACGACGTACCAGCAGGACCTCTACCACTACACGATCGCCCGGATGGTCGACGCGTGCGTGACCCACGGGATCTACCCCTACTGGGGCCCGTTCGGCGACATCAAGGACACCGTGGCGTGCGAGGACCAGTTCCGCAACGCGTTCCTGCTCGGCTGCGTCGGCGCCTGGTCGCTGCACCCGGCCCAGATCAAGATCGCCAATAAGGTCTTCGCGCCGAGCGTCGAGGACATCGCCCACGCCCGCCGCGTGGTCGCCGCGATGGGCGACGGCACCGGCGCGGTCATGATCGACGGCAAGATGGAGGACGACGCCTCCCTCAAGCAGTGTCTGGTGCAGGTCGAGCTCGCCGAGCAGCTCTCCGCGATCGACCCCGACCTGAAGGCCATGTACGACGCGATCCCCGCTCCCCAGGAGGCGTGATGTCCACCGAGTTCAAGCCGCTGCGCTCCGTCCTCTACATGCCCAGCTCCAACGAGCGGGCGCTGGAGAAGGCCAAGACGCTCCCCGCCGACGCGATCATCTTCGACCTCGAGGACGCGGTCGCGCCCGACGCCAAGGTCGAGGCGCGCGGCAAGGCCGCCGCCGCCGTCCAGTCCGGTGAGTACGGCGAGCGCCACCTGATCATCCGGGTCAACGGCATCGGCACCGAGTGGCACGCCGACGACATCAAGGCGGCCGCCGCGGGGGGCCCCGACGTCGTCCTGGTCCCCAAGGTCAACTCCGCCGAGGAGGTCCTCGAGCTGGTCGACGCGCTCGCCGCCGCCGACGCCCCCGAGAAGACCACGCTCTGGGCGATGGTCGAGACCCCGATCGGCATGCTCAACGCGCTCTCGATCGCGACCGCCTCCGAGCGCCTCACCGGCTTCGTCATGGGCACCAACGACCTCGTCAAGGAGCTGTACGCCGAGCACGTCCCCGGCCGCCAGCCCGTGATCACCGGCCTCGGTCTCGCGCTGCTCGCGGCCCGCGCCGCCGGCATCGTGATCATCGACGGCGTCTACAACGACGTGAAGGACACCGAGGGCTTCCTGGCCGAGGTCGAGCAGGGCCGTCAGATGGGCTTCGACGGCAAGACGCTGATCCACCCCGGCCAGGTCGAGGGCGCCAACGCCGGCTTCGCGCCGAGCGCGCAGGCGGTCGAGGACGCCCAGGGCCTGATCGAGGCCTTCGAGAGCTCGACGGGCGGCGTGGTCACCTACAACGGCAAGATGGTGGAGAACCTCCACGTCGAGTCCGCCAAGCGGACCCTCGCGATCGCCGAGGCGATCGCGGCGCTGCAGGCCTAGCCCAGCGCCTTCTCGACGAGCCCGGCCACGGCCCGCTGCTCCACCGCGTAGGGGTGGAACGGCGCGGCCGGGCCGTCCGGCACCGCGCCCGCGATCCACGGATCGGCCGCGCAGATGTCGTGCCCGGCCGAGGCGGTCCAGGTGTCGACGTACGTCGCTCCCCCCGCACTCGCCGCCTGCTGCATGCCGCTGTTGAGGCCCTCGATGATCCCGCGCGCGTAGGCGTAGTCGCCCGCCGCCAGCGGCATCTGCGCGCAGTGCCCCTGCGCCGGCACGATCTGCGGGTAGCCGACCAGCAGGATCCGCGCGTGGGGCGACCGCGCCGCGATCTCGGCGATGACCGCGGAGAGCCTGCCCGCGAGCACGCCCGCGATCGTGTGCGACGCCGTCGCGACGTCCATCCCCGACGCCTGGGTGCACGGGGCCCCGGTCGGGTCCTGCTGGGCCAGGGCGAAGCAGGTGCTGACGAGGTGGACGAAGACCGCGTCGTCGTTGCCGCCGATGCCCAGCGTCACCAGTGCGGTGTCGGGCGTGAGGGCGTCCAGCTGAGGAGCGGCGGAGGCCGTGCCGACCTGCTGGTGGCCGGCGAGGTCGGAGGTGGTGGCGCCGTTGCAGGTGGCGTCGGCGAGGGTCAGGCCCAGTCGTCGCGCGACCAGGTGCGGGTAGCTGCGGCGCGACCGGCCGCAGCCCGTCGGCTCACCGGCCGGCCCGCGGACCGCCCCGCCGGCGATCTCCGGGGCCGCGGAGTAGGAGTCGCCGAGGGCGACGTACCGACCGGAGAGGGCGGTGGGGGTCGGCGAGGCGGCGGGTGCGGGACCGGCCTCCGGCGTACCGCAGCCGGCGAGCGCCAGCACGGCCACGACGGCCAGCGCGGACTTCCTCACCCGTCCCCCTCGTCGGTCTCGGGCTCGTTCCCGAGCGCGATGGTCAGCGCCATCACCGTAGACGGGTCGGACAACCGGTCCCCGAACAGCTCACGCAGCTGGCTCACGCGGTAGCGCACGGTCTGCGGGTGCACGAACAGCGCGGCCGCGATGTCCTCGCGCCGGCCCTGGTGCAGCAGCCACGCGCGCAGGGTCTCGGTCAGCTTCGCCGCAGCATTGGGACGTACGCCGGCGAGCGGGGCCAGTGCCTGGCGCCGGAGGTCCTCGAGCGCGGAGGGGTCGGCGCGGCGTACCAGCTCGACGAGGTGCTCATCGGAGTCGCCGGGCAGCCCGAGGTCGCGGGCCCGCAGGGCGCGCGTGTAGGACTCGTGGACCTGCGCCCAGGGGCGGGACGGGCCCACGAAGCAGCCCCGGTCGCGCACGATCTCCAGCAGCAGGGAGCGTCCCCGGCCGTGCACGTCGGGCACGAGCAGCACGCCGACCCCGTCGAGCCCGGCCTGGCCCGAGGCCTGCAGCGCCCGCGGGGAGACCAGCTGGCGCACCGCGGTGGCCTGCGCCCCCGGCACCAGCACCGCGGTCAGCGTCTCCGGGAGCCGCCAGTCGGCCTCCTCGGCCGCGGCGGCCAGGTCCTGCTCCAGGCGGCCCTCGAGCAGGCCCTGCGCGAGACGCTCCAGCAGCCGCTGCCGGACCCGGCCGGTCCGCTCCTCCTCGTCGCGGTGGCCCGCCACCGAGATCGCGGACAGCTCGTCGATCCAGGCGAAGACCAGCCCCGCGAACTCGGCCACCGTCCCCGCATCGACCCCGAGCTCGACGGCCTGCTGGGAGAGGTGCTGCCAGGCCGTCCGCGAGCCGATCCGGTACGCCGAGAGCAGCGCGTCGGTCGTCCGTCCGCTGCGGGCCTCGCCGCGACCGAGCTGGTAGACGCCGTCGGTCGCGATGGTCCGCGCCTGCTGGTCGACCTCGTCGCCCGCGACCAGTGCCACGAAGCCCGCGAGCGCGAACTCGACCGCCCGCCGGATGGTGTCGCCCATCGGGCCGCCGAAGGCGTTCGCGTACGCCGGGACCTCGGCCACGACCCGGTCGATGACGTCATCGGCGACGGCCGGCAGCTGGGCGCGGATCGCCGCCGCCTGGGCGGCGCTCAGCAGGGCGCGGGAGGCGGGACCCGGGCGCTCGCTCATGCGCACCTCTTTTATCCACTGCGAACAAGGAATGGCTCTTGATTCATCGACGCCACACAGGACTTTAGCGCGATTCCTCAGCACTATGGAGTCATGAGCACGATCTCGGTGGACGCCCCCCGCGCCACCCCCGTACGCCGATCCCCGCGTGCCCTGCTGCGCGCCGTCGCCGACGCCGCGGTCAGCCCGCTGACCGTCGACGACCTGCTCGACCACTTCCACCCGCTGCGCGGCGGCACCGGCCCCGAGCAGGTCCAGGGCCGGATCGTCGAGGTCCGCGCCGAGACGGCCGAGGCCGCGACCGTAGTGATCAAGCCGGGCCGCGACTGGGCCGGCCACCTGCCCGGGCAGTACGTCCGGGTCGGCGTCGACGTCGACGGCGTCCGCATGTGGCGCTGCTACTCGCTGACCCACGGCCCGCGCCGCGACGGCCGGATCTCCATCACCGTCAAGGCCATCCCCGGCGGCACCGTGTCGAACCACCTCGTGCACGCGGCCACGGCCGGCCAGCTGGTGCAGCTCGCGCAGGCCGAGGGCGAGTTCGTCCTCGACCCGGCGCACCGCCAGCTGCTGCTCATCACCGGCGGCTCCGGCATCACCCCGGTCATCGGGATGCTGCGCAACCTCTTCTCCAAGGCCCGGCCCGAGGACCGCTACGACATCGTGCTGGTCCACTCCGCGCTCACCCACGACGACGTCATCTTCGGCGCCGAGCTGCGTGCGCACGCCGCCGCGGGTCGAATCCGCCTCATCGAGCGGCACACCGACACCGACGGCCTGCTCACCACCGCCGACCTCGACGCCGAGGTCCCCGACCTCGCCGACCGGGTCGCCTACGCCTGCGGGCCCGCCGGGCTCCTCGACACCCTCGAGGCCTTCTACGGCGAGCGCGGCCTGAGCCTGTACACCGAGCGGTTCCGGCCGCCGGCCAGCGACATCACCGCCGAGGGCGGCACCGTGTCCTTCGGCCGCACCGGGCTCGACATCGAGGCCGACGGCTCCACTCCGATCCTCGACGCCGCCGAGAACGCCGGCGTGCTGATGCCGAGCGGCTGCCGGATGGGCATCTGCATGGGCTGCGTGCTCCCGATGACCCAGGGCAGCGTCCGCGACCTGCGCACCGGCGAGCTGACGACCGCGGTTCCCGGCGAGACCGACGCCGCCGGCGTACTCATCCAGACGTGCATCAACGCGGCCGCCGGGCCGTGCCACCTCGACCACTGATCCGTCCCTCGATCGCCCCCAGGAGATCTGCATGACCACCGTGACCCAGAAGGCCGACAACCCGATCGCCCACCTCACCGAGGACGACATCGCCGAGATCGGCCGCCGCCTCGACGCCATCCGCCAGTCGGTCATCGACACCCGCGGCGAGAAGGACGCGGCGTACATCCGCACGATGGTCGACCGCCAGCGCAAGCTGGAGCTCGGCTCGCGCGCGGTGCTGCTGTTCTCGATCTTCCCGCCGGCGTGGGTGCTCGGCACCGCCGGCCTGACGGTGGCCAAGATCCTGGAGAACATGGAGATCGGCCACAACGTCATGCACGGCCAGTGGGACTGGATGCGCGACCCGAAGATCCACTCCACCACCTGGGAGTGGGACAACGCGACGCCGGCCGAGGCCTGGAAGCACTCGCACAACCAGGTCCACCACACCTACACCAACATCGTCGGCAAGGACAACGACCTCGGCTACGGCATCATGCGCGTGGACGAGGAGCAGCGCTGGTACCCGATGTTCCTGGCCCAGCCGCTGTGGAACTTCATCAACGCCTGCTTCTTCGAGTACGGCATCGCGGCGTACGACCTCGAGCTCGGCCGCAACCTCTCCCTGCCCAAGGACAAGCGCCCGGAGTCCTTCCGGACCAACGTCAAGGCGACCCTGCGCAAGATCCGCAAGCAGGCCACCAAGGACTACGTCGTCAACCCGCTGCTCGCGCTCCCGACCGGCTCGGCCCTGCCGGCCCTCGCCGCGAACTTCGTCGCCAACCTCGGCCGCAACCTGTGGTCGCACTCGGTGATCATGTGCGGCCACTTCCCCGAGGGCGTCGAGACCTTCGAGAAGGCGGCGCTGCCGGAGAAGGAGACCCGCGGCGAGTGGTACGTCCGCCAGATGCTCGGCTCGGCCAACATCTCCGGCTCCAAGGCGATGCACACGATGAGCGGCAACCTGAGCCACCAGATCGAGCACCACCTGTTCCCCGACCTGCCCAGCAACCGGTACGCCGAGGTGGCGCCCCAGGTCCGCGAGGTCTTCGACGACTACGGCCTGACCTACCTGGCCCGGCCGCTCCCGCAGCAGGTGTACAGCGCCTGGCACAAGGTCGTGCGGCTGTCCTTCCCGAACGGCTGGCTCGAGACCACCCGCGCCACCAACCTCCCGAGCCAGCTCACGCTGCTCGCGAAGATCGCGCGCGCGGACAAGAAGACCCGGCGTCGCCTCCTCGCCGAGCTCGAGGCGCGTGCCGCCGACACCGGCGCCGAGGCGTCCGAGCTCGTCCCCGCCTGACAGCCCGGTCGTCAGGTTGAGCGGTGCGGATAGTGAGCCGCCCAACCTGACGACCCGGCATAGCATGGCGCCCATGAGCAACGTGACCTGCGAGATCGTCGACGGCATCGCCCAGGTCCGGTTGAACCGGCCGGACAAGCTGAACGCGCTGACCCTCGGCATCCTCGACGAGCTCGTCGACACGGGTCGCACGCTGGCCAAGGACAAGGATCTCCGGGCCGTGGTGATCGCGGGCGAGGGCGACGCGTTCTGCGCCGGCCTGGACTTCGCGTCGGTGATGCGCGACCCGGCCGGGGTGGCCAAGGCCTTCGTCCCCCGCCCCTGGCGCGGCACGAACACCTTCCAGGAGGCGCCCTGGACGTTCCGCCGGATCCCGGTCCCGGTGATCGCGGCCGTCCACGGCCACTGCCTCGGCGGCGGGCTGCAGATCGCGCTGGCCGCCGACTTCCGGATCGCCACCCCCGACTCGCGGTGGTCGGTGCTCGAGGGCAAGTGGGGCCTCATCCCGGACATGTCGGGCATCCAGGCGCTCAAGGAGGTCGTGGGGATCGACCGGGCGAAGCTGCTCACCATGACCGCCGAGGTCTTCGACGGCTCCCAGGCCCGCGAGCTCGGCCTGGTCACCGACCTCTCCGTGGATCCGCTCGCCTCCGCCAACGCCCTGGCCCGCAAGCTGTCCGCCAAGTCGCCGGACGCCCTCGCAGCGGCCAAGCGGCTGTTCAACGACACCTGGACCGCCAGCCCCCGCAAGACGTTCGCCCGCGAGCGCCTGGAGCAGGCCTTCCTGCTCGCCGCCCGCAACACCAGGGCCGCCCGCGAGGCCGCCTTCAAGAAGGCCGAGCCGGTCTTCGGGCCGCGGGGGCGCTGACCCCCACCCTCACGGCGTACGACGGACGCGGCGCGGCACCAGCAGGGCCCACACCGCGATCCAGGCGGCCGCCGCGTGCAGCAGCCAGTGCGCCGGCAGGGCCAGGGCGCCCAGGGCCACGCGCCATCCCCGGTGCTGCAGCATGAGCGCCGCCACGATGATGACGAACGCCGAGAGCAGCATCGCCGTCATCGCCAGCGCGACCCAGGCGACCGGGGCGGCGCCCGAGGCGTCGAGGGTGCGTCCGCGCACCGACTCGACCAGCGCCCCGCCCAGCACGACGGGGTAGGCGAGGAACATGACGACCGCGCCCAGGCGCCGGGTCGCAGCGTCGGTACGCCGGGGGTGGCCCGCCTCCACCATGACCTGTGCCAGCCGCTCGGCGCGCGCGTGCAGCCACCCGCGTGTCGTCGGGCTGGCTCCCCGCTGCGAGTGGGAGTCGAGCACCTCGATCCGGGGCGGCCGCACACCGGGATCGCGGGCCTGCGTCCCGTGGACCAGGAGCCCGAAGCCACCGCGCCGGCGCAGCAGGTTCGTGTTGAAGTGCACCGAGGTCACGTCCGAGGAGCGCACGGGTCCGGGGCGGTCCGCCCACGCGCTGTCCACGGGCAGCACCTGGTCGACGGCGGCGAGCAGGTCCAGGACCGTCCGGCCGCCGGGGCCCGTGCGCTCGCCCACCCGCAGCCCGACCAGCGGGGCGCCGTACGCCCGGCCGTCGATCCGGGCGACGAGGTCCGCCTCGAAGGCCTCCACGGCCCGGCGCAGCTGGTCGGGAGCCGGCCGCTCGTCCTGGTCGTAGGCCACGACGTACCGTCCCCGGGCCAGCGCCAGCGCGTGGTCGCACGCACGGACCACGTCGAGGAAGTCGCCGTCGGACACCTTGGCGACCCGCAGCCAGCCGCGCGGCGGGCGCGTCCGCAGCTCCTCGCGCATCGCGTGGTCGCCCTCGGCGACCACCAGGATCGCGTCCACCCGGTCGCGCGGGTAGTCGATCTGCCGGAAGTTGCCGAACATCTCCTCCAGGCCCGCGGCGCCACCGGCGACCCGCACGATGACGCTGTAGAGCGGCAGGGTCCCGTCCTGGTCATCGGGCGCATCGGGGTCGCCGGCCGCGGCCGGGCCGGGGCGGCGCTCACGCTGCTCGGCCATCACCAGGGACACGAACCCACCCGTCCACTGCGCCGCGCCGCCCAGCACGAACGCCAGGCAGCCCACCAGGACCACCGCGACCAGGGGACGCACCGGCATCAGCACCGCGGCCGCCAACGACATCGCCGCGCCCGCGGCCGCCAGCGCTGCGTGGAACGGCCACACCCGCGGCTCGGCGGTGGCGCGCGTCCGGGAGCCGATCCGGCGACGGCGCTCACCGAGTGCGACGGTGTCGATCTCGGCGCGGCTGCACGCCATGAACTCGACATCCAGGTTCGGGAAGCGGTCCAGCACCTCGGCCACCACGAGTGCGTCGGGGCGGACGCAGGAGGCCACGACGACGGTCTTGTCGTCGGTCACCTCGCAGGCCAGCCAGCCCAGCTCGGCCGCCTCCTCGACGTCCAGCTCGGCCAGGAGCTCCGCCGCCGGCGGCTCGGCCAGCAGGTCGCGGCGGTTCAGCTCCCAGGCCTCCGCCAGCGCCTCGTGGAAGTCGGCCGAGGAGATGGCACCATCGGCGATGAGGTGCTCGCCGACGTACCCACCCTCGCGCGCCTGCCGGGCCAGCGCCCGCGCGAGCTGCTCGGGCGTGATGAGGCCTGCGGCCACCAAGCGGCTGCCGATGGGTACGACAATTGCCACGGCTCCCCCAGACCTATCCGTTCCCACCCCTACGGACCCGAGCCGCTCCCTGCGATCAGGATAGGTCGTTCGGCCTCCTTCGGCAGCAGGTTCGAAGAAGGTGCTCAGGGGTAGGCGACGCCGGTCGTCCGCTCGCTGATCTCCCACAGCCTCCGGGCCGCGGAGGCGTCGCGCGCCATCCGGCTGCGGCCCACCACCGTGGGCGGACCGGCCAGCTGCCCCGGACCGCTCGGCCCGCAGTAGGTGTCGCCCGGGAGGTCCGCGGTGGCGGCCATCAGCGTGGGCCAGGCACCGGCCTCGGCCGACTGGGAGATCGCCCGGTTGGCGGCGTCGAAGAGGGTGGCGATCCCACCGGTGGAGCGCCCGAACCGCCCGTTGGAGACCAGGTGCGTGCCGGCGTACCCGGGGTGCGCGGCGAGCGCCTTCACCGGCATCCCGGCGGCACGCAGGCGGCGCTCCAGCTCGCTGACGAACAGCAGGTTCGCCAGCTTGCTCTGGCCGTACACGGGCCAGCGCAGGTAGTGGCCCTGCTGCTTCGTCGGATCGCCCAGCGGCGGCCTCGGCGCGGTGCGGTGCATCTGCGAGGCCAGGTTGACCACCCGCCCGTCGCCGCTCTCGACCAGCTGCGGGAGCAGCAGCCCGGTGAGCAGGAACGGCCCGAAGTGGTTCGTCGCCATCTGCAGCTCGAGGCCGTCGGCGGTGCGGGAGTACGGCGTCGCCATCACGCCGGCGTTGTTGACGAGCAGGTGCACCGGCCCGTACGCCGCCGCCTGCTCCGCCGCGGACCGGACCGCGCCCAGGTCGGACACGTCGAGGGTCAGCTCCTCGAGCGCGGCGCCGGGGACGGCGGCCCGGATGTCGTCGGCGGCCTCCGCGACCTTGGTCGGGTTCCGGCCGGCGAGCACGACGCGGGCGCCCTTCGCGGCCAGCTCGCGGGCGGTGAAGTAGCCCAGGCCGCCGGCCGTCGGGCCGGTCACGATCGCCGTCCGACCGGTGAGGTCGGGGATCTGCGCGGTCGTCCAGGTCATGGCGTGGTCGCGATCTTCGCGAGGATCTGCTGCGCCAGTGCGGCATCGCCCTCGATGCTCACTGCCGTCGCGTCCACCGGCCGTCGACCGCCGGCACCCACGATGAACGTCTCGCGGTCCATCGCCAGGCGCACCGTCGGCGAGTCCGGCTCCTCCGCGACGCGTCGGCCGCGGCCGGACCCGTCGACCTCGACGGCCACGACCGGCGACCCCTCGACGGCCAGGACCGCCGTCGTGCCGGGAGGCGCACCGACGCGCTTCCCGACGACGAACCCGAAGCCCTCGGACAGGTAGTCGGCGGTGTGCTGCGCGCCGGGCGAGTCCATCCCACCCGCGCGGCCGACGGCGCGGCGTACGTCCTGCTCGTGCATCCACACGTCCAGCGGACGGTTGCGCAGCAGCGTCGCCCAGGTCCAGCCGATCGCCCCGAACAGCCCGTCGGCGGGCTGGGCGGGGTCGACGTCGAGGGCGGCCAGCTGCTCACGGCGTACGGCGGTGTCGCGGCGGATCGCCGCCACCAGCTCGGCCGGCGCGACGTCGCGGCGGCCGATGACGCCCTGCTCGGTGAAGACCGACATCTGCGAGCGGACGTGGCCGGGGTGGCCCACCTCGACGCCCGTCACCTCGTCATGCGCACCGCCGGCAGCCACGTGCTCCAGGTGTGCGGTGTGCGCGACCACGTCGTGCACCGTCCAGCCGGGCAGGTCGGTCGCCGCCGACCACTCCGCATCGGGGAGGTCGTCGAGCAGTGCGGTGAGGTCGGCGATCGACCGCCACCAGGTGTCGACGTACTGGGCGTAGGGCTCGGGCGCGCTCACGGGCCGATTCAAGCACTCCCGGCCGCGTCAGCGGCCCGCGTACCCGTGGATGGTCGGCCGCCCGTGCCGCCAGCGCAGCCGAGCGGCGTACATGGCGCGGCGCGAGCCGCGGCCGGCGTACCGGCTCGAGCGCAGTGGCTGGCCGGTGCCCCGGCGTACCCAGCCGTGGAAGTAGACGGTCTGGCGGTGCCGCGGCCCGGCGACGTCCGCGCCGCCCGGGCCGCACAGGCCGTGCGTGGAGCGCCGGGTCAGCAGGGTGTGCCCGGATCCGCCCCAGCTGCGCAGCAGCCGCGAGGCGCGCCACATCTCGTGGTAGCCGCAGCTCGACCAGACGCCCTCGGAGGTGAACAGGTAGTAGTGCCGCCCGCGCCGCACCATCGCCGGGTTCTCCACGATGCCGCCGGACCTCACCAGGGCGACGCTGTGCGTGTGGGGCCGCCGCGCGAGCCCGCCGCGGGCGAGCGGCACGATCCGGATCGTCGAGGGCCGCCCGGCGGTCTTGTAGAGCAGGTAGGAGCGGCCCCGCCGATCGCGGAAGTACGACGGGTCGATGACCCCGCGTCGCGGCAGGTGCCGGGCGACGCGAGCCAGGTCGTAGGCCCGCGGCGCGTGCGCGCCGGCCTGGCAGACGAGGGGACGCCGGTCCGTCGGCTGGAAGCGTCCGTACGGCGAGCGCGAGATCGCCGTACCGATGCAGTGCGCGCCCGCGCCCAGGCCGCGGACCCGGGCGGCGAAGTACAGCACCCAATGGTGCCGCCCGATCCGTGCCAGGTCGGGCCCCCAGACCGGGCCCGGAGCGGCCCAGCGCGGGAGCCGGCGCAGCGCGTGCGACTCCCAGTGCCAGTGCCGGGCACCCCGCGCGAGGGTCCCCCGGACGACACCCTCCCCGGTCGCGACCATGATCCGCGCGGAGCCGACCGACACCACCGCGGGGTCGCCGAACGCGTGCCCCCGCAACACCGGCGCCGGCACGGCGGACCGCCGCGCGGAGTGTCGCCCGGAGCCCTCCGCGGGAGTGCCGAGCAGCAGGGAGCAACCGAGGACCAGCGCGACGACCACGGCGACGCTTCCGAGAATTCGAGACCACACGGCGGAGGACGCTAGGTGGCGATCGCGTCCCTGTCCGGCGAATGCGGCAAATCGCCTACCCCGTTCCCGGATCGTGTCCGAACGGACATTCCTGGCCACCCGCACCGACACAGCACGACGCCCGCCCGGAGGACCGGACGGGCGTCGTACGACGGACTCAGGAGCGGATCAGAACGCGGCCTCGTCCAGCTCCATCAGGCCCAGGTCGACGTTCTTGGCGATCGCGACCTCGGAGCTGATCTTCGGGAGCACGTTCGCGGCGAAGAACTTCGCGGCCGCGACCTTGCCCTCGTAGAACGACTTGTCGCTGCCGGTCGCGGTCGGCAGGGCCGCGAGCGCGACCTCCGCCTGGCGCAGCAGCAGCCACGAGACGACGACGTCACCGATCGCGAAGAGCACGCGGGTGGTGTTGAAGCCGACCTTGTAGATGTTGTTCAGCTCGTTCGCCGCCGACATCAGGTCGTTGATGACCAGGCCGACCAGCTCGCCGGCGTCGGCGAGGCCCTGGGCGAGCAGCTCGCGCTCGACCTTGAGCTCGGCGGAGCCGTTCTCGTCCTTGACGAAGCCGTCGATCTCGTTGGTGATGACGCCCAGCGACGCACCCTGGTCCTTGACGATCTTGCGGAACAGGAAGTCCATGCCCTGGATCGCGGTGGTGCCCTCGTAGAGGGTGTCGATCTTGGCGTCACGGACGTACTGCTCGATCGGGTACTCCTGCAGGAAGCCGGAGCCGCCCAGGGTCTGCAGCGACTCGGTGCCGAGCAGGGTCCAGGACTTCTCCGAGCCGTAGCCCTTGACGATCGGCAGCAGCAGGTCGTTGACGCCCTCGGCGACCTTGTAGTCCTCGCCGGCGGCCTTGGCGATCTGGATCTTGTCCTGCCAGGTGCCCGTGTAGGTCATCAGCGCGCGCATGCCCTCGGCGTACGCCTTCTGCGTCATCAGCGAGCGGCGGACGTCGGGGTGGTGCGTGATGGTGACGCGAGGGGCGTTCTTGTCCGAGGCCTGCGCGAGGTCGGGACCCTGGACGCGCTCCTTGGCGTACTCGAGGGCGTTGAGGTAGCCGGTCGACAGCGTCGCGATGGCCTTGGTGCCGACCATCATCCGGGCGTTCTCGATGACGTCGAACATCTGGCGGATGCCGTCGTGGACCTCGCCGAGCAGCCAGCCCTGCGCTGCCTCGCCGCCACCGATCTGCGGGTCGCCGAAGGTGACCTCGCACGTGTTGGAGACCTTGAGGCCCATCTTGTGCTCGACGTTGGTGACGTAGACGCCGTTGCGCTCGCCGGTCAGCTCACCGGTCTCGTGGTCGAAGTGGTACTTCGGGACCAGGAAGAGCGAGAGGCCCTTGGTGCCGGGGCCGCCGACACCCTCGACGCCCTTCGGGCGGGCGAGGACGAAGTGGATGATGTTCTCCTGCAGGTCCGACTCGGCGCTGGTGATGAAGCGCTTGACGCCGGAGATGTTCCAGGAGCCGTCCTCGTTGGGCGTGGCGAAGGTCTTGCCGGCGCCGACGTCGGAGCCCGCGTCGGGCTCGGTGAGCACCATCGTGGCGCCCCACATCTTCTCGACCATCAGCTCGGCGATGCGGATGTCGCGGGCCACGCCGTTGGCGTTCTTGTACGCGACCGAGGCGAAGAACGGGCCGGTGCAGAACATCCAGATCGGGGCGTGGGCGCCGAGGATCATCTCGCCCGAGGACCACACCAGGGAGGACGGGGCGGCGGTGCCGCCGATCTCCTCCGGGACGCCGAGGCCCCAGAAGCCGGCCTCGACCCACGCGTCGTAGGACTTCTTGAAGGCGGCGGGGACCGGGGCGGTGTTGGTCGCGGGGTCGAAGACCGGCGGGTTGCGGTCGGACTCGACGTACGACGCCGCGAGGTCCTCGCGGGACACGCGCTCGATCTCGGCGATGACCTCGCGAGCGGTCTCCTCGTCCATCTCCTCGAAGATGCCCTGGCCCAGGTACTCCTGGGTCCTGAACACCTCGAACAGGTTGAAGTAGATGTCGCGGAGGTTGCTCTTGTAGTGGCTCACGGCTTCGTGTTCCTCACTCATCGACCCCATCCCATGGGGGCTACTGGTCAGTAACTTAATGATACGAGTCCTGCTAACTCCAAGCAAGCGGGGATCGTCACACCGTGTCGCGCTCGTCGGGCGCCGCCGCGGACCGGCCCGGTCGTGCACTAGATCGACTGAACCGATCGAGAAATCTGACAGACTGGCCCCCATGCGAGTCTCCGCCAAGTCCGACTACGCGCTGCGCGCCCTGATCGAGATGGCGACCCGCGTGGATGGCCGTGCGGTCAGCGCCGAGGAGCTCGGCCGGCTGCAGGAGATCCCGCACGGCTTCCTCCAGGCGATCCTCGCCGACCTGCGTCGGGCGGGGGTGGTCATCTCCCAGCGCGGCCAGTCCGGCGGCTGGCGGATGGCCCGTCCGGCCTCCGACGTGTCGGTCGCCGACGTGATCCGCGCCGTCGACGGCCCCTTGGTCTCGGTCTACGGGCTGCGCCCCGAGGCGGTCAGCTACAACGACTCCGCCGAGGTCCTCCAGCACGTCTGGATCGCCGCCCGCAGCTCGCTGCGCGAGGTCTTCGAGCACGTCTCCATCCAGCAGCTCGCCGACGGAGCGCTGCCGGACGACGTCAAGGCGCGCACGCTCGACGACGACGCCTGGGCTCCGCACTGATACTTGCGCGAGCGCGCGCCGTCGTGTTCCGTAGATCGCTGAGTTTGTCCGGCGGCAAGCCTCAGGTGACGCCGTCGGCTGCCGAAGGGGGACCCATCGGCCATGCGTCTTGTATGACGCGCCGGTGGCATGGATGCGACCGGTCGGCCCCGCCAGGAAGGTGGCGCCGTGAAGGTTCGCCGGCTGCTCGTCCCCGTTGTTCTCGGAGTCCTGCTGGCCGGTGGTGGCCTCGCCGCCCCTCCCCGTGACGGGAGCCTGTCCGCCCGGTCCTCGGCGGCGGCGTGCGGCCCCGGCGACCAGTACGCCCTGGTCCTGGCCGGCGCCTGCGCCCACGAGGACGAGCCGCCTCCGGGCGTCGACCCGACCGTCCCGGTCTCCACCACCGAGCTGCGCGAGCGCGAGGGCGCCGGCCCGACGGCGTACGCCGTGGCGCAGGACCTGGGCGTGCCCGCTCCCGCGCAGGCGGCGGCGACCAGCCCACTGGTCGACTGCGACGGCGACGGTACGTCGGGCTACCGCATCCAGGCGATGTACGTCGTCGAGGCCGGCTCCACCAACCGCTTCGCCTCGATGCAGTCGACCTTCCAGCTGTGGGCGGCGGGCGTCGATGACGTCGTCAACCGGTCGGCGGCGCTGACCGGAGGCGTGCGCCACCTGCGCTACGTGACCGAGGCAGGCTCCGGCGGCTGTGTGGCGAAGGTGCTCAACGTGACCGTGCCGAGCGGCTCGCTGGCGTCCTTCAACGCCACCATCTCCGCGGTCCAGGCGCTCGGCTACACCGACCCGACCCGCAAATACCTGATGTGGACCGACGCGACCTCGCTGTGCGGCATCGCGAGCCTGTACCCGGGCGACGGCGCCGGCCAGGACAACCCCAACAACGGCTACTACGCCCAGTACGCCCGCATCGACTCGGGCTGCTGGGGCTTCGGGGACGGCTCCACCCAGCACTCCGTCGAGGCGCACGAGCTGATGCACATGCTCGGCGGCGTCCAGAACACCGCGCCGCACTCCACCCATGCCGGCCACTGCTGGGACGAGTCCGACACCATGTGCTACGCCGACGGCGGCAACCACGCGATGGTGCAGATCTGCACCCCCGAGCACGAGTACTTCTACGACTGCAACAGCGACGACTACTACTCGACGTTCCCGGACCCGGGCAGCTACCTCGACGGGCACTGGGACGCCGCGGACTCGCGCTTCCTGATCGGAGGCGGCGACGGCACCGGCGGCGGCACGGCCGGAGCGCCGACCGTCCTGGGCGCGACGATCTCGGTCAACAACCCCGCCGTACCTGGCCTGTCGACCCAGGCGTCGGTCGCTCCGAGCCTGCCCACCGGCCGCACCGTCACGACGGTGCAGTGGAAGTCGGCACGCGCGGACTGCGTCTTCAGCGCCCCGACCGCGCTGCAGACCGACGTGACCTGCAACGCCACGACCACGGCAGCGACGACGGTGACGGCGACGCTGACCGACTCGACCGGCGCGACCAAGATCGTCACCAGCCCGCTGACGTTCGCCACCGGGACCGTCCGTCCGGTGACGCTCGCCCTCGGCGCGGCCGGGCAGCAGCCGGCCGACGGCGGCAACGCCTCGGTGTGCACGGGAGCGCCCTTCGCGCTGCGGGCAACCGCGATCGACACCGCCAGCGGCGACCCGATCAAGGGGCTCACGACCGCCTTCACCAAGCAGCTCGCGACCGCCCTCACCCCGTCCGCGGCGGGGTCGGCCGCCACGAACGTCGAGGGCGCCTCGACGAGCACCCAGACGGCATCGGCGACGACCACCTACCGGACCACCAGCGCCGCGGGCACCGTGTACGCCGCCGGCGCGCCCGCCACGGTGGTCGCGGTCCCGACGACGTGCTCGACGGCTCTCACGGCGGGCATCGACAAGACGGCGACGTACTACGCCGACCCGGTCACCGTCTCGGGCCACCTCACCGCCAGCGCCTCCGGGACGGCGGTCGCGGCCTCCGGGGTGAAGCTGGCCGTCAAGCTGACGCCCGCGTCCGGGACGGCGCTGACCCTGGGCACCGCGACCACCACCGCGGACGGGAGCTACACGATCCTCACCAAGCCGACCTTGTCGGGCACGATCTCGGTCTCGCTCGCAGCCACGGCCGGGTACGCCGCCGCCACCGCCACCGCGGGTGCCGTGACCGTCACCCTTCCCGACACCGCGATCACGGGCGCCGTCGACCAGACCGACGTCGGCTACGGCAGCACGATCACGGTGACCGGCACCCTGCAGCGGGTCGCCGGCGCCACCACCACGCCGCTGGGCGGCAAGGCGGTCGGCATCTACGTCCGGCAGGCGAGCGGGACCACGCTGAAGATCGGCGGGGTGACCACGACGGCCACCGGCACCTACACCGCGAAGATCGCACTGAAGGCGACGGGCACGCTCTCGGTGGCGTTCGCCGGGGTGACCGGACAGCCGGCGGCCTCGGTCGAGGTCACGACCGTCACCGCGGGCACGTGGACGACCGCGCTCACCGCCTCGTCCTCGGCCTCCACGGTGATCGTCGGAGGCAGCGCCATCCTGTCCGGCACGGTCACGAAGACGTACGCCGGCACGACCCTGCCGGCCGGCACCGTACGGGTGTCGCTGTACTTCACCGCGACCGGGGGCACCCCCGTCCTGGTGAGCTCGGTGCTGTCGGCCTCGACGGGCACCTGGTCCGCACGGGTCTACCCGAAGGCGAGTGGCACGTGGACGGCCCGGGTGCTCGACGTGGCCGGGTACGCCGGCTCCTCGGCGACCCCGCTGTCGATCAGCCTGCCGTAGCGTCCGCGATGCGGAGGCGGCGCTTGAGCTTGCGCCGCTTCCGCTCGAGCTCGGCGACCCGGGCCTCGAGGGTGGCGTTGCGGCGGGCCAGCAGCTCGAGCTCGCGCCGGGCGTGCGCCAGCGAGTCGCACCGGGGAACGATCGGCGGCACGCCGTCGACCGGGAGGGACTTGGTGCCGAACCCGGCGAGGCGGCCGAGGGCCTGCCACGTGCAGCGGGGTCCGGCGCCGTCCACCTCGAGCACGTGGAGTCGCTCGGGGCGGCGTACCGCCCGGAGCCAGCGGTCGGCCACCTCGCCCTCGTCGTCCGCGCCGGCCGTGACGACGACATGGAGCTGGTGATCGGCGAAGGCCTCGGCGAGGTGGTCGATCCTCGGCTCGGTGGCCGCGGCCAGCATCGGCTGGCTGAAGATCAGGTGGGCCTTCGCCCTCGTGCCGCGGTGGACGAGGCGGGCCAGCTCCCCGTCGGTGCGGTCGAGCCCCCAGGCCGGCCCGTCGTCGAGGACCTCGACGGCCGCCCGGAAGGACTCGTCGGTCGTGTGCGCCAGCGACGCGAAGCCGAGCTCGCGCAGCGCCCGGCGGTGGTGGACCAGGGCGGGCTCGAGGATGTCCCCGGCCCCGGGGACCCCGACGTGGATCCAGGCCGCGCGCTTCTTCGGCATGGCTCCAGAGTGGCGGGCGGGGGTGAGCGCGGGGTGAATGCGAGGTGACCTGAACGGGCGGTTGTCGAGTGTTCGCGAGGGACGAGCGAACGTATCGAGACATAGAACTGGTTCTAGTTTCGCTCTACGATGAACGGGTGATCACCTCCGACGCCATCACCTGGAACGCACCGAACGACCCGCACCCCGCCCGTACGGCGTCGCAGCGCTCCTACTCCGCGGTGGCGAAGGGCGACCTCGCCGAGTGGCTCACGGTGTACGCCGAGGACGCCGTCCTCGAGGACCCCGTCGGCCCGTCGATGTTCGACCCGGAAGGCCGCGGGCACCACGGCCACGCGGGCATCAGCGCGTTCTGGGAGAAGGCGATCGCGCCCATCGACCGCTTCGAGTTCGAGATCACCGACTCCTTCGCGAACCCCGGCTCCCCCACCTGCGCCAACGTCGGCCGGATCCGCACGACCTTCCCCGACGGCTCGCACGCCACCACCGACCTGGTCATGGTCTACGTGGTCGGCGACGACGGCCGGGTGCTGTCGATGAAGGCGTTCTGGGAGCCGGACCGGACGATGGCCTCGTTCACGCCCGCCTGAGCTCAGGCGGGCAGCCAGAGGGTCATCCGCATCCGCTCGTCGGGGAGGTGGAGGACCTCGTACCGGCGGGCGACCTCGCTGCCGTCGGGGGCCGTCATGCGCTTGGTCGACGAGCGGCGGCGCTCGACGACGTGGCCGGCCCACCACTCGGCGAACAGCGGACTGCGACCGGACAGGTCGGCGACGAACGCCCGCAGCTGCGGCTCGTTGAGGTCGGCGGCGTTGGCCGCGCGCAGGTGGGCCACCGCGCCGCGGGCGATGTCCTCCCAGTCCAGGAAGATCGCGCGGGCGCGGGCGTCGGTGAGCAGGTAGCGACAGGTGTTCCGCTCCCCGGGCGGCAGGTCCGCGAGCCCCACGAAGATCGCCAGGCCCTCGGGGTTGGCGGCGACGACGTTGCTGAGCCGGTCCAGGACGTACGCCGGGTTCGGGCGGACCGCGTCGACGAGGGCCTCCATCCGGGCGACCACGTCGGGCTCGAGGTCGCCCGTCGGCGTACCGACCCCGGTGGCGCGGAGCCGGTGGAGGTGCTCGACCGCGTCCGGCTCCAGCCGCAGCACCTCGGCGAGGGCACGCACGACGGCGTCGCTGGGGTTCGTCTCGCGACCCTGCTCCAGGCGGGTGTAGTAGTCGACGCTGATGCCGGCGGCCGCGGCGACCTCCTCGCGGCGCAGGCCGCGCACCCGGCGTGCCCCCAGCGAGCGGCGGGGCGGCTCGAGGGCGGCGTCGGTGCGCCGCGCGCGCAGGAACGCGCCCAACTCGCTGACCATCGTCGCCTCCTCGAAGGTGGGTGCGGGACTCCTAGGAACCACGCGGTCTTCCCCGACCCGCTCCGCGGACCGAGGCTAGTGCCCATGGCCACCTACACACACGGGCACCACGAGTCGGTGCTGCGCTCACACCGCTGGCGTACCGCGGAGAACTCGGCGGCGTACCTGCTGCCGCACCTGCGCCCGACCGACACCCTGCTCGACGTCGGAGCCGGGCCGGGGACGATCACCGCCGACCTGGCCGGGCATGTCGCGGCGGTGACGGCCACGGAGGTCGGGCCGGCCGAGCTCGACCTGGCCCGGACCACCGCCGCGGAGCGGGGAGTCGCGAACATCGCCTTCGCGGAGGCCGACGTCCATACGCTCCACTTCGACGACGACACCTTCGACGTCGTGCACGCCCATCAGGTGCTGCAGCACGTCGGCGACCCGGTGCAGGCGCTGCGCGAGATGGCGCGCGTGACGAAACCGGGCGGGATCGTGGCGGCGCGGGACAGCGACTACGCGGCGTTCTGCTGGTTCCCGCGGATCCCCGAGCTGGACGAGTGGATGACCCTCTACCAGGTGGCGGCCCGGGCGAACGGCGGCGAGCCCGACGCCGGCCGCCGGATGCTGTCCTGGGCGCGGGCCGCGGGCCTCGAGGATGTCACCGCGACGTCGAGCACCTGGTGCTTCGCCACGCCCGCGGACCGCGAGTGGTGGGGCGGCATGTGGGAGAAGCGGATCCTGGAGTCGGCCATGGCTACCCAGGTCCTGGAGTCCGGGCTCGCCACCCGCTCCGACCTGGAGCGGATCAGCGCCGGCTGGCGTCGGTGGGTCGAGGAGCCGGACGGCTGGCTGTCGATCCTGCACGGCGAGATCCTGGTCCGGGTCTGAGGCCGGTACGCCGCCGGCCGGTAGCCTCGGCACGGTGTCCCCGCTGACCGAGGCCGAGATCCGGGCCTCCTTCGTGAACTGCTCGAAGGGCGAGGCGAAGCGCCTCAGCGTCCCGCGCGACCTGGCGGCCCAGCCGTGGGACGACCTGGACTTCCTGGGGTGGCGCGACCCCCAGGCGCGGGCGCGCGGCTACCTGGTCGCTCCCCATGAGGCGGGGCTGATCGGCGTCGTCCTCCGCGCTCCGGATGCGACGCCGGCGACGCGCAAGAACATCTGCTCGCTGTGCATCACGCTCCACCCGCGCGGGGGCGTCAGCCTGCTGGTCGCCCCGCGGTCCGGGAAGGCCGGCGCCAAGGGCGACTCGGTGGGCACCTACATCTGCGCCGACCTCCGCTGCTCGCTCTATGCCCGCAAGAAGCTCACCACCGGCACGGCCGCGATGCACGAGACGCTCGAGGTCGAGCAGCGGGTCGAGCGGCTGCGGGGCAACCTGGCCGACTTCCTGCGCCGGGTCGGCGGCTGACGACAGCTCAGATCTGGGTGTGCGTGGCGACCCACTCGACCAGCGGGCGGAGCCGGCGCCAGTCCTCGCGGACCCGGTCGAGTAGCTCGGCGGTGTGGACGACCGGCTCGAAGCCGTAGGACCGCATGCCCAGCACGGTCTTCATCTTGAGCAGCTCGATCCGCGGGTGGTCCTTGGCGTAGCCGCGGGGCGCGGTCTTGAGCCGCTCGCCGGTGACCTCGAAGCCGCCGCGGTCCAGGTCGCGCAGGATCCGCTCGAGGACCTTGGCCGTCTTCTCCTCGGCCATCGCGTCGCGGAGCGCGGAGAGCCGCTCCCCGCTCGCCTCGTAGATGCCGCCACCGACCCGGACCCCCGGAGCCGCGACCTCGACGTACCAACCGGTGGCCGGGCCGACGCCCACGAAGGCGCCCTGATGGGTCTTGTACGGCGTCTTGTCCTTCGCGAACCGCACGTCGCGGTAGGGCCGGAACACCTTCGCCGCGCCGAACTCCTGGGCGAGCGCATCGGTGAGCGCCACCATCGGTGCCTTGACGGCCTCGTCGTAGACGGCCTTGTGGGCGTCCCAGAACGACTTGGTGTTGTCGACCTCGAGGTCGTCATAGAAGTCGAGGGCGGCGACGGGGAAACCGGAGAAGTCACTCACGCCCTCGACCCTATTCCGGCGGGCCCGCTACCCGTCGCTGACCAGCAGCGCGGTGAGAGCGACGTAGTGATAGCTGGCCGAGCCCTGGTCGTTGCACTGCACGGAGAAGGTGTGCGCGCCCGGGGTCACGGCTGCGACGCCCTGCAGGTCGGCCGAGGACCACGAGACTCCGGTCGGCTTGTTGAACGGGATCCCGCTGCTCTCCACCTCGACGCCGTCGACGGCGAGGTGGCAGTACCCGCCGGCCGGGTTCGTCGCGGTGGTCTGGTTGGTGATGCTCGCGCGCCCGAGCAGGACCACCCGGGTCGCCTGGGTACCGCCATCACCACACTGGCGCAGCTCACGTACGACGTCGTGTCGGGGTCGCAGGTCTGGTAGATGGCCTGGCGGGCGGTGCCACCGAAGTAGGCGCTCACGGCGTGCGGCACCGAGCCCAGTGTGCTCTCGTTGATGTCGGCCCCGGTGAGGCTGTTGTCCTTGACCTTGGCCGATCCGACGGCGCCGGCGGCGAGGTCCTAGGTCTTGACCTGGCCGTCGGCGATGGAGCTGCTGACCACCGAGTTGCGCGGAGCGATGCGGCCCACGGCGTACGCCGTACCGCCCGACAGCGCGATGACGACGGCGAGCAGACCCGCCGACTGCGAGGCGAGGGCCTTCAGCACGCGCCGCATATCAGTGGAAGAAGTAGGGGTCGAGGACGGACACCTCGGTGATCCGGTCCACCGGCAGACCGTTGGTCTGCGCCGCAGCACGGATCGCATCGGGGGTGGGGCCGTCGTAGATGCAGAAGGTGGTGGTCTTGTCGGTGCTCACGTAGGAGTGCACCCAGGTGACGTCGTGGGCGAGGTTGCCGCCGACCACGGTGCTGCAGGTCGCGGCACCGTCGTCGTTCGCCGGGATGGCCAGGCCGTCGGGGAACGTGCGCTGAACGAGGTAACGAGGCATCGGAAGGTTCCTTTCTTGGTAGGTGTGATGAGCCTCGTCGGGCCACGCGCTGCCCACATGGGGCGCCGGTCCCTATCTTCGGAGCCTCAGCCCGGAGCCCGGCGCGGACCGGCTCACTCCATCGCCACCTTGCGCCGATTCGCCTCCAGCCTCCCGAGCGCACCCCGGGTGAGGGGGAAGAGGGGTACGGCGAAGACCGCGCCGAGGCCCAGCAGGACAAGAGGCAGGCCGATGCTGTGGCTCGTCGCGGTGTGCCCGTGAATCGTGACGTCGACGTGCTGACCGGGCGTCTCGTAGCCGCTCGCCCCCTCCAGCTCGCCGACGACGCGCTGACCGTGGACGGTCCACGCCGCGGTGCAGGTCTCCTCGATGTTGCGGCCGACGCTCCGATAGGAGCACCCGATGACCTCGGCCGTGGCGTGCGTGCCGATGACCTGTCGCGCGAGCAGCCAACAGGCCGGGCCCACGAAGATGAGCGAGACCGCGGCGAAGAGCGAGACGAGCCTCCAGCCCTTGCCCTTGCGCTTGCCAGAGATCGTCATGCCTCGGATCGTGGCCCGACCGCCTGGTGTCCGGCATCGGACGCAGGTCCCCATATTGCGGCGACCGCGTCACGACGCGAGGCGACTCCGACCTTCCCCAGGATCGCCGAGACGTGGTGGCCGGCCGTCTTGACCGAGGTGAACGTCCGCTCCGCGATCTCGGCGTTGGTGAGGCCCTCGCGCAGCAGCGCCGCGACCTCGGCCTCGCGATCGGTCAGCCCGAACGGGTGGGCCGCCGTGCTGCGTCGGGCCCGCCGCACCGACGTACCGTCGCGGGCGCGCAGGCTCGCCGCGATCCGGTCGGCATCGGCTCGCGCGCCCAGGGCGTCGAGCCGGGCGATGGCCGCCTTCAACAGCTCGGAATCGGACGTCTCGCCCTCCGCGAGGGCCTGGTCGTACCGGCAACCCAGAGCTCGCCATCGCTCTGCGGCCTGCCGCCAGTCGCCGGCGATCATGGCCGCGAAGGGAGGTGCCGCGCCGGCCAGGCGGGCGTCGGAGGGCTCGATGAGCCCGAGGCGCACCATCTGCCAGCCGAGCTCGCCGAGGGCCCAGGGCTGGTGCAGCTCGACGGCCTGGTCGAAGACCACCGCCAGGTGATCGGTGAGGTCGAGCTCCGCGTAACCGGCCACCACCGGCCAGGTCCGCTGGAGATCGCCGGTCGGCTCGGCCAGTGCCCACGCAGCATCGAGATCGGACCGGGCACCGGGTCGGCCCAGACGGTGGCGGGCCCGGCCGCGCACGGTGTCGGCGGCGATGCGCGTGATCAGGTCGGCCGATCCCGCGCACGCGTCCGCACGCGCGACGGCGTCCGCAAGGTCGCCCTGCTCGAGCGCGACCCGGGCCGCCCAGGCCCGGGCGTAGGAGGCGATCTCGTCCAGGTCGTACGCGACCGCGAATCTGTGGCACTCCTCGAGCCATCGCTCCGCCTCGCGATAGCGCCGCACCTCGCCCGCACCCGATCCGGCGTTCAGCATGACCATCCCGGCGAGCCGGTCGTCGCCCATGGACCGGGCGAGCTCGAGGCTCTCCTCCAGCAAGGGCTCGGCCTGATCAGGATCGGCGAACCAGGACGCCGTACCGAGCAGGTGCAGGGCATCGGCGAGGGCATCGCGATCCGCACGGCGCCGCGCCAGGTCCGCGGCCGCTCGGCCCATCGCGAGTGAGGGCTCGATCTCGCGAGCCAGCATGTGCAGGCTCGCCCCCGCGAGGAGCGCCGCGAGCCGGCCTGCGCCCTCGCGGTCACCGCGGCTGCGCTCCCATGCCTCCTCCACCAGCCGGCGGGCTGAGGCGGTGCCCGCCCTCCGCCACACGATGAAGGCGTGCCTGGCCAGCTGCCCCGCCAGGACGTCGTCGTCGCCCAGCTCGCGGGCGACGGCGACGGCGCGCTCGGAGAGGGGGACGGCGGGCTGGTACTGGCCGAGAGCGGTGAGCGAATCGACGTACGTGCGCAGGATCTCGATCGCCTGCCGGGGCTCGGCGTGGTCGAGATGCGCGCTCGCTCGCTCCAGCTGGATGACGGCCTCGGGCCGCGCTCCCTGCTGGATCGAGCGCCGTGCGGCCCGCAGCCCGTGGTGGAGGGCTCGCGGATGATCATCGGAGAAATGGGCGTGATAGGCGATGGCGGCGTCGCGGCCCTGGTGGTGGGCGACCAGGCCGGCGAGAACGTCTGCGTGTCGCTGATGGCGGCGCGGACCGGGCATGGCGGTCTCGACCGCCTCTCTCGCGAGCTCATGGCGGAAGGTCACGATGCGGCCGTCGCAGACGACGAGCCCGCCACGCTCGGCCTCCTCGATGTCGGCGGGCTCTGCTCCGGCCGCTCCGTAGAGGATGCGGAGCTCCGCACAGTGAGGGGCCACGGCGACCGTCTCCACGACGGCGCGCGCGGCCTCGGAGAGCACGTGGAGTCGAGCCAGCACCGCCTCGCGCACCGAGTCGGGGACGCCGGCGGTCGGGGCATCGATCAGCTGGGTGACGAAGAACGCGTTGCCGCCGGTGATCGCATGGATGTGCTCGGGATCCAGCCCCGAGTCGCTGGTGAGGGCGGCGATCTCCTCGCGGTCGAGCGGTGGAACCGTGAGCCGCTCCCCCAGCCCCGCCAGCTGCTGCGGTATCGCGCGGGCCGTGAGGACCAGGGTGGTGCGGAGACCCGCCATGCGGCGTCCGAGGTAGACGAGCAGGTCCAGGGTCGCCTCGTCCGCCCAGTGCACGTCCTCCACGACGGCAAGGGTCGGAGCCGTGAGGATCTCGAGCGTGTCGGTGAACAGGTCGCTGCGGCTGTTGCCGGCGAGCGCCTTCGCCAGCTCGGGCACCGTCTCCCGCGCCCAGTCGTGCAGAGGCATCAGGGGCCGCGTGCTGGCGAACGGCTCACACGAACCCCACAGCACGCGGCCGCGGTGGCCCGCTGCCAGACGCTTGACCACCGTCGTCTTGCCGATGCCGGCCTCGCCGGAGAGCACCACCAGACGGCCCGGCCCGTCGCAGCCGGAGGCGATGAGTGCTTCCAACTCCGCGTAGAGCGCGTCCCGGGGTGGCGCCACGCTGCTCAGCCTAGGACGCAGCAGCGGGGTTGGGACACGTTTCTGCGTTCACCCCAGCTCGGTGGGTACGCCGCAGAAGTCGGCGTACCTGCTCAGGGCGGCCTTCAGCGCGGCGGGCCGGGGCTGCTTGCGGCCCTCGAAGCCGGACACCGTCACGACCTGGCGGCGGGTGAGCCGCTTGGCGGTCCACAGCCCGACGACCTGCCCGTCGTCGACGACGGTGGCGCGGAAGACGCCGTTGCCGCCGGGTACCACGGCGTCGAAGATCTCGGGCGTCAGGAAGGCGGAGCGGTTCTTGTAGCCGAGGACGTACTCGTCGAAGCCGGGCAGCAGCAGGGCACCTGTGCGCGCGTCCGGGCCGTCGGCGTACCAGTAGGTGAGGCCGTCGACCTCGACGCTCTCCAGCTCCGCGCTGACCGCCGCGAGGCCGGCCTTCGCGTCGCCCTTGGTCAGGAACGCCCAGCCCGCGAAGTCGTCGAGGGTCGCCGGGCCGTGGCCGGTGAAGAAGCGCAGCGCCAGCTCGGCGAGCGCCTCCTCGCGCTCGAGCACCCGGGCGTCCGGGGCCCACTCCTCGATCAGCGCGTACGTCGGCTGCTTGCCCGCGTGCGGCCCGAAGCAGAGCACCCCCTGCTCGGCGAGGTGGCGCAGCAGGTGCGGGCCGCGCTGCTCGCCGCTGTCGACGCCCGCGGCGTCCATCGCCTTGAACAGCTCCGGCCGCCCGAGCGTGCGGCCGCCCGCGAGCGCGCCCTCCCACGCCTCCCGCACGGTCGCCACGGCCGCGTCGTCGAGCCCCAGCCCGCGGCGCCGCCCGGCGGCGGCCTGGCTCGCCCGCGGACCGAGCAGCGCGGGGAGCCACCGGGCGTCGGCGGCCGCCACGAGGTGCAGGGTGCCGCGCATCGGCCAGGTGCGGACGATGCGCCGCTCCGCGAGGGCGGTCTCGACGTCGGCCTCGGTGAGGTGGTCGCTGCGCACCCCGACCGACCAGAGACCGCCTCGATAGTCCTGGGCCTGCATCGCGACGAGCCGGCCGACGATCTCCTCGGCGCTGCCCGACGACGGCGACGCGAGACCCTGCGCGTGGACACGGCGGCGGGCGATCTGTGCGGGGGTCACGGCACGATCATGACCGGTCGCACCGACACACCGGCAGGATCATCGCGCGCCGAAGCGTGACTGGAAGTCGCCGTAGGAGACGAGGCCCTGGGCCCACTCGAAGGTGCCGTCGTCGAGCATCTCCCGGGCGGCCCGGTCGACGAGCGTGAGCGCCGCGCGGGTGAGCGTGCCGCCGACGCTGATCCGGGCGACACCCGCCTCGCGCAGGGCACTCGCGGGGACGATCGGGTCGGTGAGGCCGGCGACCACGTTGACCGGCGCCCCGATCTCCGCGACGAGTCGCGCGATGACCTCCGGGTCGCTGACACCGGGCACGAAGATGCAGTCCGCGCCCGCGTCGAGGTAGCGGTGCGCGCGGCGTACCGTCTCGGCGAACGCGTCCGGGTGCCGCGTCATGTAGGGGTCGGTGCGGGCGTTGAGGACCAGTACGTCCGCGGGAGCAGCGGCGCGTACGGCGCCCAACCGCTCCGCCGCGCGCTCGACGTCGAACAGCCCGTCGGCGTCGGCGTCCTCCAGGTTGCAGCCCACCACGCCGACCCCGACCGCCGCCGACACGGTCGCGGCGACGTCCTCCGGCCGCTCGCCGTAGCCGGACTCCAGGTCCGCACTCACCGGGCAGCCCACGACCGCGACGATCCGCGCGATCTCCTCGAGCATCTCGTCGCGCGCCATGGTGCCGTCGGCACGCCCGCGGCTGAACGCGATGCCCGCGCTGGTGGTGGCGATGGCGGCGAAGCCCGCCTGCTCGAGCATCCGCGCCGACCCGCCGTCCCAGGCGTTGGGGAGGACGAACCCGGCCCCCGGGCGGTGCAGCGCACGGAAGTCCTCGACGCTCGTGGTGGTCACGTCGATCAATCTACGATCACGTCATGGCCGCTGACGAGAGAACCGACACGGCCTTCACCGGCTCCGTTCCGGAGCAGTACGAGCGGCTGATGGTGCCGCTGATCTTCGACGAGCCCGCGCGGCACCTCGCCGCTGCGGTCGCCGCGCTGGCACCCGCGGACGTGCTGGAGACCGCGGCCGGCACGGGTGTCGTGACGCGGCTGCTGGAGCCCGTCGTACGCCGCCTGGTGGCCACCGACCTCAATGAGCCGATGCTCCGGGCGGCCGAGCTGCTGCTCCCGTCGCCGAAGGTGACCTGGCAGGTGGCGGACGCGCAGGAGCTGCCGTTCGGGGACGGGGAGTTCGACGCGGTGGTGTGCCAGTTCGGGGCGATGTTCTTCCCGGACCGGCCACGCGCGTTCCGGGAGGCGGCGCGGGTGTTGCGGCCGGGCGGCTCCTACCTGGTCAGCGTCTGGGACCGGATCGGCGCCAACGGCGTCGCCGACGTCGTCACCTCCGCCCTGACCCGGGCGGCACCCGAGGGCCCGCTCGACTTCCTGGCCCGTACGCCGCACGGCCACCACGACACCGACCTGCTGACCCGCGAGCTGCGCCTCGCGGGCTTCGACACCGCCGAGGTCGTGGCGCTGGACGGCACCAGCCGCTGCACCGCCGAGATCGGCGCGATCGCCTACTGCCAGGGCACCCCGCTGAGCGCGGAGATCGCGGCCCACCCGGCCCTCGACGTCGAGCGCGCCACCGCCCTCGCGACCGACGCCCTGCGCGAGCGCTACGGGGACGGGGAGTTCGACGCGCCCACCCGCTGGCTCCAGCTCACCGCCACGCTGCCCCGCTGAGCCGCTTCGGCCGGGGTGGAGACTGGCAGCACCGTCGAGGAGGAGGAACACATGCCGAGGAAGAGCTGGTCGGAGCTGAGCCCACGGACCCGCAGGGTCGTCGTCGCCGGCACGGTCGTCGACACCGCCCTGAAGGCCGCGGCGCTCGCCGATCTCAAGGGCCGCGCCGACACCGAGGTCCGCGGGTCCCGTCGTACCTGGGGCCTCGCGCTCACCTTCGTGAACTCCGCCGGCGTGCTGCCGCTCGTCTACTTCCTCCGAGGCAGACACCGGGCCTGACCCGGGGGTGAGGTAGCATCCATCCCGCCCTGGCGGTCCGGCCGACCAAGGCACTGCGGGCGTAGCTCAGTTGGTAGAGCGCGACCTTCCCAAGGTCGATGTCGCGAGTTCGAGTCTCGTCGCCCGCTCCACTCTCACCCGATCGGGGCGAAGGTGGGCCGCTTCGGCTCGACCCCGTCGCCCGACGACCGGCCGGTCACCCGGCGGTGGACCCACGGCCCCAGGTGCGTGCGGGCCCACGCGAGGTTCGCGGCGCGCTGCTGCCGCGGCGTCAGGACCGGTACGGCGATCGGCGGCAGCGGCTGCAGGTCGTGCTCCACGCCCAGGGTGGTGAGCACCTCGATCGCGATCGACTGGTGGCCGACCGGGTTCAGGTGGAGCCGGTCCTGGTCCATGATCTCGGCGACGCTCCAGCCCCGCATCCGCCACATGTCCACGACGGCCGCGTCGTGCTTGTCGGCGATCTCGCGCACCCACTCGTTGAAGATCGCGAACCGGCCGCGGATCGGCTTGAACACCGCGCTGTCAGCGACGTCGGCGATGGTGAACATGACGACCTGCGCGCCCGTGGCGGAGAGCCGGCCGACGGCCTCGTCGTAGCGGGCGGCCAGCGCGTCCAGGTCGACCTTGGGGCGCAGCACGTCGTTGCCGCCGCCGTGGATGGTGACCAGATCGGGGCCGAGCGCGACCGCGGCGTCGACCTGCTCATCGATGATCGCGGGCAGCTTGCGTCCCCTGATCGCGAGGTTGGCGTAGCCGAAGTCGGGGTCGGCCGCCGCCAGGGCCTCGGCGACCCGGTCGGCCCAGCCGCGCAGGCCGTTGGGGCGGGTCGGGTCGGGGTCGCCGACGCCTTCGGTGAACGAGTCGCCGAGCGCGACGTACCGGTGGAATGCCATGCGGGTAGGTTACGACCGTGCTGCTGAGCGACCGCGACATCCTCGGTGAGATCGACAACGGACGGATCGTGATGGATCCGTGGGACCCGTCGATGCTGCAGCCGTCCTCGATCGACGTACGGCTGGACCGGTTCTTCCGGGTCTTCGACAACCACAAGTACGCCGCCATCGACCCGGCCACCGACCAGTCCGACCTCACCCACCAGGTGGAGACCGAGGGCGACGAGCCGTTCATCCTGCACCCGGGTGAGTTCGTGCTGGGGTCGACGTACGAGGTCGTGAGCCTGCCCGACGACATCGCGGCGCGGGTCGAGGGCAAGAGCTCGCTGGGGCGGCTCGGCCTGCTCACCCACGCCACCGCGGGGTTCGTCGACCCGGGGTTCTCCGGCCACGTCACGCTCGAGCTGGCCAACGTCGCCACGCTGCCGATCAAGCTCTACCCGGGCATGAAGATCGGTCAGTTCTGCTTCTTCCGGCTCACCTCGCCCTCGGACCACCCCTACGGCTCGGAGAAGTACGGGTCGCGCTACCAGGGGCAGCGGGGGCCGACCCCGTCGCGCTCCTTCCAGAGCTTCCACCGGACGAAGATCTAGCGCGGAAGGCCGCAGGCGTCTCCCCGGCCCGCAGCCGGAACCAGGCGCCGAAGTTCGAGGCGTCGTCGAAGCCGAGCGTCTCCCCCACCCGCGCGACGCTGAGGTCGGAGTGGGCCAGCAGCCGGCGCGCCTCGAGCAGCACCCGCTCGTCGATGAGCTGCTTGGGCGTGCGGCCGGTGGCGGCCGCGGTGGCGCGGGCCAGGGTGCGCGGGGACCAGCCGAGCCGCTCGGCGTACCAGGCGACGTCGTGGTGCCGGGCGTGCTCGGCGTCGAGCAGGTCGCGGAAGGCCAGCCACGGCTCCGAACCGGTGGGCGCGCCCGGGCGGGTGCGGGCCTGGGCGGTCAGCCGCAGCAGCAGCGCGGACAGCAGGTGGGTCAGGGCCGGCGCCCGCAGCTCGCGCGTCATCGGGGTCGCGGCGAGCTCCGCGATCGCGTCGATGGCCGGCATCGCTCCGGCGGCCTCCGCCTCGGACGGCGACCACCAGCAGGCCCCGGCCGGCGAGTCGGCCTCGGTGAGGTGCGCGGTCGCCGGGTCGAGCAGGCCGCCGGGGAAGATCAGCACCGCGCCGTCGTACGCCGTCAGGTCGTCCCACCGCTGCACCTGCCCGGGCCGCACCCAGAGCACCCCGCCCGGCTCCAGGAGGTGCTCGGCGAAGTCGAGCATGTGGTGGGCCCGGCCGCTGCGCGGGTTGAGCAGGAAGTGGAACTCCGGCCGCTGGACGTCGACGAACTCGGGGGCCCCGGCCCGCTGCAGCATCCGCGCCACGGTCGTCGCCTCGACCTCGCCGGCCTTGCCCTCGGGCGGGTTGTAGCCGATCGGCGCGATCGGGTCCTGTCGCATATTCACCATGGTATGTCGCTTGGCGACCGTGAATCCCCTCCTTAAGTCGACAAGAATCGACCCATCACCCCGAGACCCGGGGCAGAACGACGAAGGGATTCACCATGACCAGCATCGCGATCATCGGCGGCACCGGCTACGCGGGCTCGCACATCGCCCGGGAGGCCGCCGACCGTGGCCTCGACGTGACGGCCGTGTCGCGCTCCGCCGCGGAGGTGCCCGCCGGCATCACCCACCGGACCGGCAGTCTCGCCGACGCCGAGCTCGTCAACGAGCTGGCCGCGAAGCACGACGTCCTCGTCGTCGCCGTCCACGCGACCGGTGAGCCCGACCTGCGGACCGCCCTGCCCACGCTCGTCGAGGCCGCGCGCACCGGCGGCGCCCGGCTCGCGTTCGTCGGCGGCGCCGGCTCGACCCTGGTCGCCGAGGGCGGCCCGCGACTGGTCGACACCGACGGCTTCCCGGCCGAGTACAAGCCCGAGGCGCTCGCGCACGGCGAGGTGCTCGACGCGCTGCGCGCCGACACCTCCGACCTGCGCTGGTTCTACGTCTCCCCGGCCGCCGCGTTCGGCGCCTGGGCCGCGGGCGAGGCCACCGGCTCCTACCGGGTGTCCGAGGACGTCCTGCTGTCCGACGCCAACGGCGACTCCCAGATCGGCGGAGCGGACTTCGCGAAGGCGTTCGTCGACGAGATCGAGTCCCCGCGGTTCGAGAACCAGCGGTTCCACGTCGCCTACTGATCGTCACCCGGCGTCTGTTGTGGCTGTCGGTGGTGAGTGGGAGGGTCGATCCATGACCGAACCCACCATCGCCGTCGCCATGTTCACCATCACCGACCAGGACTCCGCGGTCGCCTTCTACACCGAGAAGCTGGGCTGGGAGGTCCGCTCCGACGTGTCGTGGGGCGAGGGCGACCAGGCCGGCCGCTGGGTCGAGGTGGCACCGCCGGGCTCGACCGCCCGCCTGGCCCTGAACCCGCCCATGCAGGGCGAGCCCGGCGGCGGCTCGATCGGCCTGGAGACCGCCGACCTCGCCGCCGCCCGCCAGAAGGTCGTCGACGCCGGGCTCGACATCGTGCACGAGATGCCGGCCGGTGGGCCGGTGCCCGCGATGTTCGCGATCAACGACCCCGACGGCAACTGGCTGTGGATGGTGTCGACCGCGGGCTGATCAGTTGACGGGGATCGTCACGTAGGACCTGTGCGTGCCGCCGCTGTAGATCGTCATCGGGCCGAGCTGGCCGAGGAGATCGGTGAGCGGCGCGAGCAGGTGCGGTACGTCGAAGCCCTGGATCGCGACCCGCAGCCGGTGGCCCGGCAGGATCGCCGCTCCCGTCGGGAAGACCTCGACGTCGACCGGGGCGATCGTGCCGGGCGCCAGCGACGCCTTCGACTCCTTGGTGAACGGGTGGTAGGGCCGGATCAGCCGGCCGCCGAGGTACTGCGAGCGCGAGGTGTCCAGCGCCCGCTGGGACACGACCTGCCACCCGCCGGTGAGCCGCTTGACGGTGCCGTCCGGCGCGACGTCCTCCACGGCGACCGACAGCAGTCCGTCGCCGGTCGAGGTCGCCACACTGAGGTGGGCGTTGATCGGGCCGCGGATCCGGACCGTGCCGGTCATCGGAGCGGTCTGGAAGACCAGGCCGCTCTTGTCGTTGAGGGTGTTGTCGCCGAAGCACGGCAGCTGCGGGACGACCATGTTGAGGATGCCGGCCGTCCACTGGTTCAGCGAGCGCGTGCACAGCCCGCTCGCGGGCAGCGGCACCATCGTGGAGGACCCGGCCGCCGGCGTACCGCTGGTGAGGACGCCGTCGTCGGCGCCCATCGTCGCCGTACCGCTGAGCTGGTACGTCGCCGCGCTCTCGCCGCCGGTCCAGGTGGCCGACCGCCGCCACTTCGCCGAGCCCTGCTCGTAGTAGGTCACCGGGGCGATCTGGTCGAGCCGGGTGTCCTTGCCCTTGATCCAGTGGTCGAACCAGCGCAGCTGCAGCTCCGACAGCGAGCCGTAGCCGGCGTCGCCGACGGCTGCGCCCGAGGAGCCCTGCAGGTGGTCCCACGGACCGTCGATGAGCCGGACCGGCACGCCGTTGCGCTGCAGCGCCTCGAAGTCGAGCGGCTCGCCGCGCTGGAAGAGGTCGTACTCGCCGCCGACGATGAAGGTCGGCACGTCCACCTTGTCGATGTCGGTGATCGGCGAGCGCTGGCGGTAGAAGGAGCCGTCGTACGCCGGGTAGCCGTCGAGCAGCGCCTGCAGCATCAGCGGCGTGGTGAAGGTGGCGCCGGCCATCAGGTGGTCGAGCCCCATCTGGAGGGCCGACTGCGGGTCAGCGGCGCCGTACGCCGGCGGGATCGCACCGGTGAGGCTGACCAGGCCGAGCCACAGCGGGATGAACCCGACGTCGATCTGGCCGCCGGAGGCGACGACGTCGCGGTAGACGTCGGCGGCCGGGACCTGCGGGAAGATCGCGCGCAGCCCGGCCGGGTGGTGCTCGGCGGCGAAGAGCTGGCTGATCCCCATGTAGGAGGCACCGGTCATGCCGCTGAGCCCGTTGGACCATGGCTGGCGGTGAGCCCACGCGACGATCTCGCCGGCGTCCTTGTTCTCGCGGGCGCAGAAGGCGCACCACTGGCCCGGCGAGCTGCCGGTGCCGCGGGCGTCGACGGTGAGCTGGGCGTAGCCGCGCGCGACGAGGTACGCCGGGTCGGCACCCGCCAGGGTCGAGCCGCCGCCACCGGCGATGACGGTCTTGTTGTAGGCGGTGATGGTGATGATCACCGGCACGTGCGGCACGGGCTTGCCGTCGGCCGTGGCCGGCAGCGTCAGGTCGCCGCGCAACACCAGCCCGTCGCTCATCGGGATCTTCAGGTCCTTGCGGACCACCGTCTTGCTGTACTGCGCGGGACGCGGCGTGTAGCCGTCGGTACGGGTGGCGACGCGAGCCGACAGGGCCGACGGGGCCGGCGCCGCGGTCGCGACGTCAGGTGCGACCGCGAGAGCCGCTGCCGTCGACAGCACGGCGGCGCACAGCAGGTGCAACGGGCGAGTGGTGGCCTTCATCGTTCTCCCTCGGAAAGTTACTCGAGGGTAGAACGAGTTCCTGGTCCTGGAGTGACGGTCCGTTGGGTGGGCGGCACAACCATCGCGTGCGTCGGACGGCGGTGATCATCACGGCCTCACACCGAGGTGAGCGCGATGTCGCCGGACCCGGTGGTCGCGCGGATCTCGACGTACGGCGCACCCCGCTCGGGCTCGCCCATCCGCGGAAGGTCGGAGGTCAGCCGGCCGGAGCCGGTGGTGATGTCGGTCCACACCGCGAAGCCGGAGGCGACCCCGACGCGGAGGTCTCCACTGCCGCTCTTGGCCACCAGCTTGCCGGTGAGGGTGCCGACGCTGATGTCGCCGGACCCCGTGGAGACCACCGCCTCGCGCGAGCTGCCGACCCGCACGCGGCCGGACCCGCTGCGCAGCCGCAGCGCGCCCGCGGAGTCGCCCACGCTGATCGCCCCGGATCCGGAGTCGACCACGCCGGGACCACTCAGGCCGTCGACGGCGACGTCGCCGGAGCCGGTCTTGACCCGGGTCGTGCCGAGCCGGCCGGTGACCTCGAGACTCGCGCTGCCGCTGCGGACGACCAGCTGGCTGTCCGTCGGGACGGTGATGTCGTAGCGCAGGTGGGTCGCCGCGGAGAACCCGCGATGGCGCGGGCCGATGACGAGCACCCGGCCTCCGCGCTGCTCGACGCGCGCCTCGTCGGCGCGGGGGCCGGTGACCCGGACCGTCGTGGTGGTGACGTCGGCGGCCGTGATCACGACCTGCCCGTCGCGGACCGCGACGACGAGCACGGTCGGCTCGGGGGTGTCGAACTCGTGGCTGTCGTTCATCGGAGGCTCCTTCGGGCCTGTCACTGCCAGCCGCGCATCTGGCGCGGCCCGCGCTTGCCGAACGGGAAGTCGGCCCCGAACGGGACCGAGGACAGGTCGAGGTCGATGTGGATCGCGCGGTCGTTCGTCGCCGCGCGGGCCAGGTTCACCAGCCAGGTGTTGACCGACTGGCCGGCCTTGGCGGCGGCGTCCTCGACCCGCGCCTTCACCGACTCGGGGATGCGCAGGGTGATCCGGGCGACGTCGCCCTCCTCCTCGTCGTCGGCCGCGGCGGGCGGCTCCGGCGTGGCGGACTCGGGCGTCGGGCCGTGGATCAGGAAGTCCAGGTCGCGGCCGTCGAGACGTACGTCGACACCACCGGCCGGCATCGCCGCGGTGATCTCGGCGCAGGCCTGGCTGACGGCCTCCATCAGCGCCAGCCGGGCGGCCGGGTCGAGCGCGAAGCCGAGCCGCTCGGCGGTCTCGCGCGCCTGCTCCCCGATGCTCTCCGCCGCCGCGAGCAGATCGCGGCGGAGGTTCTCGACGTACGGAGTGATGTCCATGCGCATCACGATGACATCATCGTGATGTCATGTCAACACCTCAATGATGTCACACTTCGGTCAGCCCGAGCGCCTTGGCCGACTCCTCGCGCATCTGCACCTTGCGGACCTTGCCGGTGACGGTCAGCGGGAACTCCTCGACGACCATCACGTAGCGCGGGATCTTGTAGTGGGCGAGCTTCCCGGTGGCGTAGGCGCGGACCGCGTCGGCGTCGAGCGGGGTGGCGCCGGCGTGCATCTTGATCCAGGCGCAGAGCTCCTCGCCGTACTTCTCGTCGGGGACGCCGATCACCTGGACGTCCTCGACGTCGGGGTGGGCGTAGAGGAACTCCTCGATCTCGCGCGGGTAGATGTTCTCGCCGCCGCGGATCACCATGTCCTTGATCCGGCCGACGATGTTGCAGTAGCCGTCCTCGCGCATCAGGGCGAGGTCCCCGGTGTGCATCCACCCCTCGGCGTCGATCGCCTCCCGGGTCTTCTCCTCGTCGTTCCAGTAGCCGAGCATCACCGAGTAGCCGCGCGTGCAGAACTCCCCGGTCTCACCGCGCTCGACGGTCTCGCCCGTCACCGGGTCCACGACCTTGATCTCGACGTGCGGGGCGGCCCGGCCGACCGTGCTGGTCCGCCGGTCGAGGTCGTCGTCGCTGCGGGTCTGGCAGCTGACCGGGCTGGTCTCGGTCATGCCGTAGGCGATCGACACCTCGGCCATGTGCATGTCGTCGACGCAGTGCCTCATCACCTCGACCGGGCAGATCGACCCCGCCATGATCCCGGTACGCAGGGTGGACAGGTCGTGGTCGGCGAAGTCGGGCGCGTTCTGCATCGCGATGAACATGGTCGGTACGCCGTACACGGCCGTGCAGCTCTCGTCCTCGATGGCCTGCAGGGTGATCGCGGGGTCGAAGCCCGGGGCCGGGATCACCATCGTGGAGCCGTGGGTGACGCACCCGAGGTTCGCCATCACCATGCCGAAGCAGTGGTAGAAGGGCACCGGGATCGCCAGGCGGTCGTGCTCGGTGAAGCCGATCAGCTCGGTGGTGAAGTAGCCGTTGTTGAGGATGTTGCGGTGGCTGAGGGTGGCGCCCTTGGGGAAGCCGGTCGTGCCGGAGGTGTACTGGATGTTGATGGCGTCGTCGGGCTGCAGGGTGGCCAGGCGGGTCGCGACCGCGTCCTCCGGGAGGTCGCTGCCGGCGGCGATCAGCTCGGCCCAGTCGTCGGTGTCGACGTAGACCGTGCGCTCGAGCTGCGGGGTCTCGCCCGTGGTGGCCTCGACCATCTCGCGGTAGGCGCTGGTCTTGAACGCGGTCTGGGTCAGCAGCAGCCGCAGCCCCGACTGGTTGATCGCGTAGGTGAGCTCGTGGGTGCGGTAGCTGGGGTTGACGTTGACCAGGATCGCGCCGACCTTCGCGCTGGCGAGCTGGACGATGGTCCACTCGGCGCGGTTCGGCGCCCACATGCCGACCCGGTCGCCCTTCTCGATGCCGAGGGCGAGCAGCCCGCGGGCGATCTCGTTCACCGCGTCGTCGAGCTCGCGCCAGGTCCAGCGCCGTCCGGTCTGCACCTCGACGAGCGCCTCGCGATCGGGGTGGGAGGCGACGGTGCGCTCCAGGCTGGCCCCGATGGTCTCGTCGAGCAGAGGAGTGGTGGTCTCGCCGGCGGCGTACGACGCGGTCATGGGGTGATTCTCGCGCCTGAGTGAGGTGGGTCACACCCCCTGATGGGGTGGCCGCCTACGGGATGAGGCCCTGGCGGCGGGCGATGACGACGGCCTCGTGCCGCGAGTGGGCGCCGAGGCGGGTGAGCAGGTCGCGCATGTAGGACTTCACCGTCTGGGGCGCGAGGCCCAGGCGGGTCGCGGTCTCGGCGTACGACGCCCCGGTGGCGACCTGCGCCAGGACGTCGAGCTCGCGCGGGCTGAGCTCGATGGCGGGTGCCGGGTCGGGGACGAGCTCGTCGAGCAGCCGGGTGACCTCGGTGCGGGTGGCGGGGTCGGCCACCGAGGCGCGGAGTTGGCGAAGGCCGGCGTGCGCCCGGCGCAGCCGCTCGCTCGCGGTCGCCTCGAGCCGGCGGAGCTGGGCGGTCCGCTCGCGCAGCCGACGGTTGACCTCGTCCTCGACGGCGAGCTCGCGGGCGAGCCACTCGCCGGTGCGGGTGACCGCGTCGAGCAGCCGGTCGCCGTACCCGACCGTCTCCCTGGTGCCGGCGTAGATCACGCCGCGGACGCTGGCCCCGACCACGACCGGCGCTGCCACGACCGCGCGCAGGCCCTCGGCGAGGACCGGGCCGTCGTAGTCGTGGGAGATCTCGGCGGAGCGGCCGTAGTCGGGCACCCCGACCGTCGTGCGCTCACGCCAGGAGCGGCCGCCGAGCCCGAGGCCGCGGACCACCTCCAGGCCGGCCAGGGCGCCGGTGCGGGCGCCGTCGAAGTGCCGCAGCCGCAGCGAGGCGCCGTCGACGGCCCCGCCGAACCCGATGCCGGCCCCGGACAGCCCGCGCAGCCGCCCGAGGGCCACCGCCCACGCGCGCTCCTCGGCCTCACCGGTCTGCATCTGCTGAGGATATCCGGCGGGGCGGGGTGCGGGTGTCGCTTGCTTGCCGGCAGGTAAGTACTTACCTGCCGGCAGGCAAGTGGCGGATCAGAGGTCGAAGAGCGAGCCCGCGTTGTGGATGTCGGCGTCGGTGCGGGGCTGGTGGGCCTCGCCGGAGGACGCGGCCGGGGCGGCGGGCGCCGGCTTCTCCTCGGGCTCGGTCGCAGCCGGCTCCTCGGCCGGGGCCTCCTCGGCAGGCGCCTCCTCAGCGGCAGGCGCCTCCTCAGCGACCTCGGCCTCCTCGGCAGCGGGCGCCTCGTCGACGACCGCAGCCTCCTCGGTACGGGCCTCCGCCTCGACGGGCTCGGCCTCCTCGACCGGGGCCGGCTCGGGAGCGGTCTCCGCGGGGGCGGGCGCGGCGGCCGGAGCAGCCGCCACCGAACCCTCGGGAGCCTCGATGTCGAAGAGCGAGCCGGCACTGTGGATGTCCACATCGGTGCGCGGGGTGCTGGCCGTGCCGCTGCTCGCGGGCGGCGTTGCCGGCGCCGCCGGCTGCGGCTCGGCCGCGGGCTCGGCGGGAGCCGCCGCAGCAGCGCCCCCCTCGACCTCGGCCTCGACGACCTGCTCCTCCGTGGGCTTCGGCGCGGGCTCTGCAGCCTCCGGTGCGGACTCGGCAGCCTCCGGGGCGGCCGGAGCCGGCTCGGCGGCGGGGATGTCGAACAACGAGCCGGACGACAGGTCGACCGCGGGGGCGGCCTCCGCTGCCGGCTTCTCGGCAGCCGCAGCGGGCTTCTCCGCAGGGGTCTCGGCCGGCTTCTCCGCCGCAGGAGCGGGGGCCGGCGCGGCGGGGGCCTCGGTCGGGGTGACGTCGAAGAGCGACCCACCACCGGACAGGTCCTGAGCCGGAGCAGCAGGCTTCTCCGTGTCCGCGGGCTTCGCCTCGGCGGCGGGCTTCTCCTCGACAGCCGCCGTCTCCGCAGCCGGCGCGGGCGCCGCCTCCGGAGCCGGGGTGTCGAACAGCGAGCCGCCCGACCCCACGTCGAAGAGCGAGCCGCCCTCGGCCGGCTTGGCCTCCGCCTCGGCCGGCTTGCTCTCGGCCGGCGCGGCCGGAGCCTCGTCGAACAGCGAGCCACCGGACGCCGGCGCAGCCGGAGCGGCAGGAGCCGCCGGAGCGGCCTCCGCCGCGGGCGCGTCACCGAACAGCGACGACCCCGACTCCGGAGCCTTCGCCGGTTCCTCGACCACGGTCCCCGAGGCGGCCGGTTCGGCGACCGGCTCGGCGGACTTGGCGGCCGCACCCGTCGGCGTACCCTCGCCCAGCTTGAGCTTGGTGGCCTGCTCGCCCTTGACCGACGCCAGCAGCATCTGCGCGACGTCGAGGACCTCGACCTCCTCGCGTGCCTCGCCGTCGGCCTGCATCTTGGTCAGGCCGTCGGACAGCATCACCCGGCAGAAGGGGCAGCCGACCGCGATCTGGTCGGCGCCGGTCCCGACGGCCTCGGCGGTGCGGTTGAGGTTGATCCGCTCGCCGATCTTCTCCTCCATCCACATCCGCGCGCCACCGGCGCCACAGCAGAAGGACCGCTCGGCGGAGCGCTCCATCTCCTTGAACTCAGCGCCCGGCAGGATCTGCAGCAGGTCCCGCGGCGGGGTGTAGACCTGGTTGTGCCGACCCAGGAAGCACGGGTCGTGGTAGGTGATCGAGCGCTGGTGCGCTCCGGCGCCGGAGGCGACCGGCGTCAGCTTGCCCTCGCGCACCAGGCGATTGAGCAGCTGGGTGTGGTGCACGACCTCGAGCTCGATGCCGAAGTCCTTGTACTCGTTCTTGAGCGTGTTGAAGCAGTGCGCACAGGTCGAGACGACCTTCTTGACCTTGAACTCCTTCAAGGTCTCGATGTTCTGCTGGGCCAGGCCCTGGAACACGAACTCGTTGCCGGCTCGGCGGGCGGGATCACCGGTACAGGTCTCGCCGTTGCCGAGTACGCCGAAGGTCACGCCGGCCATGTCGAGCAGCTCGGCCACGGCGCGGGTGGTCTTCTTCGCGCGGTCCTCGTAGGCACCGGCGCACCCGACCCAGAACAGCCAGTCGACCGACTCGAGCGACTCGAGGTCCTCGCCGACGACCTTGACCTCGAAGGGCAGGTCCTTGGCCCAGTCCAGTCGCGCGTTCGGCGACATGTTCCAGGGGTTGCCCTTGTTCTCCAGGCCCTTGAACAGGCCGTTGAGCTCGGAGGGGAAGTTCGACTCGACCAGCACCTGGTAGCGGCGCATGTCGACGAAGTGGTCGACGTGCTCGATGTCGACAGGGCACTGCTGGACGCACGCGCCGCAGTTGGTGCACGACCAGAGCGCGTCCTCGTCGACGACGAAGTCGCCGCCGTCGGGCATGTAGAACCAGTCGTCGACCTTGTCACTGCCGCCGTCGGCCTGCTCGTGGTCGGCCTTGCCGACCAGCGCGCGCTGCTCGGAGCCGCCGGCGACGGCGTACGCCTCCTCGCGCATCGCCATCATCATCAGCTTGGGCGAGAGGGGCTTCTCGGTGTTCCAGGCCGGGCACTGCGACTGGCAGCGACCGCACTCGGTACAGGTCGTGAAGTCGAGGATGTCCTTCCAGGAGAAGTCCCAGATGGTGCCGGCGCCGAGGACGGAGTCCTCGTCGAGGTCGTCGACGTCGTCGAGCGTGATCGGCTTGCCGCCCGAGGTCAGCGGCTTGAGCCCGCCGAGGGCCGTGCGGCCGGAGTCCTCGCGCTTGAACCAGATGTTGAACCAGGCCAGGAAGCGGTGCCAGGCGACGCCCATCGTCAGGTTGGTCGCGATGACGATGAGCCAGACCATCGCCGAGACGATCTTGATCGTGGCGATGACGTAGATGATGTTCTTCAGCGTGCCGACGGCGTCGGGGCCGGTCGGGTAGAGGTTGCCGAAGAGGTGCGCGATCGGGAAGTGCGCGGCGATGGCGTGGTCGGAGTCCTCGCCGCCGAGCGCCTGGCCGAGGTTGTACTCGGCGCCCCGGATGAACAGGATCGCGACGCTCTCCAGGAGCACCATCGCCTCGACGAAGTACGCCTGCCACATGGTCGAGCCGAAGAACCGGCTCTTGCGGCCGAGCTTCTCGGGCAGGTGGGTGAGCCGGTAGACGATCAGCGGGATGATCGCGATCGTGCCGAGCAGGCCGAGGAACTCGGCGACGTACTCGTAGACGTACCACTTGCCGATCAGCGGGATCGTCCACGTCGGCGAGAAGAGCTGGATGAAGGCCGAGCCCACCGCGGTCGACAGGAAGAGGAACGCGGCGAAGGCGAACCAGTGCAGGATGCCGACCCACGTCCACTGCAGCATGCGCGTGTGGAGGAACGTCTCCTTGAGCATGGTCAGCGTGCGGCCACCGGGGTTGCCGGTCCGGCCGGGCGCGGGCTGACCGCGCCGGATCACGCCGAGCATCGCGCCTACGGCGCGCGCAATCAGCGCAACGGCCACCACCGTGAAGGCCAGTGACACCACGATCGCAAAGATCTGCATTTGAGCGGCTCCTCGTCGTCCGGGGATCGCGCGTGGCCCGGCACGCGCACCGGCGAGCCTAGGGCCAATGCACGGTCGCGCACTGCCAAGGCTTGCCTTACGGGACGAATCCTACCGGGCGGTAACTTGCGTCGACGCCGGCCAGAGACATTCGGCAGTGGCGTCGAACACGTCCGTCGTCGAGGCCGGATCGCCGTGATCGGCCACCAGTCGACGCGCGACGCAGCGCGCGGTCGCCGGGTCCAGGCGCGCGCTGCGGTGCAGGTCGGCCGCCAGCCGGGCGACCCCGACGGTGGGACGCGGAGCGTCGGGCCGAGTCGCGACCGCCCACGCCGTGGCAGCCACGACGGTCACGAGCATGCCCGCGGCCAGGACCGGCGCCCGCCGGCGGACCCGCACCCGCGTCGCGGCGCGCAGGTCGTCGCGCAGGGCCAGCACGTCGGCGTACCTCTCGGCAGGGTCCTCGGCCGTCGCGCGGGTGAGGATGCGGTCCACCTCCCGCCCCGCGCGCGGACGGCCGTCCGGGCGGCCGGTGAGAGCGAGACGCAGCAGGCACCCCATCGCGTACACGTCCGAGGCGACGCTGCTCGCTCCGCCGGCCGCCACCTCCGGCGCGAGGTACGCCGGCGTGCCGGCGCCGTCGTCCCTCCCGCCGGCGGGCCGGGCGATCCCGAAGTCGGCGAGGTACGCCGTCCAGCCCTCGCCCCGGTCGCGCAGCAGCACGTTCGCGGCCTTGATGTCGCGATGCAGAAGGCCGACCCGGTGCGCCTCGGCGAGTCCGTCGGCGACCTGCGCGACCAGGTCGAGTGCCGTCGAGGCCGGGAGCGGGCCCCGGTCGCGGACCAAGCGTGCGAGGTCGCCGTCGGGTACCAGCTGGGTGGCGAGGTAGAGCACGCCGTCGACCTCGCCGTACGCGTGGACCTGGACGACATGCGGCGAGTCGAGCGCCGCCAGGGCCCGCGCCTCCGCGGTGAAGCGGTCCCGGAAGCCGGGGTCGCCCGCGAGCCCGGGGGCGATCACCTTCACCGCGACCGAGCGGCCCAGGACCTCCTCGACGGTCTCGTGCACGGTCCCCATCCCGCCGGCGCCGAGGCGGCGCACGATCCGGTAGGGACCGAGCCGGTCACCCGGCCCGAGCTGAGGAGACACCGCTCGAACCTAACGGCGTGCGGCGGATCGGGTCGGGGTTCATCCACAGGCGTTGGTTTCGATACGCCTCCTCGCTGGCGCTCGTCGGCTACTCAACCAACGAACGATGTCGTTGGTTGAGTAGCCGGAGCGAGGAACGAGCGACGGCGTATCGAAACCATCGACCTCAGAACAGGAGGGCCAGGGAGGGGTCGTGGAGGATCCCCGCCACCTCCGCCAGGAAGCGCGACCCGGTGGCGCCGTCGATGTGGCGGTGGTCGAAGGAGAGCGCGAGGGTCATCACGTCGCGCGGCACCACCGCGTCGTCGACGACCCAGGGCTGCCGCTTGATCGCGCCGAGGCAGAGGATCGCGGACTCGCCGGGGTTGATGATCGGCGTACCGCCGTCGACGCCGAAGACGCCCACGTTGGTGATGGTGAACGTGCCGCCCGCCTGGTCGGCCGGCGGTGTCCGGCCATCGCGGGCGACGGCCGTGAGGTCGGCGAGCGCCTCGGCCAGCTCGACCAGGGAGAGGTCCTGGGCGTCCTTGATGTTCGGCACGATCAGGCCGCGCGGCGTCGCGGCGGCGATGCCGAGGTTGACCCGGCGCTTGACCACGACCTCCTGGGCGTCGTCGTCGAACCAGGAGTTGAGCAGCGGGTGGCGCGGCACCGCCAGCAGCACCGCCTTCGCGGCGACCAGCAGCGGCGAGACCTTCACCTCGGCGAACTCGTGACGCACGCGGAGCCGCTCGACCAGCTCGACCGTGCGGGTGACGTCGATGGTGATCCACTCGCCGGCGTGCGGCGCGGTGAACGCCGACGACGTCATCGCCGCGGCCATCTGCTTGCGCACGCCCTTGACCGGCTCGCGGGTCTCCGCCGGTCCGGAGGTACGCCGCCGGCCCCGCCCCTGGTCGGCGTGGTCGGCGGCCGGCCGCAGCCGCGGACGGCGCTTCAGCTCGCGCTGGCGCGGCCCGTAGCCGACAAGGGTGGCCTGTCCCACCGGCGGCACATTGGTGTCGATCGGGTCCCGCACCTCGCCCGGCATCGCCCGCCGGGTCGCGAGCTCCTCGTCCGCGGGCTCCGGCGTCTCCACCGGCGCCGGCGGGGGTGCCGCGGCCGCAGCGGCGGCGGCCGACCCCGGCTCGCCGATGGCGATGATCGGGGTGCCGACGGTGACCTCCTCGCCCTCGCCGACGAGCAGCGCGGTGACCTCGCCGGCGTACGGCGACGGCAGCTCGACGATCGACTTGGCGGTCTCGATCTCGACCAGGATGTCGTTCACGGCGATCACGTCGCCGACCTTGACCCGCCAGGTCACGATCTCGGCCTCGGTGAGGCCCTCGCCGACGTCGGGCAGCTTGAACTCGGGCATCGGTTCTCCTAGAAGGCGAGCGAGCGGTCGACGGCGTCGAGGACGCGGTCCAGGTCGGGCAGGAAGGGCTCCTCGACCCGGGCCGGCGGGTACGGCGTGTCCCAGCCACCCACGCGCAGCACCGGCGCCGCGAGGTCGTGGAAGCAGGCCTCGGTCAGCCGGGCCGCCACCTCGGCACCGAGGCCGAGGTTGACGTGCGCCTCGTGCACGACGACCGCCCGGCCCGTGCGACGTACCGACTCCACGACCGGGCCCAGGTCCAGCGGCGAGAGGGTGCGCAGGTCGATGACCTCGAGCTGGCGCCCCTCGTCAGCGGCCACCGTCGCCGCATCGAGGCAGACCCCCACCGACGGCCCGTAGCCGATCAGCGTCGCCGCGTCGCCGGAGCGGACCAGCCGCGAGGTCCACAGCGGCGGCGGCGTCGCCTCGTCGTCCACCTCGGCCTTGGTCGAGTGGTACTGCCGCTTCGGCTCCAGGAAGACCACCGGGTCGGGGGCGGCGATCGCCTGCTGCAGCATCCAGTAGGCGTCGACCGGGTTCGAGCACGCGACGACCTTCAGCCCGGGCGTGTGGGCGAACTGCGCCTCGGGAGACTCGCTGTGGTGCTCGACCGCGCCGATGCCGCCACCGAACGGGATCCTGATCACCATCTGCATCGGCAGCCGGCCGCGGCTGCGCCCGTGCAGCTTGGCGACCTGGCACACGATCTGGTCGTACGCCGGGTACACGAACCCGTCGAACTGGATCTCCACCACCGGCCGGTAGCCGCGCATGGCCAGGCCGACGGCCGTGCCGAGGATGCCGGACTCGGCGAGCGGGGTGTCCATGACCCGGTCGTCGCCGAAGTCCTTCTGCAGCCCGTCGGTGACCCGGAAGACGCCGCCGAGCCGGCCGACGTCCTCGCCCATCACCAGGACCTTCGGGTCGTCCTCCATCGCCCGGCGCAGCCCGGCGTTGAGGGCCTTGGCCAGGGTCATCGTGGTCGTGGTCATGCGCGGGCCTCCTCACCGGCCGGCTCGTCGGTGAAGGAGCCGAGGTAGGCGGTCACCTCGTCGCGCTGGGCGAGGAGCTCGGCGGTGGGCTCGGCGTACACACCGTCGAAGATCGCGGCGGGCGTCGGGTCCGGGAGCGCCTTGCACTCGCGGCGCATCCGCTCGCCCAGCGCGTCCGCCTCGACCGCGAGCTCGGCGAAGAAGTCGTCGTCGGCCGCGCCGTTGCGCCGCAGGTAGGCCTCGACCCGGGCCAGCGGGTCCTTGAGCTTCCACCGCTCCACGTCGTCGAGCAGCCGGTAGCGGGTGGGATCGTCGGTGGTCGTGTGCGCGCCCATCCGGTAGGTGTAGGCCTCGATCAGCATCGGGCCCTGGCCCTCGCGGGCACGCTGCATGGCGGCCTTCGTGACGGCGTACGTCGCCAGCACGTCGTTGCCGTCCACCCGGATGCCCGGGAAGCCGAACCCGTCGGCACGCCGCGCCAGCGGGATCCGGGAGACCTTGTCGATCGGCTCGGAGATGGCCCACTGGTTGTTCTGGCAGAAGAAGACGACCGGGGCGTTGGCCCATGCCGAGAACACGAACGCCTCGTTCACGTCGCCCTGCGAGGAGGCTCCGTCGCCGAAGTGCGCGAGGACGGCGGTGTCGCGGGTGTCGTCGCCGGTGCCGACCAGGCCGTCGCGCTGCAGCCCCATCGCGTAGCCGGTCGCGTGCAGGGTCTGTGCGCCGATCACGATCGTGTACAGGCTGAACCGCTTCTCGTGCGGGTCCCAGGCGCCGTAGTCGACGCCGCGGAACAGGCCGAGCAGGTCCACCGGGTCGATCCCGCGCACCCACGCGACGCCGTGCTCGCGGTAGGTCGGGAAGACGTAGTCCTGCGGCGCCAGTGCGTGTGCGGCGCCGACCTGGGCGGCCTCCTGGCCGAGCAGCTGGGCCCACAGCCCGAGCTCGCCGTGCCGCTGCAGCGCCGTGGCCTCGGTGTCGAGGCGGCGCACCAGGAACATGTCGCGGTAGAACGCGCGCAGCTGCTCGGGACTGAAGTCGACGTGGAAGTCGGGGTGCTCGACGCGCTCCCCCTCCGGCGTCAGGAGCTGGACGAGGCCCTCGTCGGGCTCACTGGCGACCGGCGGGCCGAAGACCGCGTCGATCATCTCGCGGTCGAGGCCGAAGTGATCCTGCATGCGCACCATTCCTTGGTTCCGGCGCGAGCGGGGTCACCGCAGCACCGAGGTCGGGCCGGCGTGGACCGGTCGCGCGCGAGGGTGGTGCGTGTGACGTGGGCCACGCCATGGGGTAGGACCAACGTACAACCCCGGCCGGCCCGATGGGGCCGCTGGCGGGGGTGTCAGGGCGCGTCGTGGCGGCGGCCCACCGGGACCAGCGAGACGAGCAGCGCGGCGATCGCGACGGGCAGCGCCGCGACCGCGAACCCGCGGGCGTAGGGACCGAGGCTGTCGAGGACCACGCGCAGGATCAGGTGCACCAGGTCGGTGTCGCCGACGCCGGAGTGGGAGGCGGCGTACGACGTCAGCGGCGCGCGCAGCACCATCACCAGCACCGCGCCGGCCGCGACCCCGAGGGCCGCCAGCGCGACCGCGCGCAGCCGGCCGCGCCAGCCCGGGGCGACCGCGATCGAGGCCAGCACGATGAGCGCCCACAGCCAGGGCCCGTACGCCGCCAGGCCGGTCACGAGGTGGTAGCGGGTCCGCTGCTGGGCGAGTCGGGCGTCGCTGGCGACCGGGATCTGCAGCCGGACGTCGACCAGCGACTGCACCGGCAGGCCCTGCTCCTGCAGCGCACCGAAGATCTCGTGCAGCAGCGGCGTCGCGTCGACGTACACGTAGCCGGAGGGGTCGCCGTGTCCCGCCATGATGTCCAGGAACTGCCGGTGCACCTGGCGGTTCGCGCGGCGCCAGTACGCCGGGAAGCCGGGCTGGTTGACCACCGTCACGGCCGCCGACCGGACGAGGTCGCCGACCGACGAGGGCATGCCGACGGGCAGGCGCTCGGCGAGCTGCTCGGCCGCCGCCGTGCCGAGCGCCTCGCCGAACTGCCGGCGCAGCGCCGGGTCGGAGGCGAGCGGCGCCACCGTGGCGACGTACGCGTCGGTGTGCTCGACCTTGCTCGCGGTCCACATGCCGCTGATCACCAGCGGCGCGATCACCGCCGCGAGGAGCAGGCCGACGGCGGCCGCGAGGATGCGCATCGAGGAGCGCCGGTCAGTCGTCCGAGCTCTCGTCGTCGACCTTCCAGTCACCCTTCTCCTTGACCAGGGTGACGGTGAGGTGCTCGGTCTTCGACTTGTCGCCGTCGAGCGCCTCGTCGATGTACTTCTGGTTGCTTCCCGAGTAGTTCTCCTCGAGGTCCAGCTTCACCGTGGCCTTGTCACCGTCGATCTTGGTGCTGGTCGCCTTGACCGAGTAGTGCAGGTCGCCCTGGAGGCTGTCGTAGGACTCGCCGAACTCGGACTGGTAGTCGGACTTGGTGCTCTCGAGGTCGGCGGCCTCCTTCTTGCCGTACGCCTTGCAGTCGCTGACGCTCGCCTCGTCGAGGGACTCCTTCTGGTGCGCGGCCGACTGCAGCTCGCACGCCTTGGTGTAGTCGTCGTCGAGGTAGGCGTTCACGTAGTCCTTCGCCACGTCGTCGGGGCCGTTGCCCCCGAGGACGGCGATCAGGATGCCCGTGACCGCGCCGATCAGCACCAGCACGCCGACCACGGCGCCGACGATGATGAGGACGCGCTTGTTGTGGCCGTTGGTCGGCGGGGGCATGCCGGGGATGCCGTACGGCGCCTGGCCGGGCGCGGCGTACCCGGGCTGCTGGCCGTAGGCCGGCTGACCGTAGGCCTGCTGGCCGTAGCCGGGCTGCTCGTACGGCGCCTGGGCGGGAGGCTGGCCGGGCTGGCCGGGCTGGCCCGGCTTGGGGGCCACGACGGTCTGGAAGTCCGAGCCCGGACCTGCCGGCGCGGCGGGCTGCTGGGGAGCGGCGGGCTGCTGCGGGGCTGCCGGCTGCGTGTGCTCGGTCCACTGGGTGCCGTCCCACCAGCGCTGACCGCCCTGGCCGTCGGGGTACCACCCCGGAGGGACGGAGGGCTGGTTCGGGTCCGACATCACGGGCCTCCTCGATCGGTCGTGAGGCCGCATCATTGCACGAGCCCGCCGCGATCCGGCCCGGTCGACTCCTGACACACTCTCGGCGTGCCGTCCGCTCCCCCGCCCCGGACTCCCGGGCGCTATCGCGTGGCCCTGGTCTGCCTGGGCAACATCTGCCGCTCGCCGGTCGCCGACGTGGTCCTCTCCCAGCGGGTGCGGGAGGCCGGCCTGGACGCCGTCGTCGAGGTGGTCAGCGCCGGCACCGGCGACTGGCACGTCGGCCAGCCGATGGATCGGCGCTCGGCGGCGACGCTGACGCGGGCCGGCTACGACGCGAGCCGCCACCGGGCCCAGCAGGTGGCGCAGGCGTGGTTCGCGGACCGCGACCTGGTGCTGGCGATGGACCGCGCCAACCTGGCCGACCTGCGGGCGCTGGCCGGCGCGGGAGCCGACCCGGAGCGGATCCGGCTGTTCCGCGACTTCGATCCCACGGACCCCGGCGCCGAGGTGCCGGACCCCTACTACGGCGGGCCGAGCGGGTTCGACGACGTACTGACCATGGTGGAGCGGACCGCCGAGGAGCTGCTGGCGGCCATCGCCGACGCGCTCGGGCGACCGTGGAGGTGACCGCTCAGGCGCCGAAGTCGGGCGCGCGGACGAGCCGCAGCAGCGCGTAGGCCTGCTCGCGCTCGTCCTCGCCGAGCGCGCCGAGCCCGAAGTCGATCGCCATCAGCGCGGCCGTCGACCTCTTCACGACCCGCTTGCCCTCGGGCGTGAGCGAGGCCAGGACCCGGCGACGGTCGGCCTGGTCGACGTCGCGGCGTACCAGCCCCTGCTCGACGAGCCGGTCGATCGCGTTGGTGACCGACGTGGGGTGCACCATCAGCCGCTCGCCGATCCGGCTGAGCGCGAGCCGGCCGGTGCGGCTGAAGGAGAGCAGCACGAGGACCTCGTACCGCGCGAAGGTGATCCCGAAGGGCCGCAGGACGCGGTCGAACTCGCCGAGCAGCAGCTGCTGCACGCGCATGATCGAGGTCGCCAGACGCATGCCGGAGGCGTCGCCGATCCGCTCGGACCACAGCGAGCCGGCGCGCTCGATGGGGTCGAACGGGAGGGGCGGCCGCTCGGTCATGGCCCGGAGCCTACCGAGGAACCGCCGGGTTGAGATTACTTGGACGACCTAGTAATAATAGTAGGAAGTCCTACTGATTCGGGAGCCGAGTTGTCCGAGCACCGCCTGCACGAGCCCACCCACCCGGTCCGCCTGGTCTCCGCGTCGAGCCTGTTCGACGGCCACGACGCGTCGATCAACATCATGCGGCGGATCTTCCAGAGCCAGGGCTGCGAGGTGATCCACCTCGGGCACAACCGCTCGGTCGCCGAGGTCGTCGAGGCCGCGATCGAGGAGGACGTGCAGGGCATCGCCGTGTCGTCGTACCAGGGCGGGCACGTGGAGTACTTCGAGTACCTCGTCGGCATGCTGCGCGAGCGCGGCGCCGACCACGTCCGGGTCGTCGGCGGCGGCGGCGGGGTGATCGTGCCCGAGGAGATCGAGCGCCTGCGCGCCTCCGGCGTCACGATCTTCTCGCCCGAGGACGGCCAGCGGCTCGGCCTGCCCGGCATGGTGAACACCGTGGTCGCGGACTGCGACTTCGACCCCTGGAGCGTCGGGCCGGTGACCGCCGAGCAGGTGGTCGCGGGGCAGCGGGGTGCGCTGGCGCGTGCGATCAGCGGCGCCGAGACCGGCCAGCTCGACGACTCCTTCCTGGAGACGGTCCGCGCCGCCGCGGCCCGGCGCGAGGTGCCGGTCCTCGGCATCACCGGCACCGGCGGGTCCGGCAAGTCCAGCCTCACCGACGAGCTCGTACGCCGGCTGCGGGTCGACCAGGAGGACAAGATCCGCGTCGCGGTGCTGGCGATCGACCCGACCCGGCGGCGCGGCGGCGGCGCCCTGCTGGGCGACCGGATCCGGATGAACAGCCTCGACCTCTCCGGCCACGGCCTGGATCGCGACCGCGTCTTCTTCCGCAGCCTGGCCACCCGCGGCGCCCACGAGGTGCCCGAGCACCTCACCGACATCATCGACCTGGTCAAGGCCGCCGGCTTCGACCTGGTGATCGTCGAGACGCCCGGCATCGGCCAGGGCGACGCCGCGATCGTGCCCTTCGTCGACACCTCCCTCTACGTGATGACGCCGGAGTTCGGCGCCGCGTCACAGCTGGAGAAGATCGACATGCTCGACTTCGCCGACGCGGTGGCGATCAACAAGTTCGAGCGCCGCGGCGCGGCCGACGCGCTGCGCGACGTGGGCCGGCAGCTGGTCCGCAACAGGGAGGCCTTCGGCTCCGGGCCGGACGCGATGCCGGTCTTCGGCACCTCGGCCGCGACCTTCGACGACGACGGCGTCACCGCGCTGTACCAGTTCCTGCGCGGACAGCTGGCCGACCGCGGTCTGGCCGTGGCCGAGGGCCGGCTGCCGCTGGTCGCCACGAAGACCTCGACGCGCATCCAGCAGGTGCTGCCCGCCGACCGGACCCGCTATCTCGCCGAGATCGCGGAGACGGTGCGCGGCTACCACGCCGCCACGCTCGAGCTCGTCGGGAAGGCCCGCCGGGCGCAGGCGTTCGCCACCGTCGCCGGAGAGGTCGTCGAGGCCGCCGAGCTCGCCGAGCAGGCGGCGCGCGACCTGCCCCGCGAGGTCGCCGAGCAGTTGGAGACCTGGCCCGCCACCGTCGCGTCGTACGACGAGGACACGGCCACCCACGGACGCGAGACGCTCACCGGGACGCGGATCCCCCGGGTCGCCGTACCCCGCACCGAGGACCACGGCGAGCTGGTGCGCTACCTGCGCCGGGAGAACCTGCCGGGCCACTACCCGTTCACGGCGGGCGTCTTCCCGTTCCGGCGGCAGGGCGAGGACCCGGCGCGGATGTTCGCGGGCGAGGGCGACCCTGCCCGCACCAACAAGCGGTTCAAGCTGCTCATCGAGGGCCAGCCGGCGGCACGGCTGTCGACGGCGTTCGACTCGGTGACCCTCTACGGCCGCGACCCCGACGAGCGCCCCGACATCTACGGCAAGGTCGGCACCTCCGGCGTCTCGGTCGCGACGCTGGACGACATGAAGGAGCTCTTCGACGGCATCGACCTGCTGTCGCCGGCGACGTCGGTGTCCATGACGATCAACGGCCCGGCGCCGACGATCCTGGCGTTCTTCCTCAACACCGTCCTGGACCAGGCCGCCGAGCGCGGGGTCGACCCCGCCGAGGCGCTGCGGACCGTGCGTGGCACCGTCCAGGCCGACATCCTCAAGGAGGACCAGGGCCAGAACACCTGCCTGTTCTCCACCGAGTTCTCGCTGCGCTGCATGGCCGACGTGCAGCAGTGGTTCATCGACCAGCAGGTGCGCAACTTCTACTCGGTCTCGATCTCCGGCTACCACATCGCCGAGGCCGGAGCGAACCCGATCAGCCAGCTCGCCTTCACCCTCGCGAACGGCTTCACCTACGTCGAGTCCTACCTCGCACGCGGGATGGACATCGACGACTTCGCGCCGAACCTGTCGTTCTTCTTCAGCAACGGCATGGACGCGGAGTACACCGTGATGGGGCGCGTCGCGCGCCGGATCTGGGCGGTCGCGATGAAGGAGCGGTACGGCGCCAACGAGCGCTCCCAGAAGCTGAAGTACCACGTGCAGACCTCGGGCCGCTCGCTGCACGCGCAGGAGATGAGCTTCAACGACATCCGCACCACCCTGCAGGCCCTGTGCGCGACGTACGACAACGCGAACTCGCTGCACACCAACGCCTACGACGAGGCCGTCACCACCCCCTCCGCGGAGTCGGTACGCCGCGCGCTCGCGATCCAGCTGATCATCAACCGTGAGTGGGGGCTGGCGATGAACGAGAACCCCCTGCAGGGCGCCTACATCGTCGACGAGCTCACCGACCTGGTCGAGGAGGCCGTCCTCCAGGAGTTCGACCGGATCTCGGAGCGCGGCGGGGTGCTGGGGGCGATGGAGACCGGCTACCAGCGCGGCCGGATCCAGGACGAGTCGATGCTCTACGAGCACCGCAAGCACGACGGCAGCCTGCCCATCATCGGCGTCAACACCTTCCGCGCCCCCGACGGCGAGGAGCCGCCCGAGGTCGAGCTGATGCGCGCCAGCGAGGCGGAGAAGGAGTCGCAGCTGCGGCGGGTCCGGGACTTCCAGTCCCGTCACGCCGGCGAGTCCGCGGCCGCCATCGCGCGGCTCAAGGAGACCGCCACGAGCGGCGAGAACATCTTCGCGGCCCTCATGGAGGCCGCCCGGGTCTGCTCCCTCGGCCAGGTCACCGAGGCGTTCTTCGAGGTCGGGGGTCAGTACCGGCGCAACGTCTAGTGGTTGCTCTCGCCGTTGACGAGGACGGCGAGGAGGACGACGCACGCGCCCGCCGCGATGATCGCCCAGAGCGCGAAGCCGATGAGGATCCCGATCCCCCAGGGGCGGGTGCGCTCGGGGATGATCAGGCCGACGGGGATCCCGATCACCAACACCACGCTCAGCAGGCCGGCGACGCTGGAGAGCTGCTGGCTGATCGAGGTCAGCAGCGCGTCGATGCCACCGACCAGCGCGCCGACGGCGGGGGCGCCGAAGATCGCGCCGAGGATGTAGGCGGGCCAGTTCGTCCTCTTGCGGGGCGGCGGCTGCCACCCCGGCGGCGGTGGCGGGTAGCTCGGGTAGCTCACCGGACCGCCCGCCACACCAGGGCGAGGGCGGCGGCCGCCAGCAGCGAGGCCCCGGTGATCCGCTTCCAGCACCAGTAGCGGTGCTCACCGCAGGCGGTGTCGCCGGCGGTCTCCACGCGCTGGGGCTGGACGAGACGGGGGTCTGGGCTCATCGTCGTACCTCTTCTGCGGGGATGGTGCCGGTGGCGGTGGACAGTCGGGTGCGGGCGAGCGGCGCCCAGGCCTGGACCGCGCAGAAGGGCGCGCACTGGTGGCCGCCCTCCTCGCCCACCGTCGCGACGTGCACGCAGCACTGGGTGAGCCGCTCCTCGATCATCGTGTTCATGTCCATGAACGGCTTCACGGTCACCCGCAGCACGCGCTCGCCCAGCAGCCGGCGCAGCCGCTGGCGCTGTCCGGGCAGCCGCGAGGTGGCGAGGGTGGTGAGCGTGCCGACGCCCAGGTCGCAGCCCTCGCAGATGTCGCGCCAGATCGAGGACATCGACGGATGGCTGAGGCTGGACTGCTCGGAGAGCAGGTCGAGCAGTGAGCCCTTGACCACGCTGCGCATCGCCTCGGGGATCGTGTCGTCGGCGATCCGGTTGGCGAGCAGGTCGGGCTCGAGGTCGAGCCACTGCTTGAGCCGGTCGGGGCCGATCAGCGAGACCAGCGACCGCCAGGCGCCGCTGTCGTCCTTGAGCAGGTAGCCCACCGAGCAGCAGTGCGGGTGGCTGCAGGGCAGCGCGGTGAGGTCGCGCCAGGTCACCAGCCCGCCGGTCTGCTCCTCCAGCCGCGCCAGCACGCCGGTGTGGGTGAGCCGGTCGAGCGGGTCGAGGCCGGCGCTGCGACCGCTGCCGAACACCGGCTGGACGGTCACCCCGCCGACGTACGGCGTGTCCAGGGCCCGCTTGAGGACGAGCCCGATCTCGTCGTCGTTGACGCCCAGCGCCGCGGTCATGGTCAGGGTGGTGAAGATGCCGCGCTGCGACAGCCGGGCGAGGGCGTCGTCCTTGAACCGGCGCAGGTCCGCGCCGCGGTGGTACGTCGACGCCTCGGCCGAGCCGCCGTCGTACTGCAGGTAGACCTCGACCCGCTCCCGGTGCTCGGTCAGCAGGTCGAGCAGTGCGTCCTCGCGGGCGATCAGCAGGCCGTTGGTGTTGATCAGCACGCGCACGATCGGGCGGCGGGCGACCTCGGCGAGCAGCTCGCGCAGCCGCGGGTAGAGCGTCGGCTCGCCGCCGGACAGCATCAGCACGTCGATGCGGCCGTTCTCGCGGGCCAGCCGTTGGTCGATGCTGGCCAGCACCTGCTCCAGCGGCGCGACGCTCGCCAGCGCCGGCGCGGACTCGGCGAAGCAGGTCGGGCACTTCAGGTTGCAGTGGTCGAGCAGGTCCTCGAGCAGGATGCAGGTGTGCTGGGTCTGCATCTCCGGCAGGCCGTGCTCGTACGCCGCCGGGATCGGGGCGAAGTTGCCCTCCCGGTCGGGCGTGTGGACCTTGGTCGGGGCGGTCCACTGCTCGAGGTAGCGCAGGATCTCGGGGCTCTCGTCGTACAGCGTGCGGACCAGGCCGTGGGTCGCGCAGCCGCGCTCCAGCCACACCCGGTCGTCGCGGATCACCAGCCGGCCGCTGAGCCGCTGCACCTCGGCGAGCGGCCGGTCCGGGCGCTCCTCGTGGCACAGCGGGCAGAACGCGTTGACGTAGCGGTGGATGCGGGCATCGCGCAGCGGCATCCCGGCGCCCCTCGGTGTGCTCACGCTGCGACCTCCTCCCGCTCGGCCCGGAATCCCCGATATGCCCCGCTGCGCCACTGCCAAACGATCCGGGTCAGCACGATCGGGATCGTGACCAGGAGGAACAGCTGCGGGCGGGTCAGCCCGTGCCAGGCGATGTCATTGCCCCGGACGAACTCGATGAGGAAGCGGAAGACGCCGTACGCGGCGACGTACCAGACGAACAGGGTGCCGGGCGGCAGGGCGACGTACCGCAGCCACAGCCACAGGACCAGGAAGCAGACGAGCTGGAAGACGATCTCGTCCAGGAAGGACCAGTTGGTGCCGCCGGTGCGGGTCGGCTCGGTAAGCAGGCAGCCGATACGGCCGACGGCCATGCCGAGGGCGACCGCCGGGGCGAAGAGGTCGCCGGTGCGCAGCGGGTAGCGGGTCAGCCGCTTGGCGACGTGGACGCCCAGCCAGGCGCCGAGCAGGCCGCCCAGGATCGAGCGGTTGCCGTAGGCCCACTGCTCGGCGAGGCTCGCGTTCTCGCGGAGCTGGAGGTGCTGGGCCCAGGTGCCGAGCCGCATCAGCAGCGCGCCGCCGACCAGACCGCCGGCCACGACGTGGATCAGCCGCTCGTCGGTCTGACCCCGTCGCCTGGCCTCGGCGACGAAGACGACGATCGCCGCGGCGACCCCCAGCCCGACGAAGAGCTGGTGGCTGGGGAGCGGCCCGATCCGCGGGACCACGGGTCAGTCGTCGTCCGGGCCGAAGAGCGCGTCCAGGATCCAGGTCACGACGCTGATCACGATGGCGCCGCCGACCGCGGGCCAGAAGCCACGGACGTGGAAGTCGGCGCCGAAGCCGCCCGCGAGGGCGGCGGTCAGCTTGAGCAGCAGCGCGTTGATCACGATCAGGAAGAACCCGAGCGTCAGCAGGATGAACGGGATGGACAGGATCGTGAGCAGCGGCTTCAGGAACGCCGTGACGACGCACGAGATGAGCGCGACGACCAGCAGCGGGACCAGCTTGTGGTGCCACTCGGCCGACCCCTGCGTGGGGCCGTCGAACCAGATGCCGTCCATGACCTGCGCGGCCGCGGCAAGGGCCACCGCCGTGATGGCCCACCGGGCCAGGAACCTCACCATGTCTCGCTCCTCGGGTCGGAACCGTCATTGTTGCCGATGACCTGCAGCGACGCCGTTCCGACGCGGCCGAGGAGGTGACCGCGGTCACAAATTGCAACGACGTTGCAACCTTGTTGCGCCTACGTTGACCCGATCCGCCGTGGCCGCAGGCGGCGGGTCGTCCGGGATCGAGGAGGCAACCGATGTCCATGCTCGCCGCCCCTCCACCACTGGCCCCCGTCCCACCGGCGCGGGACCCCGGCCGTCGGCTGTTGAAGTTCCACGTCCCGGAGATGGTCTTCGGGCTGGACTCGCTCGCCGAGGCCGGGTTCTGCGCGGGCCGGCTCGGGGCGCGACGCCCGCTCGTGGTCACCGACTCCGGCCTGATCGAGGCCGGCTGGGTGGCCGAGCTGCTCGACCACCTCCACGACGCCGGGCTGGACCCGCAGGTGTGGGCCGGGGTGACGCCGAACCCCAAGGACCACGAGGTGGAGGACGGGCACCGCCACTACGTCGAGTACGGCGCCGACGTGATCATCGGCATCGGCGGCGGCTCGGTGCTCGACGCCGCGAAGGGGATCGCCATCCTCAGCGGCAACGGGGGAAGCATCCGCGACTTCGCCGGGGTCGACCGGGTGACCCGGCCGATCCCGCCGCTGCTGATGATCCCGTCGACCGCCGGGACGGGCTCGGACGTCTCCCAGTTCTGCATCGTCACCGACACCGCCAACGCCGTGAAGATGACGATCATGGGCCGGTCCCTGGTGCCCGACATCTCGCTCACCGATCCGCGGCTGCTGACGACCATGCCGCAGGACCTCGCCGCCGCCACCGGGCTCGACGCGCTCACCCACGCGGTGGAGGCCTACGTGTCGCTCGGCCACAACCCGCTCGGCGACTGCCACGCCCTGTCCGCCGCGCGGCTCGTCTCGCGGGCGCTGCGCCGCAACGTCGAGGCGCCGGGCAACGAGGAGGCGCGGCTGCTGATGGCGCAGGCGAGCCTCGAGGCCGGTCTCGCGTTCTCCAACTCGATCCTCGGCGCCACCCACGCGATGAGCCACCAGGTCGGCGGCCTGCTCGACCTCCCGCACGGCGTCATCAACGGCGTCCTGCTGCCCCACGTCATCCGGTTCAACGCCCAGGTCGTGCCGGAGCGGTTCGCCGCGCTCGCCCAGGCGATGGGGCTCGACGTCGCCCGGCGCCCGGCGCCCGAGGCCGCCGAGATGCTCGCCGACCACGTGCAGGAGCTCGCCGACGCGGTCGGTGCTCCGCGCCGGCTCGGCGCGCTCGGCGTCAGCGCGTCCGATGTGCCCAGGCTGGCGGCGACCGCCGTACGCGACGCGTGCCTGGCCACCAACCCCCGTCCCGCGGATGCCGACGACATCGCCGGGATCTTCCACGAGTCGCTGTGACCACCGGGCGTACGGCGATCGCACCCGACTCGCCCGACCTGGCCGCCCTCACCGGGGTCCGCTCCGGCAAGCGGACCTACTACTCGGCGTACCAGCGCTCGAACGAGCGGCTGCAGTCCGCCGTCGCGGCCATGGACTCGATCTCGGGGGCGCTCGTCCACTCCACGGCCGGGCCGCGCGTGCTGCTGGAGACGATCGTGGAGGTCGCGCTGCACCACCTGCAGGCGAGCTGGGTGGTGCTCGCGCTGGAGAGCGGCGCGCTGCCCGGCATCCGGCCCCGCTTCCTCGCCATGCGCAGCGACGGCGCCGTCGACTCCCGGCGTGACGGGCTGACCGACGAGATGCTCTCCGTGGTCGACGGTGGTGCCCGGGTGCCCGGCACGGTGCGGGTGCCGATGATGCTGGAGGGCCGGGCGATCGGCGCCCTGGTCGCGCGGCACGACCCCGGCCTCACCATCGAGGCGCCGGACGTCTCGGTGCTGCACATCCTCGGCAACCTGGCCGCCGTGTCGCTGCACACCAGCGAGCTCTACCGCAGCGGGCTCGCCCAGCAGGGGCGCGCGCAGCGGCTCTTCGACGAGGTGTCGGAGCAGGCGCGGGTGCTGCACCGGCGTACCGAGGAGCTGCGGGTCGCCGAGCAGCGGCTGCGGGTCGCCGACCAGCGCGAGCTGCTCGAGCGCGAGCGCCGCCGCATCGCGCTCGAGCTGCACGACAGCGTGGCGCAGACGGTCCTCTCCGCCGGGCTGGTGCTGGAGGTCCTCCGCGGCGAGGTGGATCCGGGCGACGCGGGGTCCGAGGTGGCGCGCGACCTGGACCGGGCACGGGACCTGGCGGCCCGGGCGACCGAGCAGCTCCGCTCGGTCATCTACGCGCTGCACCACGAGCGCACGGCCGAGGACGTCGCGAGCCTGCCCGAGCTGCTCGCCGAGGTCGCGTCCCAGCACCGCCCGCACCTGGCGGTCCGGCTGCGCGTCGAGGGCTCCCCCGTCGCGCTCGGTACGCCGGCCGAGCACGCCCTCGCGAGGACGGCTGGCGAGGCGCTGTTCAACGTGGCCATGCACTCCGGGGCCCGGCGCGCCCAGGTGACGCTGCGCTACCTGCCCGGCACCGTCGTCCTGCGGGTCAGCGACGACGGCCACGGAGACCCCGCCGCGATGCGGCGGACGATGCGCCTGGCCAGCCGCGGGACCGCCGACGGACGGCACCGCGGCCTGGTCGGCATGGCGTCCCGCGCCGAGGAGCTCGGCGGCTCCTTCACCATCCGCCGCGCCCGGGCCGGCGGCGTGACCGTCGAGTCCCGCATCCCGTGTCCCCCGTCGATCCCCACCGAGGAGCCCTCATGACCCTGACCACCCTGCCCCCGACCGTCGTACCGGATGACACCGAGGCGCCGCCCGACGTCATCCGGCTGGTGATCGTCGACGACCACGCCATGGTGCGCGAGGGCCTGCGATCGGTCCTCGAGCGGGAGCCGGATCTCGCGGTCGTCGGCGAGGCGGCGTCGTCGGCCCAGACGCTCCCGGTCGTGCGGTCGGCGCGGCCGCACGTGGTGCTGCTCGACCTGCGCCTGTCGCCCTCGAGCGAGACCGAGGGCATCGACGTGTGCGCGAAGCTGCACCAGCTGCATCCCGAGATCGCCGTGCTCGTGCTCACCACCGTCATCGACGACCAGCTGGTGCTCGCGGCCATCCACCAGGGCGCGCGCGGGTACGTCGTCAAGGAGGTCGACACCTCCGACCTGGTCAAGGCGATCCGCGCCGTCCACCGCGGCGAGAGCGCCTTCGACCCGCGCAGCGCCGCCGCGATGGTGCGCGGCATCAACGCCGAGTCGGCGGCCGAGAACCGCCACCTCACCGACCGCGAGCACGACGTGCTCCAGCTGCTGGCCCGCGGCATGTCGAACCGCGCCATCGGCGCGCAGCTCTTCATCTCCGAGACGACCGCGAAGTTCCACGTCTGCAACATCATGCGCAAGCTGCAGGTGACCCGGCGGGCCGAGGCCGTCTACGTGGCCAGCAAGGAGGGCTTCATCTGAGCCGAATCAAGCGTTGTGGCCCACCGAGATCGTGATCTCGGCGGGCCACAACGCTTGATTCGCGGGGCCGGGGCTAGGGATTCGGCGGGCGGTCGAGGACCAGCCAGCCGCCGTGGTGCTCGTCGGCCCGCCAGTCCCAGCCGCTCTCCTCGCCCAGTTCGGCGAGGACGTCGAGGGTGAAGACCCGCACGTGCCCGAACTCCGGGCTCGGCTCGTCCTCGAACGGTACGGCGACCACGACCCGGTGCTCGGCCAGCCGCTGCATCTCGGCGAGCACCCGGGCACCCGTGGCCGGGTCGAGGTGCTCGAGCAGGTGCAGCGCCACGACCGTGTCGTAGGACCGGTCCGGCCGCGGCACCGCGGACGCGTCGCAGACGATTGTGTCCAGCGCGGTGCCGAGCCGGCAGGCGACCCGGCCCAGCAGCCCCACCGTGTTGGCGGTGAGGTCGCTGGCGGTCACCGCGTGGTCGCGGGCGAGCTGCAGGCTGAAGAAGCCGAAGCAGCTGCCGAGCTCGAGCACCGTGCCGGGACCGACCAGCGCGCGGGCGCGGCGGTAGACCGGCGCGTAGCCCGCGAGCGAGCCCTCCGGCGGCGTACCGCTGGCGGGGTGGGCGTCGGCCAGGCGCTCCAGGCCGGCGAGGGTGTTGCGGTAGAAGGTCTCCCACGCGTCGAGCGGGTCCGGGGCGGAGGACACGACGATCCCGGTGAGCAGCCGCTCGAACAGCTCGCTCCCCTCCAGCTCGCCGGCGAAGAGCTCGGCGGCGACCCGGCCGGCCAGGTCGTTGTCGATCGCGTCGCGCTCGAGCGCGTGCGCCAGGTGGAGCCGGCCGGCCTCGCTCCAGTGCGCGAAGGAGGCGGTACGCCGGGCGTACGACGGCACCGCTCCTCCCCGCACCACCTCGACGACATGGTCGCGGTAGCGCCCGGGCGTCGCCCGCGGCAGCGGGTCGATCACCGTCACCGCACGACCTCCCCGAGGTGCGCGGTGACCAGGTCGAGGCCGGCGAGGTCGCGGACGACGTGGACGCGGTCGCAGAAGGTGGCGTACGCCGGGAGGTCGCACGCGCCGAGCCGCCACGACCAGCGCGGCTCCGGGGTGATCCAGATGGTCTCCCGCGCGCGCCGGGTGATCTCCTCGAAGGCGCGCAGGCCCGGCTCGTTGCCGTTGCTGCGACCGTCTCCGAGCACGATCACCGTCGTGCGGCGGTTGATGGCTCCGCCGTACTCCTCGAGGAAGGTGCCGAAGGCCGATCCGTAGTCGGAGTCGGCATCGACGTCCAGCACGCCGCCGGCGGGCAGGCCCGAGACGACCAGGGAGAGGGCCTCCTCCATCGGGTGCTCGGCGAACAGGTCGGTGACCTCGGCGAGGTCGGAGACGAACGCGAAGGTGCGGACGTGGCCGACCATCCCCTGCAGTCCGTGCACCAGCTGCAGGGTGAAGCGGGCGGCGGCGCGCACCGACAGCGAGACGTCGGCGAGCACGAGCAGCCGGGGCCGGTCGGCGACCCGCGCGACGGTCACCGGCCGGAAGGGCACGCCGTCGTGGCGCAGGTTGCGCCGCATCGTCCGGGACGCGTCGATGGAGCCCCGGGCCGACACCTTGCGTCGGGCCCGAGGAGCCCCGTGCAGGCTGCGGATCAGGCGCCGCAGGGCGTCCTCCAGGTCGGCCCGCTCCTGCTCCCCGACCAGCTCGAGGGCACGGGCCTCCACCTCGCGCGACTCGATGCTCGCGTCGGTCGCCATCAGCGACTCGAGGTGGTGCCGCAGCGCCTCGGGGAGCCCGTCCAGCAGCCCCGACAGCGCCTCACGAAGGGCCGCGATCTCGTCCGGCGCGATAGTCGCGCCCTCGACCTGCTCGGGGTCGTCGAGCCACGCCAGCAGCGCCAGCTCCTCGGCAACGGTGAGCTCGACGTCGAGCCGGGTCCCGGCATGCTCGTTGAGCTTCCCGGGCCGGCCGGGGTTGTGCAGCCGGCTCGTGTCGAGCTGGACCCGCGCGGCCTGCTCGGCCGACTGGGGGGTGTCGTTGGAGAGCACGACCTCGTCGGTCATGGCGGCCATGTCGAGCTTGTTGGCCTCCTGGTGCAGGTTGTACTGCTGGGCCAGGTCGTCGGGGTCGAAGTAGTCGCGGATGTCCTGGGGCTTGCCGTGGCTGTGCCCCTGGTCCGGCGTCCTGCCGGGCTCCTCCGACAGCACGAACTGCTCGAGCCGGCCGTCGTCGTCGAGGTCGTCGTGCGCGTGCGAGTGGCCGTGATCGTCGGCGGCCGGGACCACCGGCACCAGCCGGAAGAACCGGTCGAAGACCCGGTCGAACGCCGCCTCGTCGCGACGGTCCTTGACCAGGCAGACCCGCAGCGCGCTGCGGAGCACCTCGCGGTCGGCGAGGACGCCGGGGACGGCGCACGCCCGCGAGGCGTCCGCCACCTCGGAGATGCCGATCCGGATGCCGTGCAGCCGCAGCAGCCGCACGAACCGGTGCAGCGCGCCGTCCATGGTCGCCGTCCTCAGAAGGGCCGACGGGCGGCGAACGAGCGCGTGCCCTGGCCGGCCGGGACGGGCCGCGAGGGGCCGAGCCTCCCGGTGCCGTAGTAGGCGTCGTCGTGACGTCCCGGCGCATCCATCGCCCGGCGTACGGCGGCGCCGTCGGGCTCACCCTCGGCGAGGTCGTGCTGACCGTGGTCGTGCTGACCGTGCCCGTGGCCATGCCCGTGACCGTGCCCGTGATCGAGGTGGTCCGGCACCTCGGCGTTCGGGTCGACGAGCCGCGGCAGCGCCTCGAGGGTGCGGCGCAGGTCCCGGTCGTACTTGGCGACCACGTTCGCGGTCGAGGAGAGCACCTCCGCGGTGAGCTCGCTCGCCCCCAGGACGGCGAGCGTGCGGGCCCAGTCGACCGTCTCGGAGATGCTGGGCGCCTTGCGGAGGTCCAGCTCGCGCAGGCCGCGCACGACCTCGACCAGGTGCCGCGCGAGCGCGTCGTCGAGACCGGTCTCCTTGGAGCGGATGATCTCCAGCTCCCGCGCCGCGTCCGGGTAGTCGAGCGAGAGGTGCAGGCACCGCCGCTTGAGGGCCGCGGAGAGGTCGCGGGTGTTGTTGGAGGTGAGCACGACGTACGGCGCGTGCCGGGCCGTGAAGGTGCCGAGCTCGGGCACGGAGACCTGGTACTCCGCGAGCAGCTCGAGGAGCACCGCCTCCAGCGCCTCGTCAGCGCGATCCACCTCGTCGATCAGCAGCACGACCGGCTCGGGCGAGCGCACCGCCTCGAGCAACGGGCGCGGGGCGAGGAACCGCTCGGAGAAGAACGCGCTCTCCTCACCGGCGAGCCGGTCGACGGCCGCACCGAGGTCGGGCTCGTCGGCGACGAGCGCGCCGACCTTCTCGCGCAGCAGCTGGGTGTAGAGCAGCTGACGGCCGTAGTCCCACTCGTAGAGGGCCGTGGTCTCGTCCTGGCCCTCGTAGCACTGCAGCCGCAGCAGCCGGCGGCCGGTGACCTCGGCGAGGGTCTTGGCGAGCTGGGTCTTGCCGACACCGGCCGGGCCCTCGAGCAGGACCGGCTTGTCCAGCCGCGTCTGCAGGAACACGGTCGTGGCCAGGCGCTCGTCGGCCAGGTAGCCGTGGTCGGAGAACTGGGCGACCACGTCCGCGACGTCGGTGAAACCGGGATGGGGCGTGGATACGGCGGCGAGCTGGCTGGACACGCGGGACTCCTTCTGGATCAGGGGGTGGTTCGGTCCGGCCCGGGGTCAGTGCGGCACCCGGGCCGGACCGCGTCGTACGCGATCAGGACGGATCAGGACAGGAGGTCGTCCAGGTCGCCGTTCATGCAGTGGTCGACCACCGGCCGGACCGTCTCGAAGGTGCACTCCTTGGCGTTGCCCGGGGTGCAGGCGTCGCCGAGGACGTGGTTCGTGATCCGGTCCACGTCGGCGGCGTCGCCGCTGATCACCTTGGCGTTCGCGTAGTACTGCGTGGGCCCCTGGCCCAGGCGGTTCTTCGAGTACGAGTCCTGGGTGACGTCGGTGAACCTCTCCGGGATGCCCACGTCGCGCAGCAGCCGGATCGCGGCGGCCAGGGCCGCGTCGGCGGCCTGCGGCTTGGTCATGCCGTGGGTGTCGATGCCCATGGCCTCCGCGATCTCCGCGAAGCGGCCGTACGCCGCCGGCATGTTGAACGCCCACACGCGCGGCAGCGCGATGGCGTTGTTCAGGCCGTGGTGGGTGTCGTAGAAGGCACTGACCGCGTGCGAGATCGAGTGGATGATCCCGAGGCCGCCGGAGTTGAACGCCTGAGCGGCGATGTACTGGGCGTACATCATGCCCTCGCGGCCCTTGAGGTCCTGGCCGTTCCACACGGCCTCCCGCAGGTTCTCCGCGGTCAGCTTGATGGCGCGGATCGCGTTGCCCAGCGACGGCTCGAAGTTGAGCCGGGAGACGTAGGGCTCGGAGGCGTGCGCCAGGACGTCGAAGCCGCACTGGGCGGTGTAGTCGGTCGGGCAGTCGAAGTAGAGCACCGGGTCGTCGATGGCCAGCGTGGCGACCGAGGCGTCGTCGAAGGCGACGTACTTGTGCGGGTTGTCGGGGTCGGTCGTGGTGTCGGTGATGACGTAGGCCCACGACGTCTCCGAGCCGGTGCCCGCGGTCGTCGAGACGGCGATGTGCGGCGGGTTCTTCGGGTTCTCGGACTTGTTGAAGCCCTCGAACTCGTTGACGTTGCGACCGTCGTGCGCCACGGAGATCCGCGCGCCCTTGCAGGCGTCGTGCGAGGAGCCGCCGCCGATGGAGATGAACGAGTCGCACTTGTTCTGCTGGTAGAGCGCGACGGCGTCCATGACGTTGTAGTCCTTGGGGTTGGACTCGACCTTGTCGTACACGACGGCCTCGAGCCCGTGGTACTTCAGCGAGTCCACGATCTTCTGGACCACGTCGGTGCCGCGCAGGCCCGACGTCATGACCAGAGGCTTCTGGAAGCCCAGCTTGATCGCCTCGGGACCGATCATCTCGTGCGCGCCGGGGCCGAGGAGCGCCCGCGGGAACGGGTGGAACTCCTTGATCGGGAACGGCTTGAGCAGTTCGTCAACCTGCATGGGAAACCTCCTGTTGTGGACTGGTGACGTCTCGGAACGTAAGGCCGGTCACACCCCCGTGGGGAGGACGGGAAACGCAAACCATCCGGCGTGAGGAGCCCGTGCTCACCGGACGGATCGGACCCTCCCCGTCCGGTCGGACAGGTGCCGTCGAACAGCCCCGGAGAAGCGCGGAAGGGGCCGTGCTGCGGACTTCTCCGCACCACGGCCCCACGCCGACCCGAGGGCACGGCGACAGCACTCGACGACAGCACTCAGCGCAGGACGGGCGCCCCCATCGGCAGCGGCTTGCCACCGGTCGCCTGGGCCATGGCGTCGACGAACAGGTACGCACCGACGGCCACGAACGAGAAGACCGCGTAGCCACCGAGGTGGGTCAGCGTCGTGCTCCCCTGCGAGGTGCCGAGCAGCACCAGCAGCAGGGCGCAGTCGACGAGCGCGAAGAGGACGGTGAACGCCAGCGGCAGCCGCAGCGACGCCAGGGTCAGCAGCACGATGACGGCCAGCCAGGAGCCGAGGAACAGCTCCTGGACGCGCAGCGCCGAGGCGGCCGGGATGGCGAACCAGCCGTGGGTGAGGCCGAGCACCAGCGCGGCGTAGCTGCTCCAGAAGCCGGCGAAGACGCCGAAGATGGCTGCGACCGCGTTCTGGCCCAGGCGCGAGGCCCACAGAGCGGAGACGATCTGACCGAAGGCGGTAGCGGTCGCGATGATCGGGATGGACGCGGCTGCGGCGGGTGCGGGCACGAAGCCGACGAGCACGAGGCCGAGGGCGACCGAGCCGACGAGGAAGGTCGGTACGCCGATGACGGCGGGGTTGCCCTCCGGCACGGGGGCGGGTGCTGCAGGGGACTCGGAATGGGACATGGTGGGCTCCTCCTGAGGGGCGTGTTTCGCGTCACTCTGCCGACGCGCCTGCGGCGCCACACCCTGCGTTCGGCGGGCAGGGGCACCTGCCCGATCAGGCGGGGAGACCGGCCGCGCCGGACGGTCCAGCTGCAAGGGATTCGCAATAGCGTCGAGGTCCCGACCAGGAGGAGCAGCGATGTCCCAGGCAGTCTCGAGCAGTGTCCGTCGGATCCGCATCCGCGTCGAGCCGCAGCTCGCCGCGATGGCCGCGGTCGTCGTCGGGCTGCACGCCGCCGGTCTCGGGCTGCTGCTCGCGTGCACCACGCGCCACGACGTGGCCGGCGGCTCCGCGATCGGCGTGGGCACCGGCGCGCTGGCCTACTCCCTGGGCCTGCGGCACGCCTTCGACGTCGACCACATCGCGGCGATCGACAACGCCACGCGCGCCATGGTCCGTCGCGGTCGTACGCCGTACTCCACCGGCTTCTTCTTCGCCCTGGGGCACTCCAGCGTGGTGTTCGCGATGACGCTGCTGCTGTGTACGAGCGTCCGGGCCTTCGCCGGCCCGCTGCGGGATCCCGGCTCGGCCCTGCACGTGTGGACGGGCGTCATCGGCGCGGGCGTCTCGGGCAGCTTCCTGCTGCTGATCGGCCTGCTGAACCTGGGCGTCCTGGTCAACGTCACCCGGGTCTTCCTCGACCTGCGCCGGGGACGGTACGACGAGGGGCGGCTCGAGCAGCTGCTGTCGGACCGCGGTCTGCTGAACCGGCTGCTCGGCCGGGCCCTGCGCCGCGTGGACCGGCCGTGGAAGCTGTACCCGCTCGGCCTGCTGTTCGGTCTCGGCTTCGACACCGCGACCGAGATCGGCCTGCTGGTCCTGGCGGTGTCGGCGGGCGGCGCGCACCTGCCGGTGTGGGCGATGCTGTCGCTGCCGCTGCTGTTCGCCGCCGGCATGGCCCTGCTGGACACCGTGGACGGCGTGCTCATGTGCCGCGCCTACGGGTGGGCGTTCGTCCGGCCGGTGCGCAAGGTCTACTACAACCTGACGATGACGGCGCTCTCGGTGTTCCTGGCGCTCTTCATCGGCCTGCAGATCGTGATCCAGCTGCTGGGCCGGACGTTCGGGCTCCACGACGGTGTGTGGGGATGGGCGGACCAGGTCGACCTGCAGACGGCCGGCTATGTGGTGGTCGTCGTCTTCCTCGTCGTCTGGGGCGTCGCCGCGGCGATCTGGCGGTTCGGCCGGATCGAGCAGCGCTGGACGGCCCGCACCGATCAGGCGACCCACCAGCCGTCCTGAACCCGGATCAGCCGCGGTGGCGCAGCCACCGGACCTTCAGGCAGCCGGGGTCGCGGCGGCGGATGGCGCCCCACCACAGCCCCGACCCGTAGGCGAGGTCGTCGAGGCGCCGGGCCACCAGCGCGGTGGCGGGATGGACCCCGGTGCGCTCCCGGAGGAACAGGGCGAGGTCGAGCAGCACGGCCGTGGCGACCGCCCGCCGCGCCTTCGCGCTGACCACCGCACCCACGAGCCCCACCGGCCACCAGTGCCGCAGCAGCAGGCCGGCCTCCTGCCGGACCGCCCAGCCCAGGCCGCGCAGGGACAGGCGCGCGGCCAGACCACGGGATCCCTCGTCGACGGGCAGGACCTCCGCCAGGCGGCGGGCGGTGGACGCGACACCGACGGCGGCGACCGGCACCGACCACCAGCGGCGCTGCAGCAGAGCCGCTGCGCTGATCGCCATCGGCACCGAGAGGACCGCGGGTGCGACCTTGTCGCCGTGGCTGGTGGCGAGCGGGGCGCCGCCGGTCCCGTAGAGGAACTTGCGGCCCAGCCAGTCAGCCACCGTCGTGCGGGTGTCGTGCCGCGCCACGCACGACGGGTCGTAGCGGACGACGTGCCCCGCCTCGACCAGCCGCCACACCAGGTCGACGTCCTCCGCGACCCGCCAGCCCTCGCGGAAGCCCTCGCCGAGCAGGGCCGTGCGGCCGACCAGGCAGGCCGAGGGCAGCCAGCCGACCGCCGCGCCCGGGCGCACCGAGCACGGACGCGAGCCGAGGTCGAGGGAGGACGCCGCGGCGTCGTACCGCTCGAACCAGCGGGGTCGGGCGGACCGCGGGCGACCGACGACGGTCGGGCCCACCAGGGCGACGCGAGGGTCGGCGCAGTGGCGAGCGAGCTCGCGGAGCGTCGCGGCATCGACGACGACGTCGGAGTCGACGAACCCGACCAGCGGGGTGTCGACGACCGCCAGGCCGGCGTTGCGGGCGCCCGCGGGGCCCCGGTTGTCGGGCAGCGACACCAGCCGCGCGCCGTGACGGCGTACGACGTCGGCCACGGCCCGCCGGTCCAGGGACGCGTCATCGACCACGACCACCGGCAGCGGCCGCAGTGCCGCGAGGCACCGGTCGAGCTGGTCGGCGCGGTCGCGCACCGGGATCACCACGGTCAGGTCCTCGGCACCGTGGTGCCCGAGGACGGGATCGGCGAGGTTCGCGTCGAGCAGCCGGCGGGCCAGCAGGTCGGACCGGGCGTCGCGCACCCGCACCCCGGCTCCGGCGATGAGGTCCCGCGCGGCACCGGAGAGCCGCAGCGACGTCGTCGGCGACCCGCCGACCAGGACCGCGCCGCCGTCGGCGTGCAGCACGTCGGGCCGCAGCCGGACCTCGAACCCGTCGGGGAGCACACGGGTCATGGCGCGAAGCCTCCGTCGGCGTGGACGACGGAGCCGTTGAGCAGGGCGCCGTCCGGGCCGGCGCAGTGGGCGATCGTGGCGGCGACCTCGGCCGGCTCGAGGATCCGGTGCAGCAGCTGGTTGCCGGCGAACGCGTCCACGTCGGGCATCCCGTAGAGGGCGGCGGTCGCCCGCAGCATCGGCGTACGCGTCGAGCCCGGGGAGACGGCGCAGGCGGTGACGCCGGTGCCGACCAGGTCGGCCGCCAGGCCCTTCACCAGGCCGACGACCGCGTGCTTGGCGGCGTTGTAGGCGGCGAGCCGGTAGAGCCCGTGACTGCCCGCGGCCGAGGCGATCGCGACGAACCGGCAGCCCGCGGGCTCGGGGTTCGCGAGCATCGCGGGCACGGCCACGGCTGCGGTGTTCCACACGCCGCGGACGTCGACGTCCCACAGCAGCTGCAGGTCGGCGTCCGGCGTGTCCCACAGCGGTACGCCGCCGGCGACGACCGCCGCCGCGGCCACCACCGCGTCCAGCCGTCCCCACCGGTCGCGGGCGTCCTCGACGCAGTCGGCGAGCGCTGTCCGGTCGCGCACGTCGGCCACCCTCGTCACCACCCGCGCGCACCCGGCCAGCCGCTCAAGGGCGCAGCCGCGGTTGTCGACGGCCAGGACGTGGTGACCCTCGGCCGCGAGCCGGTGCACGGTCGCTGCGCCGATGCCGCCGGCGGCCCCGGTCACCAGGACCACCCGGCTCATGGCACGGCTGACAGGGCGGGGGCTCCGACCAGGCCGACGACGTCCCGGACCATCCCGGCGAGGATCGCGGCCCCCTCCTGGGCGCTCGCGCCGGCCGGGTCGCCGAGGACCCCGTTCGCCGACACGACCTTCACCCCGCCCTGCATCATCCACGGCAGGAGCTGCCGCAGGCTGGCGGTGTTCCCGGCCTCGGCCCGGTCCAGCCGGACGTCGGCGGGGCGCAGGTGCAGCATCAGCGAGGTCTCGGTGCGGCCCGCGTGCAGGTCGACCTCCTCGGTCGCGCACGGGATCCACGCGACGTCGTGCCCCTCGTCGACCAGCTGCCGGGCTGCGCCGCGCAGGGCCGCGACGTTGCCGCCGTGGGCGTTGACGAAGACCACCCGCCGGGCCCAGGTCCGCATCGAGCGGGTGAGCTCGACGAGGACGTCGTGGAGGACGCTGGTGCCGATCGAGCTGGTGCCGGCGAAGTCCTGGTGCTCCCCGCTCGACCCGTAGCTCAGCGCGGGCGCGACCAGGACCCGGCGCCCCCCGGCCGCCAGCTCCGCAGCCGCGCCCGCGGCCACGGCCTCGGCGATCGCGGTGTCGGTGTCGAGCGGCAGGTGCGGGCCGTGCTGCTCGATGGACCCGACGGGCACCAGGACGACCAGGTCCCCCTCGAGCTCGGGCCACACGGCGGAGGAGAGCCGGGTCGCCACCGCACTCACCCCACCGGGACCGGCGTCGGTACGCCGAGGGCGCGGTCGAAGCCGTCCGGGATGAGCAGGTGCTCGGGCCGCAGCTCGGCGGTGGAGGAGAGGCTGAGGCCGCGCAGGGCCGAGTCGATGCCCCCGGACAGCACGTCGAGGACGTTCTCCACGCCGGCCTGGCCGTTGGCCGCCAGGCCCCACAGGTAGGCACGGCCGATGAGCACCGCCTTGGCGCCCAGCGCGAGGGCCTTGACCACGTCCGAGCCGCGTCGTACGCCGCCGTCCATCACCACGTCGATCTGCTCACCGACCGCCTCGGCGATGGGGCGGACCATCCGGATCGCGGCCGGGGTGCCGTCGAGGTTGTTGCCGCCGTGGTTGGACACCGAGATGCCCGCGACGCCGGCGTCGACCGCACGCAGCGCGTCGTCGACCCGGCACACGCCCTTGAGCACGAACGGGGTGCCGGAGATCTGCGCCCACGTCTCGCGCATCCATGCCACGTCGTCCCAGCTCGGCGGCGGGGTGGTCATCCACTCGTAGTAGGCACCGAAGAACGTCGGGCCCTTGGTCTGGCCCGGGGGTGCGAGGTTCGGCGCGGTCAGGTCCGGGATCTCCCCGGTGCGCCCGAACTGCCAGAGCCACCGCGGCTTGGTCGCCACCTTGGGCGCCATCCGGACCATCGTCCTCAGGTCGACCTTCTCCGGGATCTCGGGGCTGCCCCAGTCGCGGCCCATCGAGAAGGACCAGTCGAGGGTGGCGATGAGCCCCTTGCTGCCGGCCGCGTGAGCGCGCTGCATCCGCTGGATCATCGTGTCGCGGTCGCCGGTCCAGTACATCTGGAAGAAGGTCGTCGCGCCTGTGCTGCAGACCTCCTCGACGGACTTGGAGGCGAAGTTCGACAGGCCCATGATCGTGCCCCGGGCTGCTGCCGCACGCGCGACGGCGACCTCACCGTCGGGGTGCACGGCCTGTACGCCGGTGGGGCTGATGATCACCGGCAGCCCGATCTGCTGCCCGAAGACCGTGGTGGCCTGGCTGCGCTCGGGCTGCTGGCCGACCACGTGCGGGGCGAGCCCGAGCTCGGCGAACGCGGCCTGGTTGTCGGTCACGGACTGGCCGCGCTCGGAGCCGGCCACGAGGGCGCCGTACACCGGCTGCGGCAGCCGCCTCCTCGCGCGCTCCTGCGCGACCGCGACCGACTCGAACCAGGGGTTCTGCTTCCAGGGGTTCTCGATCTTCATCGTCTCTCAGCTCTCGGGGTCGAAGCCGGCGAGGGGGCTCTCGGCGCACGCCGACACGGGCGGGCGGGTGAGCAGCTGGAGCATCACCGGCTGGTTGCGGGTCGGGTTGGTCTTGGAGTGGTCCTGGGACGCCGCGGGGATGGTCCTGTCGCCGGCCAGGGCGTGCTCGCCGTACCCCTGGACGCACTCGGGGTCGGGGCCGTCCAGCGGCAGGCCGGTGAAGAACTTCGCCGCCATGCAGCCGCCCCGGCACGAGTCGAAGAACTGGCACGAGGAGCAGGCGCCACCGGTCTGCGGGGACCGCAGCTCGGTGAAGAGCGGCGAGGTCTGCCAGACCTGCTGGAAGCCGCCCTCGAGCAGGTTGCCCGCATGGAAGTCGTCGTGGATCGCGAAGGGGCACGCGTACACGTCCCCGACGGGGTCGATCAGGCACACCACCCGCCCCGCGCCGCACAGGTTCAGCCCGGGCAGGGACTCGCCGAACGCGGCCAGGTGGAAGAACGAGTCCCCGGTCAGCACGTCCTCGCCGTGGGCCATCAGCCAGTCGTAGAGCTCGCGCTGCTGCTCGGGGAGCGGGTGCAGCTCGTCCCACACGTCCGCACCGCGACCGGACGGCCGCAGCCGGGTCAGCCGCAGCGTCGCGCCGAAGCGATCCGCGAGCGCCTTGAACTCGTCGAGCTGGCCGATGTTCTCCCGAGTGCAGACCACCGAGATCTTCGCGTCCTCGAAGCCGGCCTCCTGCAGGTTCGCCAGGGCGCGCAGGGCCATGTCGTAGGAGCCGGGGCCGCGGACGTAGTCGTTGACCTCCGCGGTCGCGCCGTCGAGAGAGATCTGCACGTCGACGTAGTCGGTGGAGGCCAGGAACGCCGCGCGCTCGGGGGTGATGCGGACCCCGTTGGTGGAGAACTTCACGCCGACCTGGTGATCCACGGCGTACTCCAGCAGCTCCCAGAAGTCCGGGCGGATCGTCGGCTCGCCGCCGCCGATGTTGACGTAGAAGACCTGCATCCGCTGCAGCTCGTCGATCACCGCCTTGCACTGCTCGGTGGACAGCTCGCGCGGGTCGCGGCGGCCGCTGGAGGACAGGCAGTGGGCGCACTCCAGGTTGCAGGCGTAGGTCAGCTCCCAGGTCAGGCAGATCGGGGCGTCCAGCCCGTACTCGAACTGCTGCACCAGCGGCCCGGTCTGCGGGCGCTCGATCATCGTGGTCATGCGACGCTCTCCTCGATGGCTCGCGGGCGGATCATGTCGGTCGCGGCCAGGCCGCGGAGGGCGGCGGCGTACGCCGCGTGCTGGGAGGCCGGGACACCCGCGGCCTCGAGCGCGGTCCGTACGTCGGGCGCCTCACCGAGACCCCGCACCACCGCGACCAGCTCAGGGCGCTTCAGGAAGGTCAGCTTCCGGTTCCCGAAGTGGTAGGCCAGCGCGCCGAACGGCTCGGGCCGCAGCGCCACCGACGGCGACAGCGCCCACGGCTCTCCCAGCATCGCGTCCATCAGTACACGCCACACATGCCGTCGATCGAGACCTCCTCGATCAGGTCCTCGGCGACGTCGGCGCTGCTGTGCTGCTCCTCGATCTTGTCCATGTTGTCCATCTCGGCTCCTCTCTCCTGCGCTGTTCCTGGGTGATCTGACCCCGCCGACGCTATTGGCACCGGTGGCCAAATAGACCCGCCGAACGGAGGGGTTCAGGGGCTCGCCGGATCGATAGTTTTCCCAAGGTGTCGACCGGTCGGGACGTCTCCAGCACGCGCGGTCGGCGGGGCGCCACGACGCACGCCGACATCGAGCAGGCCGCCTTCTCGCTGTTTGCGCGCGACGGCTTCGCGGCCACCACCCTGCAGGCGATCGCGACCGAGGTCGGCGTGGGGCGACGTACCCTCTTCCGCTACTACCCGAGCAAGAACGACATCCCGTGGGGCCGCTTCGCGCGCACCCTCGAGGGGTTCCGCTCCCTGCTCGGGGCCATGCCCGCGGGCGCGGCCGTGCACGAGGCGGTGCACCGCGGGGTCCTGGAGTTCAACCGGTTCCCGGCGGAGGCCGGGGAGCACCACCGCGAGCGGATGCGGCTGATCCTGCGCACTCCCGAGCTGCAGGCCCACTCGGTGCACCAGTACGCCGCCTGGCGGGCCGTCATCGCGGAGTACGTCGCCGCCCGCCGCGGCTGCCTGCCGACCGACCCCGAGCCGCTGCTGGCCGGGCAGGTCAGCCTGTCGCTGGCGTTGACCGCCTACGAGCTCTGGCTGCCCGCCGAGGACGCCGACCTGCTGGAGATCCTGGAGCAGACGATGGCGGGGCTGCGGACTTACCTGACCGGGTAGGGAATCACAAGGCTGTTCTCGGCGGCCGACTTCGCCGATACTCGGCAGATGAGGATCGTGGTTGTCGGTGCCGGCCTGGCCGGGCTCGCTGCGGCCTGGACCGCGTCCGCCGACGGCCACGACGTGACCGTGCTCGAGGCCCGCGACCGCGTCGGCGGCCGCACGTGGTCCCACGAGATCGCCCCCGGTGTCGTGGTCGAGCGCGGCGGCGAGTGGATCGACGCCGACCAGCACACCATCCGCCGGTTCTGCGCGGACCTCGGGCTGCCGATCGCCCCGCACGGCGTCAGCTTCCACCGCCGGATGGTCCGCGGTCGGCTGCCCGGCCTGGACGAGCTCGAAAGCACCCTCGAGGCCGTCAGCAAGGAGATCCCGCCCGAGGACTGCTCGGTGAGCGAGGCGTTCGAGGCGGCTCTCGGTGAGCGGTACGCCGAGGACCCGGCCTACCTGCGGATCGTGACCTCGACCGCGGGCGACCCGGCCCGGGCGAGCGCGCGCTTCCACGTCGCGCGCGCCGAGGCGGCCGGGATCGACGGCGCCGGGCGGGTCGTCGGCGGCAACCAGCAGATCAGCCAGGAGCTCGCGCACCGGCTCGGATCGGTCCGTCTCGGAGCCGCGGTGACGACCATCGGCGGCGACGGCGTCGGGCTCGCCGACGGCAGCACCGTGCCGGCGGACCGGGTCGTGGTCGCCGTACCTCTCGCTCTGCTGGACACCCTCGCCTGGACCGACGGGTTCCCCGACCGGTGGCGCGAGGGCCTGGCGCACGTCGCCACCGGCACGGCCGCGAAGCTGTCGCTGCCCGCCACGCGCAACCGTGCGCGCGGGGTCCAGCACCCGCAGCACGCGTGGTGGGCCTGGAACTCCCTGGACTACTCCGGCCGGGCCGGCCTGGCAGCGGTCTCCGCCTTCGCGGGCGGCGACGCCGCGCGCACCGCGCTCGGCGTCGAGCACGGCCCGGAACGCTGGACCGAGGAGGTCCGCACGCTGCGCCACGACCTCCGGCTGCGGCCCGAGCACGCCCTGCTCACCGACTGGGCGAGCGAGCCCTGGACCGCGGGCGGCTACTCCCACGTCCTGGTCGGCCACACCGAGACCGCGAACGCGCTGCTCACCGAGCCGGTCGGCACCGTGGTGCTGGCGGGCGAGTACACCGACCCCGAGGACTCCGGCACCATGAACGGCGCCTTGGCCAGCGGGGTCCGGGCCGCCCGGTCCCTCGGGTCGTCAGGCTGAGCGGTCGGAAAACGCCTCGCTCAACCTGACGACCTCGTCGATGAGGTCGAGGAACACCGGCCGCCAGCGGTCCAGGTCGAAGATCAGCGAGGTGTGACCGCCCGGCGACTCCCGCACGACCGCGTCCGGGATCCGGCCCGCCAGCTCGCGCTGCCGCGCGGTCGGGATCGCGTGGTCGCGGGCCGTTACCAGCACCCCGGTCGGTACGCCGACCGCACCGATCCACCCCGTCGAGTCGAACCGCCCCAGCTCGGCCATGACGACCGGCAGCGACCACAGGCTGGTGGTGCGCAGCTCGGCCAGGCACCAGTCGCGCAGGGCCAGCTCGGCGACAGGCGGGGCGACGCCCTCCAGGTGGGCTCCCACCCGGTCGGCGGCGACCTCGGCCAGCCCGAGGTTCAGGGCGCGCAGGGTCGCGAAGAAGATCCGCTCCCCCAGGTGCCCCTGCCACTGGGCGGCGGTGGAGCAGAGCACCAGCCCGGCGACCCGGTCCGGGTGCCGGTGCCACAGCACCTGGGCGCTCGCGCCGCCCATCGAGTAGCCGACGACCACCGCCCTGGCGATGCCGAGCGCGTCGAGGACGGCGACGCCGTCGTCCGCGCAGTCGTCGAGCGAGAAGCCCGCCGAGCGGATGCCGCGCCCGTGCCAGCGCTGGTCGAAGGTCACCACCCGGTAGCGCTCCGCGAGCTCGGCGAGGACCGCGAACCAGGTCAGCGGCCCGGTGGTCGCGATGCCGTGCATGAGCAGCAGCACGGGCGCGTCCGGGGACGGGCCCGGCAGGTCCACGACGTACGTCGTCCCCCGGCCCGGCAGTTCGAGAGGTACGCCGGCGGGCGGCACGGCCACGTCCGGCACCGCGCCCTCGGTGAGCCGCCGGAACCCGTCCAGCGCGTAGCGGCCGAGGAGCTGGAAGGTCATGCACTCTCCTGCGAGTCGGTGGAGCCGGCGCGATCCGGGGAGCCCGCGGTGGAGCCGGGCTCGGGCGATCCGAGCAGCTCGGCCAGCGCGGCGGGCAGCAGCCCGGCCAGCACCTGCACGTCCGGCATCAGGTCCGGGCAGGCGAGCAGCGAGAAGTTCATCCGGTCGACGTAGGACCACACGGTGACGTTGAGGCCGATGCCCTCGGTGAGCGGCCCGACGCTGAACACGTCGGCGAGCTGGGCGCCGGCGATCTTCACCCGCTCGCGCGGGCCCGGGACGTTGGACACGATCGCGTTGAACGCGGGCGGGTGGAAGCGCGCGCCGCGGATCCGCGAGTAGCCGCGCACCGCGGCCGCGAACGGCGCCGGCGGGCTGAACTGCGACCACTCCATCAGCGCCGACCCGAGCGTCTGCGAGATGGCCTTCGCGTGCCGGGTCGTCGTCGAGATCGCCTGCAGCCGCGCGGCGGGGTCGTCGATGTCGGTGGCGAGCGTGGTGAACAGGTTGGACACGTTGTTGCCCATCAGTCGCGGCTCGACGCCCGGCGCGTCGAGGCCGACCGGGACGCCGGCGAGCAGCGAGGAGCGCGGGTTCTCGTCGTGCAGGTCCAGCCACCGGCGCAGCGCACCGGAGACCACGCCGAGCACGACGTCGTTGAGGGTCAGGCCCGCGATGTCGGCGTGCACCGAGCGCACCCGCTTCAGGTCGGCGATCGGCATGCTGGCCGTCGCGAAGCTGCGGCGCGGGGTGAGCGGGCCGTTGAAGGAGGTCCGCGGCGCGTCCTTGACCGGCAGCGGCACACTGCCGTCCATCCCCCGGCGGTAGCGCAGGACCGCCCGCAGCCGCGTGAAGGTGCTGGCGATCAGCCGCGGGAACACCAGCAGCTGCCGCGCCCCGTCGCGGAGCGCGTGCCGCACGAGCAGGCTGCGGCTCGGGTCCTCGGCGCCGTCGTCGTCCTCGACGTAGACACCGGTCCGGGTGTCGGTCGAGCTGACGTCCATGATGTTGGCGAGCATCGCGTTGGCGGCCAGCCCGTCGGCCATCGCGTGGTGGATCTTGCCGACGATCGCCACCCTGCCGTCGGCCAGGCCCTCGCAGAGGTGCAGCTCCCACAGCGGCACCCGGCGATCCAGCGGGGTGCTGCAGATCCGGCCGATCAGCCGCTCCAGCTCGCGCATCGAGCCGTCCCCGCCGACCCGGTGCCGGAAGAAGTGCCGCCCCGGGTCGATGGTCCGCTGCGTCACGAGCACCGGGTGGTGCAGCCCGAACGGCACCGGCACCACGCGACGCCGCATCGCCGGCAGCATCCGCAGCCGCTCGGTCATCAGCGGCACGAGCCGCGCGAAGGTGTTGTCCGGCGACGCCTCGAGGATTGCGATCTTGAGGGTGTGCATGTGCATCGTCGGGGTCTCGAGATAGAGGAACCCCGCGTCCCCACCCGGCATCCGTGCGATCGCGCTCATGCCGACACCCCCGGCAGCTCCCGTACGACGACCTTGCCCGACGCGTTGCGCGGCAGCTCCTCCAGCAGTACGACGTCGCGCGGCACCTTGTAGCCGGCGAGCCGTGACCGCACGTGGCCCCGCACCGCCTCCGGGTCGACGGCACCGGCACCGACCGGGACGACGTACGCCGCCAGCCGCTGGCCGTACGCCGCGTCGGCGACCCCCACGACGACGACCTCGCGCACCTCGGGGAGCTCGCCGATGGCCCGCTCGACCTCGACCGGGTAGACGTTCTCGCCGCCCGACACGATCATGTCGTCGTCGCGGCCGACGACGAAGAGGCGGCCCTCCGCGTCGAGCCGGCCGACGTCGCCGGACACCATGTAGCCGTCCAGCGACTCCTTGCCGCCGCCGGCCGTGTAGCCGTCGAACTCCGACGCGCCGCGGACCAGGATCCGGCCCACCTCCCCGGTCGGGACGTCGCGCCCCAGGTCATCGACGAGCCGCAGCGTCGTGCCCCGCACCGGCCGCCCGGCCGTGTCCGGCGCGTGCCGCAGGTCCGCCGGCGACGCGACGCTGATCTGGCCGGCCTCGGTGGCGTTGTAGCTGTTGTAGACCACGTCGTCGAAGCGGTCCATGAACGCGATGACCGCCTCGCCGCGCATCCGCGAGCCGCTCGCGGACACGAAGCGCACCGAGGCCAGCGAGTAGCGGTCGAGCACCGACGAGGGCAGCTCCATGATCCGCTCGAGCATCACCGGCACCAGCGCGATCCCGGCCGCTCCGTGCCGGTCGGCGAGCGCGAGCGTGGCCTCCGGGTCGAAGCGCCGCCGCAGCACGACCGTGCAGGACATGGTCGCCGCGATCACCAGCTGCCCGAAGCCCCAGGCGTGGAAGGTCGGCGCGGCCACCACGACGGTCTCGCGGGCGCGCCACGGGATCCGCTCCAGCATCGCGGCCAGCTCCTCGGGCCCGCCGCCGCTGCGGCTGGCGCCCTTGGGCGTCCCGGTCGTGCCGGAGGTCAGGAGCACCACCCGACCCGGCGCGACCACGGGCGCCGTCTCGCCGCGGTGCGCGTCGATCACGGCGTCGACGGTCGCGCCGGACTGCGGGGAGTCGACCCAGGCGACGACCTCGGTCAGCCCAGGGATCCGCGACCGCGCCTCGGCGACCAGCCCCGCGAACTCCTCGTCGTACACGATCAGCGAGCCCTGCTCGCGCTCCAGCACGTCGGCCAGCTGGGCCCCGGAGAACCCGGTGTTCAGCAGCAGCGCCGGTACGCCGAGCCGGCCGGCCGCCAGCAGCGCGTCGACGAAGCCGCGGTGGTTGCGGCACAGGATCGCCACCGACGCCGGCTTCGCTCCCGCGACCGCCACCAAGCCCACCGCCAGCGCGTCGGCCCGCTCCTGGATCTGGTGCCAGGTCAGCGCCCCGCGCTCGTCGATCAGCCCGATCGCGTCGGGGCAGCGGTTGGCGGCGAGCGCGAAGCCGGTCGTGGCGTGCGGGCCGTAGCGGCGCAGGATGCGGGCCATCCCGGCGTACCGGTCGGGGCGCATCGGGCCGATCATCCCGCTGCGCAGCAGGTGACCGGTCGACCAGAGCTGGGTCCGCAGGCTCATCCGAGCACCGGCAGCTTCCGCTCGCGCGCGAGCCGGTCGAGGGCGTCCTGCATCCGGCCGCGCACGACCTCGTCGATCTCGGCCACGGCGGCATCGTCCGGTTCCGGCCCGAAGTCCGCCGGGTCGATCGGGTCGAGCACCTCGGTCACGATCTTGGTGGGCAGCGGGACGTTGCCGACACCGGCCGGCATCAGCCCGAACGGGAACCCGAAGGTCAGCGGCAGCAGGTCGGTCCGCATCACCTTGCGCAAGGGCGAGAGCCGGCCGAGCCACTGCCCGCGGGTGATATGGAACTGGGCCTCCTGGCCGCCGATCGACACCACCGGCACGATCGGTACGCCGGCGCGGATCGCCGTGCGGACGTAGCCGGTGCGCCCGGCGAAGTCGATCCGGTTGGCCTTGAGCGTCGGGCGGAAGGTGTCGTAGTCACCGCCGGGGAAGACGATGGTGACCGCACCGGACTCCAGCACCTCGTGGGCGCTGGCGCGGTCGGCCGGCACGAAGCCGAACTTGCGGAAGAAGGGGCCGGCGACACCGGTGAACAGCATGTCGTGGGCCAGGCAGTACAGCGGCCGCTCGGCGCCAAACTGCTCGGCGAAGGCCACGGCGATGATCGGCACGTCCATCGCGAGCATGCCGCCGGAGTGGTTGCCGACCATCAGCGCGCCGCCCTCAGGCACCCGCTCCATGCCGCGCACCCTGGACCGGAAGTAGCCCTTCATCGCGACCTTGAGCAGGGGCAGCGCCGCGGCGATGTACGCCGGGTCGCGCTCCTCCAGCGCCCCGCCCGTCATGCCCCGACCCACTTCCGGGCGAGCGTGGTGCGCCAGGAGAACCCCCGCCAGTCCGCGGGGTCCTGGCAGAGCCGGTCGACGACGACGTCGAGCACGAGCGGGTTCGCCACCATGCCGACGTGGCTGCTCGGCACCTCCACGTTCTCGGCCGGCGGCGCGGTCGCGGGCTCGACCGCACACCCGCGCCACGGCACGATGCCGTCGGTCCGCGACCAGACCGCCGTGCAGGGGACCGGCACCGGGCCGCGCAGCAGGTCGACCATCGGGCGCGCCCGGTCGGAGATGCCGTGCTTGCGCCGCGAGCGCTCGAACATCGCGGTGGCACGGGTCCTCTCGCCGTCGGCCCGCCAGGGCGAGCCGAGACACACGACCTGCCGGACGTCGTCGGGATAGGTGTGGGCGAGCCAGCGGGCGAGCACCCCGCCGAAGCTCCATCCCACGATGCTGATCGGCTCGTCGTACTGCTCGCGCAGGGACTCGAACCGCTCGATGAGGCCGTCCACGAGGTCGTCGGTGAGGCCGATGTTGGCGCCCTGGCCCCAGCCGTGGACCCGGAAGCCGTGGCGCTTGAGGTGGCCGCGCAGCCGTCCGGTCATGCCGTCGGTGGCCCGGAAGCCCGGGATCACCAGGACCGGGCGGCCCTCGCCGCTCGGCCGGCGCGGCGCGACCGCGTCGACGACCTTGGAGGCGGTGAGCTCGCCGACGACGCGCGGCAGCTCCAGCAGCGTCAGGGCGCGGTGCGGTGCACCGCCACGCCGGTCGGCCCCGTCGGCCCGGCCGGCCTTCTCACCCTCGAAGTCGTACATCGGTCCCCCACTGCGGCAGCTCGAAACAAGAACACGTTCTAGTTTTGAGTATGCGGGAGTTCGCGGCGTCGCGCCAGCCCACGGCCACGTGAGCGGGCTCACGGGCCGCGTCACCGAGCGGTAACCCGCGCTCAATCTGCCGGTACGACGGCGCGCGCACCCTGGATCCATGAACGAGAACACCGCACAGCACCAGGGATCCGAGCCCACCCCGATCGACGAGCGGGTCGCCCGCCGCGCCGCCCTGCGCGAGAAGCACACCCAGGGCCTCGCCAAGCTGATGGGCGAGCGCAGCGACCTGCGCGGCGTCCACGCGCTCGCCGACTTCGTCGACGAGTCGCTCCGCTGGACCGCCTGACCGCTAGCGCCGGCCGGTCTTGAACATGCCCCGCGCGACCTCGGACGCGGCGGTGCGCATGAACTGCTTGAACGCCGACGACTTCACGACGCTCATCACGATCTCGCCGGCCTGCTCGCCCTTCGACGGGCCGGCGGGAGCGGGCGGGGCGGGAGCGGGCGCAGGAGCCTGACCCGCGGGCGCCTCCTGGGCCTTGGCGGCACCCTCCTCCAGCTTCTTGGCGAGGATCTCGCGGGCGGACTCGCGGTCCACGACCTCGCCGTACTTCGCGGCCAGCGGGCTGGCCTTCACCGCGGCCGCCATCGCGTCGGCGGCGTTCGGGCCCATCAGCGACTCGGGCGCCCGCAGCCGGGTCCAGGCGACCGGCGTCGGCGCCCCGCGCTCGTCCATGACCGTCACGATCGCCTCGCCGATGCCGAGGCCGGTGATGACCGCGCCGAGGTCGGCGTACGCGCTGTTGGGGTAGGTGCTCACCGTGGCCTTGAGCGCCTTGGCGTCGTTGGGGGTGTGCGCGCGGAGCTGGTGCTGGACGCGCGAGGCGAGCTGCGCCAGCACGTCGTCCGGTACGTCGGTCGGCGACTGGGTCACGAAGAAGACGCCCACGCCCTTGGAGCGGATCAGCCGCACGGTCTGGGCGATCTGGTCCAGGAAGTCCTTCGAGGCGTCGTGGAAGAGCAGGTGCGCCTCGTCGAAGAAGAAGACCAGCTTGGGCTTGTCGGAGTCGCCGACCTCGGGCAGGTCGTGGAAAAGGTCGGCGAGCAGCCACATCAGGAAGGTCGAGAAGACCGCCGGCTTGTCCTGCAGGTTCGGCAGCTCGACGAGGTTGATGACGCCCTTGCCGTCGGGCGTGACCGCGAGCAGGTCGGCGGAGGCGAACTCGGGCTCGCCGAAGAACGCGTCGGCGCCCTGGTCGCCGAAGGCGATGAGCTCGCGCAGGATCACGCCGGCCGTGGCCGACGAGAGCCCGCCGAGGTCCTTGAGGTCCGCCTTGCCCTCGTCACTGGTCAGGTGCTGGACGACGGCGCGCAGGTCGGCCAGGTCGAGCAGCGGCAGGCCGGCCTGGTCGGCGTAGTGGAACACCAGCCCCAGCGAGGACTCCTGGGTCTCGTTGAGGCCCAGGACGCGCGAGAGCAGGAGCGGGCCGAAGGCCGAGACCGTCACCCGGATGGGTACGCCGGTGCCCTGCCCGCCCAGCGCGAAGTACTCCACCGGGAAGCCCTTCGCCTGCCAGTCCTGGCCCACCGACCTGGCCCGCTCGGTCAGCTTGTCGCTGCTCTCGCCCGGGACGGCGAGGCCGGACAGGTCGCCCTTGATGTCGGCGGCGAAGACCGGCACGCCGGCCGCGGAGATCTGCTCGGCGAGCAGCTGCAGGGTCTTGGTCTTGCCGGTGCCGGTCGCGCCGGCGACGAGGCCGTGCCGGTTGAGCATCGCGAGCGGGATCCGGATGTGGGTGCCGGTCAACGTCGTGGCGTCGACCATCAGGCCGCCGAGCTCGAGGGCGGCGCCCTGGAACTGGTAGCCGGGGGCCACGGCGGCCTCGATCGGGTTCGCGGCCGGCGTGGTGGCCGGGGTCGCGGGCGTCTGCGCGTCGGTCATGGCGCACAGCGTAGAGCCGGGAACGTAGAATCCGACGGTGATCTTCAAGCGGGTGGGGGACGGCCGGCCGTACCCCGAGCACGGGCTGTCGGCGAAGGCCTGGGCCCAGGTCCCGCCGCGCCAGGTCCGCCTGGACGAGCTGGTCACGACCAAGGACACCCTGCAGCTGTCGTCCCTGCTCGACGAGGACTCCACGTTCTTCGGCGACCTGTTCGCCCACGTGGTCCTCTGGCAGGGCGAGTACTACCTCGAGGACGGCCTGCACCGTGCGCTCCGCGCGGCCCTGCAGCAACGCAATGTGCTGCACGCGCGTGTCGTGCGGATGGAGGGGTAGGACTCCCGCATGGATCTGCAGACCAGCAGTCGGTCGACTGCGACGATCGGCGTGCTCGCGCTCGTCCTGGTGCTCGCCACCGCCTGGGCCTGGCACAAGGTGACCGCGCCCTTCCCGACCAGCACGGTCGCCGCCGTGCCGATCTGCCAGGACACCACGGTGGCGGCGGGTGAGCGCGTCCGGCCGCGGATGGTGCTGGTCAACGTCCTCAACGCCGGCACCACGGTCGGCCTGGCCCAGAGCACCCAGGCCAAGCTGGCCGACTTCGGCTTCGCCGCGGGCAAGCGGGGCAACACTCCGCACGTGCGCAAGGCGCTGACCGCGGAGATCTGGACCGACAACCCCAAGGGCGCGGCCACCGAGCTGGTGGCGTCCTACCTCGGCTCCGACGTGCGCGTCGTCCACCGCTACTCCGACTACCCCGGCATCACCGTGGTGGTCGGCGACGCCTTCGGCAAGGTGCAGCAGGGCCTCCCGTCCCTCCGGGCCGCGGCCGACACGACCGTGTGCGAGCCGACCGCCGACTACTGATCGCGCTCTCCGCGTTTGAGTGCGTGGTTCGCCGGACATCGTCACCAGGTACGGCGCGCCCCGGCGCCGTGCGTCTCGGTACCGGTGGAGGACGTCCGTGGCATCGCCGTTCGAAGACTTCCGCGATCTGCACGGGAGCACCCCGCAGGCCATCCTCGAGGCGGCGAACCTGCCCAGCGCGCACGCCCAGCAGCTGGCCCAGCTCGGCAAGGACCTGCTGACCGACGCCCGGCGCAGCGACGCGGCCACCGTCGGCGACCTCCAGCAGATCCGGCAGGTCCCCGCGGACGCGGCCGGGCACGCCACCCGGCTCAGCTGCGCCGGCGAGCTCGCGGCCGCCTGCCTGCGCCGGTTCGGCACCTCCGCGCAGACCTTCGACCAGCAGGTCGAGGCGCTGAACACCGACGTGGCGGCAGCGCCGTACCTCGCGATGCTCGACCCCAGGAACTGGGGCCACGAGGACCAGCTCGACCCGGTGCACATCCGCAGCGAGAAGAAGGCGGCGCTGCAGGGCACCTACGAGAAGTACGTCGCCCAGCTCGACGCCAGCGCCGCCTCGACCGCGCTGCTGCTGAAGTCGGACCCGAACGACCGCAACGTGATCAGGACCCTGTTCCGCGAGGGCTTCATCCCGCTGGCGGCGATCTCGGACTGGCCCTCGCTCGGGCTGACCAGCGGCGACTACGCCGCCTACTACAAGGCCGTGCTGGCCGGGCTGCCGCCCGACGTACAGGCGCGGATCCAGAAGGCGCTCGGCGACCTGAAGTCGGCCTCCGGCGGCTCGAAGCCGTACCTGGACCCCGCGCTGCTCGAGGCCCTCGACGGCCTGTCGCCCAGCGAGGCCGGCATCGTCGTCGGCCTGATGAGCGATGAGGACCTGGATCGCTTCAACACCGCGCTGGGCAAGTCGGGGTGGCCGCTCGGCGGCCTGACGACCGACCAGCGGATCGCGCTGGCGAACCTGCTGCTGCCGACGCTGCCCCTGTTCGAGGCCCAGCGGCTCTCCCAGCACCTCACCGAGATCCAGCCGGTGATGAGCGGCACGGAGGGGTCAGGCAACGAGGACCAGAAGGATCTGCACTGGAAGTGGGTCGACGGCGAGCTGATCCCCTACGGCTCCACCGATCCCTCCCAGATCCAGCAGGGCGACCTCGGCGACTGCTGGTTCCTGGCGGGCCTGGGGGCGCAGGTGCACGCTGACCCGTCCTTCGTGCAGGACCACGTGCACGACAACGGCAACGGCACCTACACGGTGACCTTCTACCGCGACGGCGAGCCCACGAAGGTCACCGTCGACTCCGCCCTGCCCACCAACAGCTGGGACCAGACCGCGTTCACCCATGATCCGGGTGGCGGCAAGTGGGTGCAGATCTACGAGAAGGCCTACGCGCAGTACAACGGCGGCTACAGCTCCATCGAGGGCGGGTACGGCGACCACGCCCTCAAGGACCTGACCGGCGAGCACGCCGCCAAGCACGATGACGACGACTACTCCGCATCCGACCTGCAGAGCCTGTTGGCCTCAGGCCACGCGATCACCGCCGGCAGCGACAGCCACCACAGCGGCTTCCTGTGGCTGCACAGCGACGAGACCTTCCCCGACCACCACGACCTCGTGACCAGCCACGAGTACGTCGTGGTGAGCGCGGGCGACGGCAAGGTCACCCTGCGCAACCCGTGGGGATCGAACCAGGAGGGGATCCCGGACGAGGTCACCCTCAGCGAGGATGACTTCCACCAGCACTTCGGCGAGGTGAGCGTGGGAGATGAGTGAGAGCACGATGCCCGAGCAGACACCGGGCAGCACCCGGATCATCCAGGGCCACCAGGTGACCGACCGGCACGGCTGCCGCTTCGGCGTACTCGACTTCAACCCCGACACCACCGACCCCGCCCTCGCGCTGCTGGTCCGCGGCCCCGACGGGGCCGTCGTCGGGCGCCCCGTCTGCCGTGCCGGCGTGGAGCTCGCATGCGGGCAGGGCCGGTGGCACGTCGCGCAGGTGCGGACCGAGGACAAGGTGTACGTCGACCTCCTGCCGGTCGAGGAGGACCGATGAGCGGCCCGCGCGCGGCCGTGCTCGCGACCCTCCTCCTGCTGGTGCTGACCGGCTGCGGCAACGGTGGCGGCGGCGTACCCGACTTCCAGCCCGCGCCCGGCAAGGTCCGGGTGACACCGGCGCCGGCCAGCGGCGGCCGCAACGTGACCCGACCGGCCAACGTAACCGTCGGCGGCACGCCGGTGCTCGTGGTGCTCCGCGACGTGACCGACGGCCGCGCCTCGCTCGCCATCACCCCGCGGCCCACCGACCCGGAGCCGGGCCGCTCGGCCCTGGCCACGCTGGGCTCGGGTCAATCGACGCGGGTCGCCGGCCTGACCGTGACGGTCGACGGCATCTGGGGCGACACCGTCGACGTCGAGGTCACGCACTGACCCACCGGTGGTGGGCTAGTGCTCCTGCTGGTCCCCCACCCACTGCGCGAGGCGGCCGTGCAGGCTGACCGCGCGCAACCGGCGCTCGGTGTCCTCCCGCAGCCGGCGCGGGGTCACCACGATCAGGTCGTCCCCGTGGCGCAGGGAGGTACGCCGCTCCGGCACCATCGTCTCGCCGTCGCGCACCACCATCGACACGTTCGCCCCCACGGGCAGGCGCAGCTCGCCCACCTCGACGCCGTGCAGCTTCGAGACCGGGCTGATGGTGACCACCAGCAGGTCCGCCGCCACCCGGTCCAGCGGCGCGGCCTCGACGTCGATGCCCCGCGGCTCGGAGCGACGGGCCACCCGGAGCACCCGCGCGACCCAGGGCAGCGTCGGCGCCGTCACCAGGGTGTCGATCACGACCAGCACGAAGACCACGTCGAAGAGCCGGGTCGCGCCCGGGACCGCCTCCGCCAGCGGGATCGTCGCCAGCACGATCGGCACCGCTCCGCGCAGCCCGGCCCAGGACAGGAAGCCCAGCTCGGCCCAGGGCATCGGCCGCACGACCGAGCTGATCACGACCGACAGCGGGCGGGCCACGACGGTGAGCACGATCCCGACCACCAGCGCGGTGCCGACCGTGCCCCAGGAGATCCGGCCGGGCGACAGCAGCAGGCCGAGCATCACGAACAGGCCGATCTGGGCCAGCCAGGCGAGCCCCTCGACGAAGGACCGCGTCACGGCCCGGTGCGGGAGGTCGGTGTTGCCGAGGACGAGTGCGGCGACGTACACCGCCGCGAAGCCGCTGGCGTGGACGGCCGTGGCGGCGCCGTACCCGATCAGGGTCAGGCAGAGGACCGCGATCGGGTAGAGGCCGGAGGACGGGAGCGCGGCGCGGCGCATCACCCACGCGCCGCCGACGCCGGCGGCGAGGCCGATGACGACGCCCGCGACCAGCTCGTAGACGACGATCCCCGTCGTGCCGAGCTGGCCGTGCTGGCCGACCGCACCCGAAGACACCAGGGTCACCAGGACCACGGTCGGCGCGTCGTTGAGGCCCGACTCGGCCTCGAGCGTGCCGGTGATCCGCTTCGGCAGCGGGACCACGCGCAGCACCGAGAACACCGCCGCCGCGTCGGTGGGCGAGCAGACCGCACCGAGCAGCACCGCGAGCTCCCAGGAGAACCCGAGCAGGAAGTGGGCGCCGACCGCGACCACCCCGATCGAGATCAGGACGCCCACGGTCGCCAGGGAGAGCCCCATCCGCATCGCCGGGCGCGCCTCGCGCCAGCTCGTGGTCAGGCCGCCCTCGGCGAGGATGATCGCGAGGGCCGCGAAGCCGAGGGCGTGCGCGAGCTCGGCGTTCTCGAAGGCGATGCCGAATCCGGACTCCCCCAGCACGACGCCCATCAGCAGGTAGAGCAGCAGGCTGGGCAGGCCGGCGCGCGAGGAGATCCGCACGGCCAGCACCGCCAGGAGGGTGACGGACGCCCCGACCAGCACGAACGAGTCGAGCTGGTGGACATCGAAGGTCACGGTCACTCGGCTTTCGTCGGGTGGCAGGGCTCCTAGTCTATCGGTAGAACATGTTCTACATTTGCTGTCATGACCGCACCCGGCCTCGCCGTCCCCGCCACCGTCCCGGAGAGCGAGCTGCCCGCCGAGGCGCCGTCGTACGACGTCGTGGTGGTGGGCTTCGGCATCGCCGGCGGCTGCGCGGCCCTCGAGGCGGCGCGGGCGGGCGCGCGGGTGCTGCTGCTGGAGCGCGCTGCCGTGCACGGCGGGACGTCCTCGATGTCGGGCGGCCATTTCTACCTGGGCGGCGGTACGCCGGTACAGGTCGCCACCGGGCATCCCGACTCCGTCGAGGCGATGGTCGACTACCTGGTCGCGTCCACGAAGGACCCCGACAAGGACAAGATCCGCGCCTACTGCGAGGGATCGGTCGAGCACTTCGCGTGGCTGGAGGCCCTCGGCTTCGAGTTCGAGCGGTCCTTCTACCCGGAGAAGGCCGTCATCCAGCCCGGCACCCAGGGTCTGATGTTCACCGGCAACGAGAAGGTGTGGCCGTTCCGGGAGCAGGTCCCGCCGGCGCCCCGCGGCCACAAGGTGCCGGTGCCCGGCGACACCGAGGGCACCCGGATCGTCATGGACCTGCTGCGGCAGCGCGTCGAGGAGGCCGGGGTCGAGGTGCGCTTCGAGACCGGCGCGACCAACCTGGTGGTGTCGGACGACGGCTCCGTCGTCGGCCTGGCGTGGCGGTCCTTCGAGGAGACCGGGATGGTCCGCGCCGGCGCCGTGGTGATCGCCGCGGGCGGCTTCGTGATGAACCCGGACATGGTGGCCCGCCACACCCCGGCCCTCGGCTCGAAGCTGTTCACCCTCGGATCGACGTACGACGACGGGTTGGGCATCCGCCTCGGCGAGTCCGTCGGCGCGGCCCTGGAGAACATGGACGAGCCGTTCATCACCGCTCCGTTCTACCCGCCGTCCTCGCTGGTGAAGGGGCTGATCGTCAACCGCGAGGGGCAGCGGTTCGTGAGCGAGGACAGCTACCACGCGCGGACCTCGCACGCCGTGATGCAGCAGCCCGGGCAGTCGGCGTACCTCATCGTCGACAGCGCGCACTACGGCGAGTCGCAGATGCCGCTGGTGCCGCTCAAGGACGGCTACGAGACCGTCGAGGAGATGGAGGCCGGCCTCGGCCTGCCCGCGGGCTCGCTGGTCGCCACCATGGCCCGCTACAACGAGCACGCCGCGCGCGGCGAGGACCCCGACCTGCACAAGCACCCCGACTGGCTCGCGCCGCAGACCCAGGGCCCGTGGGCGGTGCTGGACCTGACCCTCGGCGTCGCCCTGTACGCCGGCTTCACCCTCGGCGGCATCTCGGTCAGCGTGGACGGCGAGGCGCGGCGACCCGACGGCTCGGTCATCCCCGGCCTGTACGCCGCCGGCGCCTGCGCCTCGAACATCGCCCAGGACGGTGCGGGCTACTGCTCGGGCACCCAGCTCGGCGAGGGCTCGTTCTTCGGCCGGCGGGCGGGCCTGCACGCCGCGAGTTCTGGCGTCGGGTCCCGCGAATCCTGACTTCTGGTCGACCCAAACCCTGGCTTCGGTCGACCAGAAGTCTGAACTCGCGTAGATCTAGGCTGGCTGAGTGATCTCCCGTCTCGCCGCCGCCCAGCGGGCGAACGTCCCGCCGTTCCACGTCATGGACCTGCTGGCGGCCGCGGCCGAGCGCGCCCGCACGCACGGCGACCTGGTCAACCTGTGCGCGGGCCAGCCCTCCACCGGCGCCCCGACCCCGGTCGTGGCGGAGGCGACGCGGCTGCTGGGCTCCGGCGACCCGCTGGGCTACACGCCCGCGGTCGGGATCGCCGAGCTGCGGGAGGCGGTGGCCGGCCACTACGGCCGGTGGTACGACCTCGACGTCGACCCGGACTCCGTCGTCCTCACCACCGGCAGCAGCGGCGGCTTCCTGCTGGCCTTCCTGGCCGCGTGCGAGGCGGGCGATCGGGTGGCGATCGCGCGGCCGGGCTACCCCTGCTACCGCAACGTGCTGGCCGCCCTCGGCTGCGAGGTCGTGGAGATCGACGCCGGCCCCGCCACGCGCTTCCAGCCGACCGTCGCGCAGCTGGAGGCGGCCCACGCCGCCACGCCCCTGACCGCGCTGGTCGTGGCCAGCCCGGCGAACCCGACCGGCACCATGCTGCTGCCCGAGGAGCTCGCCGCGATCGCGGCGTGGTGCGCGTCGGCCGGGGTCCAGCTGATCTCCGACGAGATCTACCACGGCATCTCCTACGGCGGCGCCGGCTCGCGCGACCACAGCGCCTGGGAGACCAGCCGCGAGGCGGTCGTGTTCGGCTCGTTCTCCAAGTACTTCTCGATGACCGGCTGGCGGCTCGGCTGGATGCTCGCCCCGGAGCGGCTGCGCCGCGCGGTCGACGTCCTCACCGGCAACTTCTCCATCTGCCCGCCGGTGCTGGCCCAGCGCGCGGCGATCGCGGCGTTCACCGAGGCGTCGTACGCCGAGCTGGACAGCCACGTGCAGCGCTACGCCCACAACCGCGAGCTCCTGCTCGACGGCCTGCGCGGCCTGGGGATCACGTGGCTCGCCCCCGCCGACGGCGCCTTCTACGTCTACGCCGACGTCGGCCACCTCACCGAGGACTCGATGGCCTTCGCCCACTCGCTGCTGGCCCGCTCCGGAGTCGCCGTCGCCACCGGCATCGACTTCGACACCGCCGTCGGCAACCGCTTCCTGCGGTTCAGCTTCGCAGGGACCACCGCCGACATCGAGGAGGGCCTGGCCCGCCTGGGGACCGCCCTGTAGATCCCTTGCGTCAGACCAGGTCGTGGACGAAGTCGCTGAGCTGCTCGAGGTTGCGGCACTCGATCATCTCGACGATCTTGCTGTACGTCGGGGCCGCGGAGTCGCCCGTGCCCCAGTTGCGCTGGTGCTCGGGGTTGAGCCAGTAGGCCCGGCGCACCGAGCCGACGAGCCGGCGCAGCGTCTCCTCGTGCAGGTCGCTGTAGTTGCTGCGGGCGTCGCCGAGGATGAGGAGCGTGGTCTTCGGGGTCAGCGTGTCGGCGAAGCCCTCGTGGAACTTGCCGAAGGCGCGGCCGTAATTGGTCCGGCCCCACAGCGCGGCGTGCGCGGTGCTGGCGGCGAGGTCGGTGAGCACGTCGGCCGGGTCCGCGCCCGGGCGGAAGTACGGCGTCACCTCGTGCACGTGGTCGATGAAGGTGAACGCCCGCATCGACGCGAAGGCCTCGCGCAGGGCGAACATCAGCAGCAGGGTGAACTGCGCGAAGTTCGCGACCGAGCCGCTCACGTCGCACAGCACCACCAGGTCGGTGCGGTGCGGCCGCTTGGGCTTGTGGTGGGTGCTGATGGGTACGCCGCCGGTGGCGATCGAGGCGCGGACGGTACGCCGGAAGTCGAGCGGCCCGCGCCGCCGCGAGTGCTGCTCCTTGGCGAGCCGGACCGCGAGTCGCCGCGCGAGCGGGAAGATCTCCCGGCGCATCTCCTCCAGGTCCGACTTCCGCGCCGACATGAACGCGAGCTTGTCGATGCTGGGCCGGATCGCGACGTCGGCGATGTGGTCCGGCCCCTTCTCCTCGGCGATCCGGCGGCGGGCGTCGGCCTCGACCTGACCGGTGAACGTCCCGATCCGCTGGTTCGCGACCCGCTCGGCGGACTCCCGGTCCATCTCCCCCAGCAGCCCCTGCGCGATCTGGTCGATCAGCTCCTGGGGCGCCACCCGCTGCAGGGCCGTGTACGCCGACCACGACGACATCCCCGGGCCACGACCCGGCATCGCGCCGAACCGGCCGACCATCTCGGCAGCCATGCGGCGCATCTGCTCGTCGTCGTACTCCTCGGCCTGCAGCTCCTCGGCGAGCCGGTCGCGGAACTCCCGCAGCGCCTGCGCGTCGAGGGTGGTCGACGTGTCGCGCTCCTCGTCCTCCGCGTCCACGCCACCCGCTCCCGACGACGCCCCCGCGGCCCCGTCCCCCACCAGCGCGGGGAAGTAGACGTCGAAGAGCGCGTCGAAGGTGGTGCGGTGCGACTGCTTCTTCAGCAGGGTTGCCGCCAGCGCGTCGTGGACGGTCTCGCGCGAGCCCCACCCGATCGCCGACAGCGCCGCGACCGCGTCGAGGTCCTCGGCCAGCGAGACCGACAGCCCGGCCCCGCGCAGCGCGTGCACGAACCCGAGGTGCCGGTCGAGCAGACCGGACCCGGCGGGCTCGGGGCGGACGGTCACCGCGACGCCTTGAGCCGGAGCTCCTTGATCGCCCGCTCGTGGTCGGACTGGTGCTTGAGGACCGCGCCCAGCGTCGAGGCGATCGCGGCCTCGTCGAGGTTGCGGATCTCCAGGGCGATCAGCGTGCGCGCCCAGTCGACGGACTCCGCGATCGAGGGCGCCTTCTTCAGCTCGAGCTCGCGCAGCCGGCCGACGGTCGCGACCAGCTGCTCGGCGATCGCGTCGTCCAGGTCGGGCACCTGCGCCTGCAGGATCTCCCGCTCGCGGTGCGCGTCGGGGTAGTCCAGGTGCAGGTAGAGGCAGCGGCGCTTGACGGCCTCGGACAGCTCGCGCGAGGCATTCGAGGTGAGGACCACGAACGGCCGCCGCGTCGCCTCGACGGTGCCGAGCTCGGGGATGGTCACCTGGAAGTCGCTGAGCACCTCCAACAGCAGGCCCTCGACCTCGATGTCGGTCTTGTCGACCTCGTCGATGAGCAGCACCGTCGGCTCCTCGCGCCGGATCGCGGTCAGCAGCGGCCGGGTCAGCAGGAACTCGTCGGTGAAGATCGCGTCGTGGGTCTCGCTCCAGACCTGGTCGTGGTTGACCGCCTGGATCGCGAGCAGCTGCTTCTTGTAGTTCCACTCGTACAGCGCGCGCGCCTCGTCGAGGCCCTCGTAGCACTGCAGCCGGATCAGCTCCGCGCCCGTCGCCCGCGATACCGCCTTGGCCAGCTCGGTCTTGCCGACGCCGGCCGGCCCCTCGAGCAGGAGCGGCTTCTCCAGGCTCCCGGCGAGGTACGCCGTCGTGGCGGTCGCCGCGTCGGCGAGGTAGCCGGCCGCGGTCAGTCGATCGGCGGCATCGGCAGGGGAGGCGAACCAGGTCATGGCCCCATCCTGCCAACACCGCGGGCGACCCGTGTTCCAGGTGGTCCCGGTGGTGCGGGTGGGGGTAGATCACACCCGAACAGCCGTGATCTCGCGTGACCAGGACCGCTGCGCGTCGTTGAGATCCATGTCCGGCCCCCGCACCCCGCGCACCAGCGCTGACCACATGAGAGAACGAGGTTGCCGTGACTGTTGTGCCCGTCTCGGGCCGCCCTCTCTGGGCGACCCTGGCGCTCTCCGCACGCACCGCCCTGACGACCGGGGCGCTGGTCCTGCTGTTCGGCCTCGGTGCGGTCAGCGTGATCGCGCAGCCGCCCGCGCACCCTCAGGAGCTCGGCCTCTCGGCCCGCCCGCTGGGCCACATGATGACGAAGAACCGCTGCTCCTACACCGGCTTCGACTCCTCGGTGATCCCGAGCAAGGCCATCGTCCGCGACACGACCGGACGCAACCGCCTGGTCAGCTTCGACGACGGCTGGGACGTGTTCACCGGGAAGAAGACCGGCGAGCTCGTCGCCGTGTGCCTCGGCCCGGAGCACGCGGGCTGACGCACCCTCCGACATACCACCCCGGGGTATCCTGGGCGGCGTGAGCGAGGAACACCAGCACGGCTACTCCGCCGAGCGCGACGCCTTCCTGAAGCGGCTGCGCCGGATCGAGGGCCAGGTCCGCGGCCTGCACCGGATGGTGGAGGAGGACCAGTACTGCATCGACATCCTCACCCAGGTCAGCGCCACCACGAAGGCGCTCCAGTCGGTCGCCCTGGGCCTGCTGGAGGACCACCTCGAGCACTGCGTCGCGGATGCTGCCCGCAGCGGCGGCCCCGAGGCCGACGCGAAGATGAAGGAGGCGGTCGACGCCATCGCCCGGCTGGTGCGCAGCTAGCGCTGCACCGTCACGTCTGTGGGTGACGGCAGCACCTCGCCCTTCCCGCGCACCGTGTAGGTCACGCCCGTGGCGCCCGCGGGCAGCGCGCCCGGGAAGGTCAGCTGGGCCGTGGCGGTCTCGGTGATCGCGAAGTCGGCGGACCCGAGCGACGTACCTCCGGCCACTGCGGTGACCGTGCCCGTGCACCCGCCCGCACCCGGCCCGCAGAGCAGGTCGACGCCGACGTGCCCGGACGCGTCGGGCGTCACGGTGGTGTTGGTGATCTTGAGCTCCGGCACATAGGTCACCCCGTTCGGGGTGTTGTCGCCCTCGGGGTCCAGGCACCCGTCGAACTCGTACGCCGGGTTCGCGACCGTGCGCCCCGAGGCGTCGGTGATCGTCTGGTAGCCCACCAGCGACGAGGGCGCGCCGACGGTGAAGCAGCCGTTGGTGTGCACGGTGACCTCGAGTTTGCCGTAGCCCGCGGACGGCATCGGGACGCTGGGGTCGTTCCACTTGGCCAGGCAGACCCAGGTGGTGCCGGGGCCCGACTGGGGGATCCCGGGGCCCTTGTCGCAGTAGGTCTTCGTGCCCATGCTCGCCGGGGTCACGCCCTGGTGCCCGAGCAGCGTCGCCTCGCGGGCGTAGACGTTGTCGAACGCGGCCGTGACCGCGTCCTCGAGCCGGGGGCGGGTGATCGCGCTGCCCCCGCCGGTGGCGATGGCGACTCCCGCCAGCCCGCAGGCGAGCAGGAGCACGATGGCGAAGGTGGTGATGATGCGGCGCATGTCAGCCTCCGGTGATGTCGCGACGGCGGACGATGGTCCAGGACAGGGCGAGCGCGAGCACGGTCCAGCCCGCGCTCGCGATCAGGCCGTGCACGAGCGGCCCGAAGAACTGTGGCGCGGTGAGGAAGCCGTGCCAGGACTCGAAGGCCGTGCTGGGCAGGTAGGGCCGCAGGGCCTCGGCCCCGCCCATCGCCCCGACCAGCTGCAGCACGAAGCCGAGCACGACCGGGCCGGCGATGCCGATGGCCGCGTTGCGCGACCACGCCGACAGCAGGATGGCCAGGGCGGTGAAGGCGATGACCGGCGGCACCGCGTTGAGCCAGGAGTACGCCGCCAGCCGCCAGGCCTCCGACGCCGGGATGAGCTGCCCGGTCAGGCCGGTCAGCGCGCCGTGGCCGCCGACCAGCACGCTCGTCACGATCGTCGAGGCCCCGAGCACGAGCACCGCGAGGACACCGAACCCGACCGCCGCGATGGTCTTCGCCGAGAACACCGAGGTGCGGCTCACCGATCGGGTGAGGATCGTCTTCCAGGTCCCGTGGTGGTCCTCGCTGGCGAAGATGTCGCCGGCGACGATCGCGGTGAGCAGCGGCAGCACCCACTGGGCGGCGTACCCGAGGACGAGCAGCGCGAGCGCGAAGCCGTTGGTGGTGGCGTAGCGGCCGAACAGCGTGTCCTTGGGCGGGTTGCCCTGGGCGTGGATCGCGAGCGCGATCGGCAGCGGCGCGATGAGCGCCCCCACCAGCACGCACCGGGTCCGCCACTGGGCGGCGAGCTTGCGCAGCTCGAAGGTCAGCGCGGCCCTCATCGGCCCTCCTCCGGGTCGGCGTCGGTCAGCATGAAGAACAGGTGCTCCAAGGGGGTCTGCAGCGGGGTCAGCTCGCGCAGCTCGATCCCCGCGTGCACCAGTGCGGCGACGTACCCCGAGATCGCGTGCTCGGGTCCGACGGCGGTGAGCCCGTGGGTATCGGGGTCGCGCGTGACGGTGACGTCGGCCGGCCGGAGCCCGGGCGCCGCAGCGTCGTCGCTGGTGCGCAGCGTGTAGCCGGGATCGGGAGCCATCTCCCGCAGCGCGTCGACGGTGCCGTGGAAGGCCACCTTGCCGCGGCTCATGATGGTGACGTTGTCGCAGATCTCCTCGACCTCGTCCATGTGGTGCGAGCTGAGAAGGACGCTGAGGCCGCTCGCGGCGAGCGACTTGACCAGCGCCCGCATGTCGCGGATGCCGCCGGGGTCGAGGCCGTTGGCGGGCTCGTCGAGGACGAGCAGCTTGGGTTCGCGCAGCAGGCACGCCGCCACCCCGAGCCGCTGCCGCATGCCGTAGGAGTAGCCGCCCACCTTGCGGTCGGCGCGGTCGGCCAGGTCCACGATCGCGAGGACCTCGTCGACGAGACCGTCGCGCACCCCGCCGTCGAGCCTGGCGAGGCCCTCGAGGTTCTGCCGCCCGGTGAGGTAGGGGTAGAACCTCGGGCTCTCGATGAACCCGGCGACCCCCTCCATCATCGCGACCCCGTCGTTGTCCCAGGTCCGTCCGAAGACGGTGATCTCCCCCGCGTCCGGCCGGATCAGGCCGAACAGCATCCGCAGGAAGGTGGTCTTGCCGGCGCCGTTCGGCCCGAGCACGCCGTACACCTCGCCGGCCGCGACCTGGATCGAGATGTCGTCGACGGCGAGCACCGAGCCGAAGCTCTTGGTGACACCGACGGCGTCCACCGCTGGTTGTGTGGTCATGCCCGCGAACGTAGGGCCGCCGGGATGAGGGGAGCGTTAAGAGACCGCAGCGCGCCTGCGGCGCAGGAGGTACGCCGCCACCACCGGCAGCGTCCCGACGACGACGATGCCGACCGAGAGCAGCTCGACGTGGTCGGCGATCAGGTCGACCGTGCCGAGGTAGTAGCCGGCCACCAGGAACGCCGCCACCCACACGAACCCGCCGATCACGTTGTACGTCGTGAACAGCCGCCGCGACATGGCTGCCGCGCCCGCCACGGGCGGGGTGAAGCAGCGGGCCAGCGGGACGAAGCGGGCCAGCACGACCGCGCGCGGGCCGAACCGCTCGAAGAACCGGTGGGCACCCGCGAGGTGGTGCCGGTTCAGCCACCGCCGGTCGCCCGCGAACAGGCCCGGCCCCCACCGCGACCCGATCAGGTAGCCGACCTGGTCGCCCGCGCTCGCCGCCACGAACGCGCCGAGCACGACCAGCCACAGCGGCAGCCGGAGGTCGCCGGAGGCGACCAGGATGCCGCCGGTGAACAGCACCGCGTCGCCGGGCAGGAAGAAGCCGACCAGCAGGCCGGTCTCGGTGAAGAGCACCGCGAACAGCAACGGGGCGCCCCACGCGTGCAGGTGCAGCATCGCTGCGGTGATCACCGCGGTCACAGGAGCACACTAGGGTCGATGGAGCCCGAACGTGGCGTTGTGCGGGGTTCGGGGAGTGCGAGGAGGCGGGTCGGTGCGGATCCTGGTCGCTGAGGACGACGTCCGGCTGGCCGAGGTGCTCGAGCAGTCGCTCGCCGAGGCCGGGTGGGAGGTCGAGGTCGCGCACGACGGGACGGCGGCGTACGGGCGCGCGCTCCCCGGCGGTCAGCCGTACGACGTGCTCCTCCTGGACCGGATGCTGCCCGGGATGGACGGCGTGACGGTGTGCCGCAAGCTGCGCGACCTCGGCCTGGTGACGCCGGTGCTGATGCTGACCGCGCGCAGCGACGTGCGCGACCGGATCGACGGGCTCGACGCGGGCGCCGACGACTACCTGCCCAAGCCCTTCGACCTCGACGAGCTGCTGGCCCGGCTGCGCGCGCTGCACCGGCGGACGTCGTACGACGACGATGACGCGATCCTGCAGGTCGGCGACCTGCGCGTCGATCCCGGCGCACGGCGCGTGTTCCGCGGCGACAGCGAGATCGAGCTGTCCGCGCGCGAGTTCGACATCCTGCACCTGCTGGTCGGCCGCGCGGGGAAGGTCGTGTCGCGCTACACCATCCTGGAGGAGGTGTGGGACGGCGAGACCGACCTGCGCAGCAACGTCATCGACGTCTACCTCGCGACGATCCGCGGCAAGATCGACAAGCCCTTCGACACCAACACCATCACCACCGTGCGCGGCGCGGGCTACCGCGTCGAGCTGCCGGGGGGCACCCCGTCGTGAAGGTACGCCGGAGACTGCACCGGCTGCCGCTGCGGATGCGACTGGTGGCGGGGTTCTCCGCCGCGATGCTGGTGGTGCTGCTCGCCGCGGGCGGGTTCGTGTACTGGCGCGTGGAGTCCACCCTGGACCGCGAGCTCGACACCCAGCTCACGCAGGCGACCTCCACGATCCGGCCGCTGCTGGAGGGAACGACGGTCCGGAACGAGGCCGAGGCGGAGGCGACCGGGGTCGGCTGGCAGGTGGTCGACGCCCAGGGGCGGCCGCTGAGCCGCGGCGGCGCGGCGCCGACCCATGCCCTGGTCGACGCGCGCCGGCTCGCGCGCTCGGGACGCGACCCGATCATCGACATCGGCGACATCCTCGACACCACGGCCACCTGGCGCGTGCAGATCACGCCGCTGGGATCGACGTACCTCGTGGTGGAGGTGCGGCGCGACCACCGCGACGAGGCGCTGCGCGAGCTGCTCCTGCAGCTCGCGGTCGCCGGCTTCGGCGCCCTCGTCGTCACGTCGGTGGTCGGCGACCTGCTGGCCCGGTTCGCACTGCGGCCGGTGGAGCGCTATCGGCGCCGGGCCGAGGAGATCGCCGGCGGGGCCGGGCAGCTGCGCCTCGACGTACCCGAGGACCGGGACGACGAGGTCACCCGGCTGGGGCACACCCTCAACGACATGCTCGCCGTGCTGGAGGAGGCGGTGGAGCGGGAGCGGCACTTCGTCAATGACGCCAGCCACGAGCTGCGCACGCCGCTGACGCTGCTCAAGTCGCGCATCCAGCTGGCCCGGCGCCGCGACCGCACCATCGAGGAGCACGAGCGGATCCTGGACGAGTTGGCCATCGACGTGGGGCGTCTGGCGGCGCTCGCCGAGGACCTTCTCGCGCTCGGATCGGTGGCGGCGCAGCACGGCGTCAGCGTCGACGCGACCCGGGTCGCAGCGGCGGTGGTCGAGCACCGCCGGGTCGCGGACCCGCGGCGCGCCGCCCAGCTCGAGGTCGCCGTGCCGCCGACCCCGCTGCTGGCAGCGATCACGTCCTCCGCGCTCGAGCGGATCGTCACCAACCTGGTCGAGAACGCCTTCCTGCACGGCCGGCCGCCGGTCCGCGTGAGCGTGGAGGAGGCCGGCCCGGGCTGGGTCCGGATCGAGGTCGTCGACGCCGGCGACGGCATGACGGACGAGCTGCTGCACCGCGCCACGGGCAGGTTCACCCGCTCCGACGAGGCCCGGTCACGCCCCGGCGCCGGTCTCGGACTCGCGCTGGTCGAGCAGCTCGTGGTCGCCGCGGGCGGTCAGCTCCGGCTGTGTGCGGGCGGCCGGCACGTGTCGCACGGCGTACCGGCCCCCGTCGCGTGCGCCCACGGCGCCACCATGACGGCGACGGTCCTGCTGCCGCAGGCCTAACGAAGGCAGCCCTGGTCGGCGCCGAGCTGCTGGAGGCCGGTGAGGTCGCCCCAGCCGTACCGGCCGTAGGACCACGGCCCGAGGACGGGGTACATGATCTCGGGCTTCGCGCCGACGTGCATGAGGCCGACGGCGTGGCCGATCTCGTGCAGCAGCAGCGAGCCGCGGGAGGGGCCGTTCTTGAACCCGGAGGTGAGCTTCTTCCACCAGCCCTTCTCCAGCGAGACGCCGCCCGAGGCGATGATCTTGGCGCCCGAGCCGGAGGTCACCAGCGCTCCCTCGCCACCCAGCCCGGCGATGCCCTTGATCGCGGGCACGGTGCTCGCGGTGACGAAGGCGAAGTACAGCCCCGACGACGGGACGCTGCGGTTCCAGGCGCCACCGAACGGCAGCACCTTCGAGCCGCCGGCGTACGAGAACCGCAGCCCGGTGGCGGCGTGCACCTTGCGCAGTGCGTTCTTGATCAGCTTGAGGTTGGTGCTCGGCATGCCGGCCAGGTTGACCCGGTACCTGATGACGGCGCAGGGGTTCCAGCGGTAGCCGTTGTCGGAGGTGATGCTCTGCCCCTTGGTGCCCTGGGGCGTGTACGGCGGCAGCACCCGGACCGTCTTCGCGTCGCCGTCGATCTCGCCGCCGAGCAGCCCGGACGCCGGCGACATGGCGCGTACCGTGCGGATGCCGTAGTAACTGGTCGGCACGCGGAACTTGAACGCCGCACCGCTGCCGGACTGGCCGGAGATGGTCAGCCACACGCCGCCACGCAGGACCTGGAGCACGGCCACGCGGCCGCTCGGCGCGGTGCCGGTCAGGTAGAGCGCCGAGCCGGCCTTGGTCGTGCTCGGCAGTGCGTTGACCTGGAGCCCGAGATTGGACGCATGACCGGGAGCGGCCTCGAGCACCGTGGCGAGGACGGTGCCGGCGAGGAGGGCGGCCAGGAACATCACGTAGCGCTTCATCGCGTCGGAGCCTAGGGCCTGACCAGCGTGTTTGTGACCCCCGTTACAAAGATCCAGCGGAATGTTGCGGGCAGATAGTCCCGGGTGACTAGTTCGTCATGACCAGGCGCTGCTTGCGTCCGGCGGTCGCGCAGTCCTGGCACGGGTACCAGTAGGGCAGACCCGGGGCCTCGAGCCCGCCCGGCGAGGACGTGCTGGGGGCGGGGGTCGGGGTCGGGGTCGGGGTCGGGGTCGGGGTCGGGGTCGGGGTCGGGGTCGGGGTCGGGGTCGGGGTGGGGGTCGGGGTCGGCGTCGGGGTCGGCGTCGGGGTGGGGCTGCGCGTCGGGGTCGGCGTGCTCGACGGGTGCAGGTGCGCGTGCCGGGTGGTCACCATCGGCTCGGCGATGACCACCGTGTTGCCGTGGTAGACGAACTGCCCGCCGTCCCACCCCGCACAGGTCACCAGCACCAACCGCGACGGGCCGTCGTGGGCGAAGAGGTCCGGCGCCTCCCGGGCCAGCTGCGCGACGCTGAGGTAGCGGACCTCGACCACCCGGTACACGATCGGGCCGGTGCGGGTGTCGACCTCGATCTGGTCGTCGACCGTGAGGTCGCCCAGGTTGTCGAACACGCCGCCGCCGGTGTGCACGGTATGCCCGGTGATCAGCACGTTGCCGCGGCGGGCCCCGGGACGGCGCCCCGCCCGCCACCAGCCGACCTCGCTGACGTCACCGGGCGGGGTCAGGACAGCACCCTCCGCCACCAGCGGTACGACGGGCGCACGGACCCCGAGCGCGGGGATGATCAGCCCGGTCGGCCGCGACGGGTGCGGCAGCGGCGCGATGGGGCTGCCCGTGGTCGGCGCCTCGAACGGCGCGACCGGGTAGCGCGCTGCCGCGGTGGGCCCCGGGGCCGGCTGACCGGTGTGTCCGGGCAGCGCGATCGCCGCGACCGCCAGGCCTGCCGAGAGCAGGATCAGGGCGATCGCGGCGATGACGCGGCGCTGTGCGTTGGTCAGGTCAGCTCCGGCGAGAGGTGCGGCGGCGGGGCAGCAGGCCGATCGCGCCGAGCAGGGCACTCAGGCCCGACAGGGCCAGGAGCGGCCAGCGCTCGGAGTGCTGCTGGGTGCTCGCCGAGGTGGGCAGGGTGACCAGACCGGACTCGATGCGGGTCGGGACGACCTTGCCGGGCTGGGGCGAGCTGGACTCGGTGGCGCTGGCGGTCGGCGTGTAGACGCTCTCCGGGTTGCCGCCGCCGGTCTGGGTCGGGATGGTCGGGCCGCCTCCGGTGGGCGTGGTCGCCGCGCTGGTGGCCTCGGTCGTCGGCGGGGTCGTCGCCTCGGTGGTCTCGGTCGTCGTCTCGGTGGTCGTCTCGGTGGTCGGCGGAGTCGTCGCAGGCGTGGTGGCCGGAGGCGTCGTCGGCGTACCGCAGCCGGCGAACCAGAACGTCTTGTGCTTGACGTCGCTGCCCTTGCTGTCGGTCGTGTTGACCGTCAGCGTCACGTGGTAGCCCTGGTTCGGCTGCGGCACGATCGAGGCGTCCGGCGTCAGCGTGTAGGCCTCGACGTGGTCCAGCTTCTTGCCACCGGTGAAGCTCGGGGTGGTGTCACCGGAGACCGCGACGCCGCCGCTGGTCGGGTCCTGCATCGTGAAGGTGACGGTCGCGTGGGCGGTCTTGTCGAAGTTGTACCACTGCACGGTGAAGACGCAGCCCTGGTGCGGCTGGTTGTTCGGGACGTTGTCCACGTCGCCGACGTTGGCGATCTTGACCGTGCCGTTGTTGCCGGGCGCGGCGGAGGCCGGGTTGGACACCAGACCCGCCATCCCGAGCGCGGCGAAGCCGGCGATGCCGGCAGTCAGGGCGACGGCGGAGAAGCCACGGCGCACGGCCGAGGTGGTGCTGGTGCGGCGTGACTCACGCACGCGGCTGAAGTTGGCAGCCATCGGTCAGGTCCTTCGGTCGACGATCAGGAAGCAGAGGTCGGCAAACTCGGACCCGGACCGAGGAGCGCTCCATCAAGACTGCCCCCAGTACCCAGGACAACATCCCTGAATCGGGATTTCTTTACCTGTTACAACGATTCTTTACTCAGGTTGCCCACAGATTCGCTGCGCTGACGGGCAAACGTGTGGCGCACGCCACGATCGACGACGAGAACTACGGTCCCGGCCGCAGCCGGATCTGTGCCACCAGCCGCTCGTAGTCGGCCCGGCTGTCGGCGTACACGGTGACGTCCCAGGGCACGCGCACGTCGACGTAGTAGACGACGACCTTGTACGACGCGTTCGGCGACGCCACCCGGCGGGCGACGGTGCCGGCGACCGGCGCCGGCAGCCGTCCGGGCAGGAACTCGGGCGCGTAGTTGCGCAGCATCTGGGCGTGGTTGCCCCACCCGGAGTAGTGGAAGTGCGGGAGGCACCACGACGCGGCCTGCCGGCTGTCGCCCTCGGCACCGCGGATGCCGCACGCCGAGGGGAACACCCAGCGCAGGCCCGACGTGCCGGCGGGCCACCGGCAGGTCCCGGTCGTGGGGCCGCCGTACCAGCAGGCGTGCGGGGAGGTGCTCGAGGTCGCGCCCGAGGTCGGTGCCGGGCTCGGCCCGGAGGATGCGGATGTGGCGGGCTGCGTCTCGACCGGCGTACCCGTGCTGGTGGTCGTGCCGTCGGAGCCGCCGCTCGCGAGGAGCATCCAGCCGCCGCCGACCGCCGCGCCGAGCAGCAGCACGATCGCCACCACGACCGCGACGACCGGCTTCCTGCTCCGGCGCGGTGGCGCGGGCTGGTAGGCGGGGAGCGGCTGCGCGAAGGACGGCGGCGGGGGTGGGGGTGGCAGCAGGGTCGGCGGGACCGCCACCGCCGGGAGCGGTACGCCGAGCGGCGTACCGCATGACGCGCAGAACGCCTGGCCCGGAGTGTCTGCCTGCCGCCCGCACGCGCGGCAGAGCATGCCCACCGTCGGCTGCTCGTCCATGTCTGCGCCCTCCCCCGCTCGCTGCCGAACCGCAGGCTAGGGCATCGCGCAGGCGCCGGAGGCGGGAACGCACGAGACCCCGCCCGGATGCTCCGGACGGGGTCTCGTCGTGGTGGCGGTGCTGAAGGGATTTGAACCCTTGGTGGACTTGCGCCCACAAACGCTTTCGAGGCGTTCTCCTTAGGCCGCTCGGACACAGCACCGTCGCTGAGATTACCGGAGCGGCTCGGGCGGCTCCGAATCGAGGTCACCTTGCAACGTGGTTGCAACGTTCCCGGAGGGACGGTCGGACCTTCTACCCTGGCCAGCCCCGGAGCCACCGATGTCTACTGGAGCCATGAGCACCGAACGACCCGCGATGCGCGCCGACGTCGCCGCGTCGTGGGAGCGCTCGGCGGCGGCCGGCGTCGAGATCGACCGCACGGAGGCGCCGATCACCCTCGACACCGCGGACGTGCGCGGCCGGCGCGAGGCGCACCCGCTCGCCCGGGTCTACCCGCTGCTCGACGACGTCCTCGGCCAGGCGGTGCGCGACTGCGGCGCAGTGATGGCGCTGGCCGACGTCGAGGGCAACCTGCTGTGGGTCTGCGGCTCCTCGTCCACGCTGCGGCAGGCCGAGCGGATCGGGTTCGTCGAGGGCAGCAACTGGGACGAGCGCATCGCCGGCACCAACGCCCCCGGGCTCACCCTCGCCACCGGCCGCGAGGCCACCGTCACGCGAGCCGAGCACTTCCGCTCCGCCGTGCGCGGCTGGTCCTGCGCCGCGACGCCGATCCACGACCCCGGCACCACCCAGCTGCTCGGCGTCCTCGACGTGACCGGCGACGACAAGATCGTCGTGCCGCAGACGATGGCCATGCTGCGGGCGGCCGCCCGGCTGGCGGAGGCCGAGCTGGCCCGCGCGACGATGCCCACCTCGGCACGGCAGGCCGGATCCGGCGTCCACCTCGTGCTGGAGCTGCTCGGTCGCGCGGAGGCGATCCTCACCGTCGACGCCGGCCTGGGCCAGGTGAGCCGACTGCGGCTCTCGCGCCGGCACAGCGAGCTGATGGCGCTGCTCGCGGCGGCCCCGGGCGGGATGGGCGGCGACGAGCTCGGCGTCCTCCTCTACGAGGACGACCGCCCGTCGGCCGCGTCGTCCACCCTGCGCGCCGAGCTCAACCGGCTGCGCAACCTGCTCGGCGACGAGCTCCTCGCGTCCCGCCCCTACCGCCTCACCAGCAGCCTCACCGGCGACTGGCTCGCCGTGACCGCACAGCTGGCGGCCGGCGACGTCCGCGCGGCCATGCGGGCGTACGGCGGTCCGCTGCTCCCCCGATCGACCGCACCCGGCGTCGTGGCGATGCGCGACGAGCTCGAGTCGATGCTGCGGCGCGCGGTGCTCGGCAGTGGTGCGGCCGACCTGATGTCGGCATGGACCCGGTCCGCCTGGGGGCGCGACGACTACGAGATGTGGGAGGCCCAGCGCCGCGCCGTACCGGCCACCTCGCCGCTGCGTGCCCTCGTCGACGGTCAGCTCGACCGTCTGGACCGGGAGCTCGCGTAGCCGCAACCTGCCTGCAACGTGGCGATTCCTAGCGTGTGATCACGGTCACGAACGGTGGCCGATCCCCGATCCTCCAGGAGCCTCGCATGACCGTCTACGCAGCCCCCGGGCAGCCGGACTCACTCGTCACCGTCCAGTCCCGCTACGGCCACTTCATCGGCGGCCAGTGGGCCGACCCGATCAAGGGCCAGTACTTCGAGAACATCTCGCCGGTCAACGGCAAGCCGTTCACCGAGATCGCCCGCGGCACGGCCGAGGACATCGAGGCCGCGCTCGACGCCGCCCACGCCGCCGCGCCCGCCTGGGGCAAGACGTCGGTGACCGAGCGCGCCAACATCCTGCTCCAGATCGCCGACCGGATGGAGGCCAACCTGCCGGCCCTCGCCGTCGCCGAGACCTGGGAGAACGGCAAGCCGGTCCGCGAGACCCTGGCCGCCGACCTGCCGCTCGCCGTGGACCACTTCCGCTACTTCGCCGGCGCGCTGCGGGCCCAGGAGGGCACCCTCGGCGAGATCGACGAGAACACCGTGGCCTACCACTTCCACGAGCCGCTGGGCGTCGTCGCGCAGATCATCCCGTGGAACTTCCCGATCCTGATGGCGGTCTGGAAGCTCGCGCCCGCCCTGGCCGCCGGCAACGCCGTGGTCCTCAAGCCCGCCGAGCAGACCCCGTGGTCGATCCTCAAGCTGATCGAGCTCGTCGGTGACCTGCTGCCGGCCGGTGTCCTCAACATCGTCAACGGCTTCGGCGTCGAGGCCGGCAAGCCGCTGGCCTCCAGCAACCGGGTCGCCAAGGTCGCCTTCACCGGCGAGACCACGACCGGGCGGCTGATCATGCAGTACGCCAGCCAGAACATCATCCCGGTCACCCTCGAGCTCGGCGGCAAGAGCCCGAACATCTTCTTCGAGTCCGTGGCCGACCAGCGCGACGCCTTCTACGACAAGGCGCTCGAGGGCTTCGCGATGTTCGCCCTCAACCAGGGCGAGGTCTGCACCTGCCCGTCCCGCGCGCTCGTGCAGCGCTCGATCTACTCCGACTTCGTGCACGACGCCGTCAAGCGCGTCGAGGCGATCAAGCAGGGCAACCCGCTCGACGACACCACGATGATCGGCGCGCAGGCCAGCAACGACCAGCTCCAGAAGATCCTGTCCTACCTGGAGATCGGCCGCGAGGAGGGCGCCAAGGTCCTCACCGGCGGCGAGCGCAACATCCTCGGTGGCGACCTCGCCGAGGGCTACTACGTCAGCCCCACCGTCTTCGAGGGCGACAACTCGATGCGGATCTTCCAGGAGGAGATCTTCGGCCCGGTCGTCTCGCTGACCGGCTTCGACGAGGAGGCCGACGCCCTCAAGATCGCCAACGACACCCTCTACGGCCTCGGCGCCGGCGTGTGGTCGCGCAACGGCTCGCAGGCGTTCCGCGCCGGCAAGGAGATCCAGGCCGGCCGCGTCTGGACCAACTGCTACCACGCCTACCCGGCCCACGCGGCCTTCGGCGGCTACAAGCAGTCCGGCATCGGCCGCGAGACCCACAAGATGATGCTCGACCACTACCAGCAGACCAAGAACCTGCTGGTGTCGTACGACGACAACGCCCTGGGCTTCTTCTGATGCCCGATCGGGTCGCGGTCACCGACGAGGCGGCGGAGCTCCTCCGCCGCCTCGTCGGCACGCACGGTCCGGTGATGTTCCACCAGTCCGGCGGCTGCTGCGACGGGTCGGCGCCGATGTGCTACCCGGACGGCGAGTTCCTGCTGGGCGCGGCCGACATCCACCTCGGGGACCTCGACATCGGCCTGGAGCGGCCGGTGCCGGTGTGGATGTCGCGCGCCCAGTTCGAGTACTGGTCGCACACCCACCTCACCATCGACGTGGTCCCGGGCCGCGGCGCGGGCTTCTCGCTCGAGGCGCCCGAGGGGGTCCGGTTCCTGATCCGGTCGCGGCTGTTCAGCGACGCGGAGGCGGCGGCCCTGGGCTGAGCCGACGCTGGGCCGCGAAGAACTCCTCGAGCAGCGCGGCCGACTCCTCGGCCCGCACCCCCGCCAGCACCTCGGGACGGTGGTTCAGCCGCCGGTCGCGGACGACGTCCCAGAGCGACCCGACCGCGCCGGCCTTGTCGTCGTACGCCCCGAAGACGAGGCGCTCGACCCTCGCCAGCACGAGGGCGCCGGCGCACATGGTGCACGGCTCGAGGGTGACGACGAGGGTGCAGCCCTCGAGCCGCCACTCGCCGCGGTGCCGCGCGGCCGCGCGCAGGGCGACGACCTCGGCGTGGCCGGTGGGGTCGGCGTCGGCCTCGCGCACGTTGTGGCCGGTGCCGATGATCTCGCCCTCGGGCGAGAGCACCACCGCACCGATCGGTACGTCGCCGGTCGCCAGCGCCGCGCGCGCCTCATCGAGCGCGATCCCCATGGGACCGCCCCACTCCGCGGTCCTCACGCCGAGGCGAGCCCCACGACGTCGTCGAACCGCTCGCCGAAGCCCAGCAGCCGCGCCACGTCCGAGAGCAGCTCGTCGGGATAGGCCTCGTCGTCGTCGAGCAGCTCGGCCAGCGCGGCCGCGTCGACGCCGAGGTCGCTGAGCAGGTGCATGTCGCCGGCCGGCTCGGGCTCGTCCTCGTCGTCCTCCGGCAGCGGCAGGCCGAGGAAGGACACGACCGAGGCCGCGAACTCCCAGTCCGTGGCGGCGGTGACGTCGGACAGCAGGACCCTCGTCTCGTGCGGGTCGACGCGGACGATGACGAAGAAGTCCTCGTCCACCGCGACCATCCCGACCGCCCCGGAGTCGCTGGGGAAGCGCCGCAGCGCGTGGCTCAGCGCCTCGACGTCGGCCAGGTGCTCGGGGATCATCTCGGCGACGTGCCAGTCGCCGCCGTCGACGTACGCCGCGACCGCGAAGTCGAGCTCGTCGCTGAACTTCTCGCTCACCACGCCCTCCTCCACGCACCGGTACTGCATCGGACACTGCACGGCTGGTGTCCAGAGTGACACGGGGATCGCCCCCGGGCCAGAGGCTTTCGGCATCGGATCAGGCTGCGCAGAGCGGGAACACGCCGGAAACACCGGGAGGCATAGGGTTGCCCGCATGCGGATCCAGGTCGTCGACCACCCCCTGGTCGCCCACAAGCTCACCGTCCTGCGCGACCAGTCGACGCCCAGCCCGACCTTCCGGCTGCTGACCGACGAGCTCGTCACGCTGCTGGCCTACGAGGCCACCCGCGACGTCCGCGTCGAGGAGGCCGAGGTGGTCACGCCGGTCGCCACGACGACGGGCACCCAGCTGTCCTACCCGCGACCGCTCGTCGTACCGATCCTGCGGGCGGGCCTGGGCATGCTCGACGGGATGATGCGGCTGCTGCCGTCGGCCGAGGTCGGGTTCCTCGGCATGGTCCGCAACGAGGAGACCCTCGAGGCCGTGACGTACGCCGAGCGGCTGCCCGACGACCTGACCGGCCGCCAGTGCTACGTGCTGGACCCGATGCTCGCCACCGGAGGCACCCTGGCGGCGGCGATCCGCTTCCTCATCGACCGCGGCGCCGACCACATCACCGCGCTCTGCCTGCTCGCCGCGCCCGAGGGCTGCGCGCGGCTGGAGGAGGAGCTCGCCGACCTCGACATCCCGATCGCGGTCGTCACCGCGGCGATGGACGAGCGGCTCAACGACAAGGGCTACATCGTGCCCGGGCTGGGCGACGCGGGCGACCGGCTGTATGGCCTCGCGCAGTGACCCGTCCCCTGACCCACGGGTAACAAGATGTGGCCTGGCTCACGCGCTCACGTCACACGTAAGACGGGTCCTCAACAGGCGTGCTCCTGTGTAGGTTGAGGCGCACTTGTGCCCCTGCCACCAGGAGGAATCGGTGCTCATCGGCATCCCCCGTGAGTCGAAGGCCGGCGAGACCCTCGTCGCCGCGACCGCGAAAACAGCGACCCAGCTCAAGGGCCTCGGCTACGACGTCATCGTCGAGTCGGGCGCCGGAGACGCTGCCGACCAGCCGGACAGCGCGTTCCAGGCGGCCGACATCCGTGTCGGCACCTCGGAGGAGGTGTGGGCCGCCGACGTCGTCGTGAAGGTCAACGCCCCCACCGACGAGGAGATCGCCCGGCTTCGCCAGGGCGCCACGGTCATCTCGATCATGGCCCCCGCCCGCTCGCCGGAGCTCGTCTCGAAGCTCGAGGCGCAGGGCGTGACCGCGCTGGCCATGGACGCCGTGCCGCGCATCTCGCGCGCGCAGTCGATGGACGTGCTGTCCTCGATGGCGAACGTCGCGGGCTACCGCGCGGTCGTCGAGGCCGCCCACGAGTTCGGCCGGATGTTCACCGGCCAGGTCACCGCGGCCGGCAAGATCCCGCCCGCGCGCGTCTTCGTGGTCGGTGCCGGTGTCGCCGGCCTGGCCGCGATCGGTGCCGCGTCCGCGATGGGCGCGGAGGTGTTCGCCTTCGACGTACGCCCTGAGGTCGCGGAGCAGGTCGAGTCCATGGGCGCCCGCTTCGTCTCGGTCGAGATGGAGCAGGAGGTCTCCTCCGACGGCTACGCCAAGGAGATGACCGAGGCCCAGGTCGCCGCCACCGCCGCGATGTACGACGAGGAGGCGCGCGCCGCCGACATCGTCATCACCACGGCGCTGATCCCCGGACGCCCGGCCCCGTCGCTGATCACCGCCGAGACCGTCGCCGGCATGCGCGGCGGCTCGGTCATCGTCGACATGGCCGCCGCCAACGGCGGCAACGCCGCCGGCACCGTCGCCGACCAGAAGGTCGTCACCGACAACGGCGTGACGATCCTGGGCTACACCGACCTCGCCGGCCGCCTGGCCGCACAGACGTCGCAGCTGTACGGCACCAACATCGTCAACCTGCTCAAGCTGCTGACCCCGGAGAAGGACGGCGCGCTGACGCTGGACTTCGACGACGTCGTCCAGCGCGGCATCACGGTGGTGCACAACGGCGAGGGCATGTGGCCCCCGCCGCCGGTGCAGGTCTCCGCGGCTCCTGCGGCCCCGGTCGCCGCGCCCGAGCCGAAGCCGGAGAAGGCGCCGATGGCGCCCGGCACCAAGGTCGGCATCGTGCTCGCCGCGATCGCGCTCTTCTGGCTGGTCAACGCGACCGCGCCCGGCGACATCCCGCGCCACTTCATGGTGCTGATGCTCTCGATCGTCATCGGCTACTACGTCATCGGCAAGGTGGCGCACGCGCTGCACACGCCGCTGATGTCGGTCACCAACGCGATCTCCGGCGTCGTCGTCGTCGGCGCGCTCATCGAGCTCGACACCAACGACGCGACGATCCGCATCGTCGCCACGCTCGGCGTGCTGCTCGCGTCCATCAACATCTTCGGTGGCTTCGCGGTCACCCGTCGCATGCTCGCGATGTTCAGCAAGGGGCACTGATCATGGACATCACCTCCATCTCCAGCGCGGCGTTCATCGTCTCGTCGCTGCTCTTCATCCTGTCCCTCGCCGGGCTCTCCAAGCACGAGTCCGCCAAGAGCGGCCTCACCTACGGCATGGTCGGCATGGCCATCGCGCTCGTCGCCACGCTCGCCTCGGTCATCAAGGACTCCGAGTACGTCGACCAGCGCGCCCTGACCCTGATCCTGATGTTCGCGGCCGTCGTCATCGGTGCCGCGATCGGGCTCTGGCGGGCCAAGATCGTCGAGATGACCGGCATGCCGGAGCTCATCGCGATGCTGCACTCGTTCGTGGGTCTGGCCGCGGTCCTCATCGGCTGGAACGGTCACCTGGAGGGGGCGTCGTACAGCCTCGCCAGCCTGAACAACATCCACGCGGCCGAGGTCTCCATCGGCATCTTCATCGGTGCGGTCACCTTCACCGGCTCGATCGTCGCCAACCTGAAGCTGTCGGCACGGATGAAGTCGGCGCCGCTCATGCTGCCCGGCAAGAACTTCATCAACCTCGGCTCGCTGGTCGTCTTCGCCATCCTCACCGTCGTGTACGTCGTCACCAGCGACCACGGCACGCAGGGGATCATCCTCGGCGTGCTGACCGCGCTGGCGCTGTTCCTGGGCTGGCACCTGGTCGCCTCCATCGGCGGCGGCGACATGCCGGTCGTGGTGTCCATGCTCAACAGCTACTCCGGTTGGGCCGCCGCGGCCGCGGGCTTCCTGCTCAACAACGACCTGCTGATCGTCACCGGCGCGCTCGTCGGGTCCTCCGGTGCGTACCTGTCCTACATCATGTGCAAGGCGATGAACCGCTCGTTCATCTCCGTGATCGCGGGCGGCTTCGGCATCGAGGCGCCGTCCGGCGACGCGGTCGACTACGGCGAGCACCGCGAGATCGACGCCGAGGGCGCCGCCGACCTGCTGGCCAACGCCAAGTCGGTCGTCATCACTCCGGGCTACGGCATGGCCGTGGCGCAGGCGCAGTACCCGGTCGCCGACATGACCGCCAAGCTGCGCGCCAAGGGCATCGACGTACGGTTCGGCATCCACCCGGTCGCGGGTCGCCTGCCCGGCCACATGAACGTGCTGCTGGCCGAGGCCAAGGTCCCCTACGACATCGTGCTCGAGATGGACGAGATCAACGAGGACTTCCCCGAGACCGACGTCGTCCTGGTGATCGGTGCCAATGACACCGTCAACCCGGCCGCGGCCGAGGACCCGTCGTCCCCGATCGCCGGCATGCCGGTGCTCGAGGTCTGGAACGCCAAGGACGTCATCGTCTTCAAGCGCTCCATGGCCACCGGGTACGCCGGCGTCCAGAACCCGCTGTTCTTCCGCGACAACAGCCAGATGCTGTTCGGCGACGCGAAGGACCGGGTCGAGGACATCGTTCGAGCACTCGGCTGATCGCCTCGCGAGGCGTCACGTCTGCACCCTCGAGACGTCACAAGTGAACCGAGACCGCGGTGGATCCCACCGCGGTCTCGGTCATTTGTGACGTCTCGGTGGGTCATTCGTGACGTCTCGAACGTTCACATGCGACGCCTCGCGATGCCGGCGCGCACCGGCTCGGTCGGGAACAGCGTGATGGCCGAGTTCACCGCGACCCGGTCCGAGGCGATCCGCGACTCGATCTCGAACTCGCCGACGAGCATCGCGACGGCGGCCACCGACTCGAGCATCGAGAAGTGCTGGCCGATGCAGGCACGCGGGCCGGCACCGAAGGGCATCCAGGCGTACCGCCCGACCGGAGCGCCTCCGAGGAACCGCTCGGGACGGAACTCGTCGGGCTCGGGCCACAGGTCCGGATCGTGGTGGATCGACCAGATCGAGGCGGCGATGTCCGCGCCCGCCGGGATCGCGTAGCCGTCGACCACCGCGTCCTCGCTGAGACGCCGGCCGACGAACGGCGCCGACGGGTAGAGCCGCATGGCCTCCTGCAGGACCGCCGTCGCGATGGGCAGCTCCGCGTGGACCTGCGCGGGCGTGAGCCCGGCGCCGCCTCCGACGGCCCGCACCTCGTCGCGCACCTGCTGCTGGACCTCCGGGTGCCGGCCCAGCAGGTGGAAGGCGAAGGTCAGCGCGGACGACGTGGTCTCGTGACCGGCCAGCAGGAAGATCAGGATCTGGTCGCGCACCTCGGAGTCGCTGAGCCGCTCCTCGCCGTCACGGGCGCTGAGCAGCAGCGAGATGAGGTCGTCGCCCAGCTCGCCGGTCGAGCGGCGCAGCGCGATGATGCGGTCGACGACGTCGTACAGACCCTGCTGGGCCGAGCGGGTGTCCCGGTTGATGCGCAGCGGCCACGACAGCGGGAGCTTGCCCCCGAACGCGGCGCGCTTGAGGATCCCCCGCTGCGCGACCGGGAACTCGGAGGCGATGACCCGCTCGAGCTCGTCGAGCTCCTCGCCGAAGAGCACCCGGCCGACGATGCGCAACGTCAGGTGCGTCATCGCCGCGTGCAGCTCGACCTCCTCCGCGGACCGCCACTGGACGGCGAGCGCCTCGATCTCCTCGAGCATGATCTGCAGGTAGCCGTCCACGCGCGCCCTGGTGAAGATCGGCTGGACGAAGCGCTTCTGCCGCAGCCAGTCCTCGTCCTGCGCGGTGAGGATGCCGTCGCCGAGCACCTGGCGGAACTCCTGGTAGAGGGTGTTGTCCTTGCGGAAGTTCGGTGCGGTCTTCGCGCTGAACACCACCTCGGCCGCGGCGGCGGTGTGGACGAGGTAGATCGAGTTGCGCAGCACCGGCGGCCCGACCTCCAGCCGTACGACGGGCCCGGTCGCGCGGGTCGAGGCGACGAACCCGACCCGGTCGTTCAGGAACTGCTCGACACCCCGCATCAGCCCCCTCGTCGGGTGCAGCGGCGGTGCGATGGCTTCGTCGGTCATGACTACCCCCTGTTCGGCGGCGCGTCAGCGGCCGGCGAGGCGAGCGTAGGGCCGCCAAAACCGGCACGACAAGGGTGCTGGCACGACCCCGTCAGAGGGGGATCTCGGCCAGCGTCTCGTAGCGGGGCGTGCGGTTCGGGCCCTCGCCCAGGTGCGAGGCGATCACCGCGACCTCGTAGACCGGCCACGACGGGCCGTCATAGGTGTCGAGGACGTGGACCCACCGGCTCACGTCGGCCTTCTGCCGAAGCCGGGCGACGGTCAGGTGCGGGCGGAAGCGGCCGCCGTCGACCTCGACGCCGGAGACGACCGCGGCGTTGCGGGCACGGCCCGCCATCCGCTCGAGCACGACGTCGGCCGCCTCACTGACCGGCCGCACACCGAGCGCGAGGGCCCGGGCGCTGGCCACGTCGGGGAACGCGACGGCGCCGCCGAGGCGGAGGTCGGGGATCGGCGTACCGCTCAGGCCGTCGGCCAGCCGGTCGACGTACGGGTCGACCAGGTGCTGCTCGACCGACTCCATGAACGCGAGCGTGATGTGGAGATGCTCGGGCCGCGTCCAGCGCAGCCCGTCGTCCGTGTCGCGCCGCGGGTCCAGGAAGTGGTCGAGGTGCTCGACGACGTCCTCGGGAGGTACGACGGCGGCGAAGACGCGGAGGCCCACTCAGCCCACCCGGGTGCCGAGCAGGCTGCCGATCGTGAGGGTCACCGCCATCGCGAAGACCCCGCCGAGGACGTTGCGGATCACCGCGGGCAGCGGTCGCGCGTAGCCGAGCTTGGCCGAGAAGAAGCCGGTGAACGCCAGCGCGACGGCGACCGCGATGCCGGTGACGAAGAAGCGCTCGGGCGAGGGGAGCAGGATCGTGAGCAGCGGCAGCAGCGCACCGATCGAGAACGACACCATCGACGCGAGTGCGGCGTTCCAGGGATTGGTGACGTCGTCGAGGTCGATGCCGAACTCAAACTCGGCGTGGGCGCGCAGGACGTCCTTCTCCGTGAGCTGCTCGGCGGCCTCGCGCGCGACCTCGTGGGACAGGCCCTTGCCCTCGAGGATCTCGGTGAGGTGGTCGAGCTCCTCCTCCGGCATCCGCGCCAGGTCGTGCCGCTCCTTCTCGATCAGCGACAGCTCGGCGTCACGCTGGGTGGAGACCGAGACGTACTCCCCCGCCGCCATCGACAGCGCTCCGGCCACGAGGGCCGCGACCCCGGCGATGAGGATCGCGGAGCGGTCGTTGGTCGCGCCGGCGACACCCATCACGATGCCGGCCGTCGACACGATGCCGTCGTTGGCGCCGAGGACACCGGCCCGCAGCCAGTTCAGCCGGTTGCTGAGGCCCTCGGTGTCACCGTGCTCGTGGACGATCTCTTCGGTTGCCACCATGCCCTCCATCGTTCCTGGCGCCGTGACCGCTCGCAACAAAGGTGAGGCTGGGCTGCCCGTCAGTCGTACCTGACGAAATGGCCCCGGATCCGCAGGATCCGGGGCCATCCGATCAGGTACGACGCGCAGGCGGCTCGCTACAGACCGAGCTCGCGGCCGATGAGCTCCTTCATGATCTCGTTCGAGCCGGCCCAGATCTTGGTGACGCGGGCGTCGCGCCAGGCGCGGGCCACGCGGTACTCGTTCATGAAGCCGTAGCCGCCGTGCAGCTGCACGCAGTGGTCGAGGACCTCGGACTGCACCTGCGAGGAGTACCACTTGGCCTTGGCGGCCTCGACGGCGGTGAGCTGCTTGTTCGCGTGCGCGGCCACGCACTTGTCCATGTAGGCCTCGGCGACCTCGATCTTGGTGAACAGCTCGGCCAGCAGGAACTTGTTGTGCTGGAAGGTGCCGATCGGGGCGCCGAAGGCCTGGCGCTCCTTGGTGTACTGCAGGGTCTCGACCAGGATCTGCTTGGCGTGCGCGACGTTGGCGACCGCACAGCCGAGCCGCTCCTGCGGCAGCTTCTGCATCATGTGGATGAAGCCCATGTTGAGCTCGCCGACGATCTCGGCGTCGGTGACCCGCACGTTCTCGAAGAACAGCTCGGCGGTGTCGGACTCCTCCATGCCGACCTTGTCGAGCTTGCGGCCGCGGCTGAAGCCCTCCTTGGTCGCCTCGATCCCGAACAGGGTGATGCCCTTCGGGCCCTTCTCCGGGTCGGTGCGGACGGCGGTGATGAACAGGTCGCCGGAGTAGCCGTTGGTGATGAAGGTCTTCGAGCCGTTGATGACCCACTCGTCGCCGTCGCGGACGGCCGTGGTCTTCAGCGCGGCGAGGTCCGAGCCGCCCGACGGCTCGGTCATGCCGATGCCGGTGAGGATCTCGCCCGAGGCGCAGCCGGGCAGCCAGCGCTGCTTCTGCTCATCGGTGCCGAGCTCCACGATGTAGGGCACGGTGATGTCGGAGTGGATCCCGTGGCAGGTCGGGTACGCCGCCCCGACCCGGGCCAGCTCCTCCTGGAGGATCGCCTGGAAGCGGTAGTCGCCGGCGTCGGAGCCGCCGTACTCCTCGGGGATCTGCAGGCCGAGCATGCCGTTCTTGCCGGCGTCGAGCCAGAACTCGCGCGGCAGCGACTTGGCCGCGATGTGCTCGTCGGTGTGCGGCAGGACGGACCGCTCGATCCAGGTCCGCGCCGACTCGCGGAAAGCCTCGTGGTCCTCGTCGTAGATGTCACGCTTCATGCTCATGCGGCGCACTCTACCGGCCGGTAGCGGGCCTGCGAACCGCGCTATCCACCGTTGTGCAGGCGCCTCAAGAGCTTGTCCAGATCTATGAATTCGCCCTTGCGCGGAGCGGTGATCGCGGACTCCTGGTCGAACTCGGAGAACGTGAAGGTGTCGTTCTGGTCGTCGGTCGTGCGGACCATGTAGTGCGGCTCCGCGACCCGCACGTAGACGATGTCCCAAGCGGTGCTGCTGTTGTCCTCCTCGCGCACCTTGACCGCGTCCTCGCCGTTGATCCGGACGATGCCCTCGTTGGTGTCGGTGGCGTTCTCGCGGCCGTCGCGCTCGAGCAGCTTGTCGAGGTCGCAGACGTCGTCGAAGGTGCCGCGCAGGCTGTTCATCAGCAGCCACTTGTCGCCGACCAGGCGCAGCAGCGCGTCCGCCGAGCCGGGGTCGTCGCCCTCGAGGAACTTGGCGTTCGGCTTGAGGTAGAAGTCCGTGCCGACCGCGATGATCTGCGCGCTGCCGCCGTCCTGCTGGGTCATCGAGCCGGTGCAGTCGCCGTCGCCGGTCGCGATCATGTCGACCCGCAGCTTCCCGTACTTGCTGGTCGCCACGTCGCCGGTCACCCGCGCCGAGTTGAGGACCGACATCTCTTTGTCGGAGGCGATGACGATGGCGCGCGGCGCCTGGTCGGCGAAGCCGTCGGTCGGCGGTGCCGGATCGCTCCCCGTCAGCAGGGCCGCCGCCGTCCCTCCGCCGACGGCGACGACCGCACCCAGCCCGGCGAGCGCCCACCACAGCCGGCGCCGCGGCCGCGACGAGGCCGGGCCGGGCAGTGTCGAGGGGGCCGCGACGGGCCGCGCGGGAGGCGGCGGCTGCGGCGGAGCCGGGGTGGGCGTCGGCGTGGGCGGCGGTACGTCGGCACCGCGCAGCATCGTGCGGATCGGCGCGGTCCGCGGCGCCGGCATCCGCAGCGCCGCCTGGAGGTCGTCGCGCATCGCGGCGGCCGATGCGTAGCGGGCGGCCGGTGCCTTGGCCAGCGCGATCCGGAGGATCCGGTTGGTGGCCTGGGTCATCGCGTCCGCACCGGGCAGCTGCGGCGGCGGCTCGTGCAGGTGGCCGTTGATGATCTGGTACTCGGTGTCGCCGGCGTACGGCGTGGTGCCGGTCGCCGCGGCCCACAGCACGCAGCCCAGCGAGTAGATGTCGGTGGCCACGCCCGCGGGGGCGCCCGCGTGCAGCTCGGGGGCCATGTAGTTGGGCGTGCCGACCCCCGACCGGCTCAGCCGCGTGGCGGCGGCGTTCATCCGCCGCGCGATGCCGAAGTCGCACAGGTAGGCGCGCACGCCGTGGTCGCGCAGCCGCACCAGCACGTTGCCGGGCTTGATGTCGCGGTGCACCAGGCCCGCGTTGTGCGCGTCGTACAGGCCGCTCGCGGTCTGCTCGATGACGTCCAGCGCATCCGCGAGGGGCGGTACGCCGGCGCGGTTGATCAGCGCGCCGAGGTCGCCGTCGGGGATGAGCTGGCTGGCCAGATAGAGGTAGCCGTCCTCCTCGCCGTGCGCGTAGACGGCCACGACGTGGGCCGACTCGAGCGACGCCTGCGCCTGCGCCTCGCGGGTGAACCGCTCGCGGAACTCCGGGTCGTGGGCGTAGAGCGGGGCGATCACCTTCAGCGCGACGTCGCGGCCGAGGTTCTCCTCGCGGGCGCGGAACACGATGCCCATGCCGCCCAGCCCGATCTGCTCGAGCAGCAGGAAGCGTCCGATGCGGGCACCGGCGACCGGGAAGCCTGGCGGGGACGTCACGCCGACCTTCCTACCCGAGCCGCGGGGCTTCATGCCTGCCGGGGTCCGAGGGTCGTCCCGCACGCTGCCGGGTTCCAGCCCCCCAGAACGGGAACCAGCCAGCAGGCGGGACGTCCGCCCGGACGGGCCGCATCCCCACAACACGGGCCCAGGGTCATCCAAGCCCGCGCCCACCGGTCAGGGCAGTCCACGGATGTGGGGACAGCGGAGTCGCACTCTTCGGCGTACGCCGGACGCGGGACGCTCCTCGGCCCTAGCCTTGCGAGGATGCGGTCACGACGCGCGGACACCCCGCTCCGGGAGCCCGCCTTCGACCGCTCGCTGGAGCGCGGGCTGCAGCTCGTCGTCGGCGTCGTCATCGCCGCCAAGACGGTCGTGTTCGGGTTCGAGATCGCGTCCCGGACGGACCGCACGACCGAGGTGCTCGGCCTCGCCGCGGTCGTGGTGGTCTGCGTCGGGACCGCCGCCCTGCTCTGCATCCTGGGGCGCGCCGGCTCGACCGCCGTCGCGCTGGCCACGCTGGCGCTGATCGCAGGATCGGTCCTCCCGCGCGACCACGTGCCGCTGCCGGGCGCCGCGGACTCGCCGATCCTGCACCTGGTCGAGCCGATGCTGCTGGCCGTCCTCACCCGCCGTCACCCGGCGCTGCTGATCGTCGCCCTGGACGCGCTGTTCGTGGGCCTGCGCTGGACCACGGGCGGCACGATCGGTCTGCGGTACGGCGCCCAGGAGGCCCTGTTCATCTCGGGCACCGTCATCGGCGTCGTCGTCCTGGTCCACCAGGTCCGGTCGGCGTGGGAGCACGCGGCGGCCACGCTGCGCAGCCACCGCACCACGCTGGAGGAGCCCACGCGCGCCGAGATCGAGGCGACGTCGGCCCTGCACGACGACGTGATCCCGGCCCTCATCGCGCTCGCGGTCGGCGAGAGCACCCCGGCCACCCGGGCGGCGGCCGGCCTCGGCCTGGAGGCGATGGGCACCCGGCCCGAGACACCGCGCGATCAGGGTGCGCGGGAGCAGATCCTCGAGCTGGCCGCGGGGACGGGGCTCGACGTGACGGTGTCGACCACCGGGCCCACGGTGCGGATGCCCGAGGCCGTCAACCGGGCTCTGCGCAGCGCGGTGCGCGAGGCCCTGCGCAACGTGGCGCGGCACAGCGGGCAGCGCACCGCCGAGGTGCACGTCAGCCGGCTGCCCGGCCGGATCCGGATCACGGTCGTCGACCACGGTCGCGGGTTCGACGGCGCCACCGGCGTCGGCCTGCGGATCGCGGTCACGGAACGGGTGCGGGCCGTCGGCGGCACCGCCCACATCGTCAGCAGCCCGGGCGGCGGGACGACCGTCGAGATCGGCTGGCAGACCGGACCACCGCTCGCCCGCCTGATCGGCTGGACCCGCGACAACGACCGGCTGATCCGGCTTGCGCTGGGCGATCCGGCAGGTCCCGCGCTGGGTCCGGTCGCCGCGCTCAGCGCCGGCTACCTCGCGACGGCGGTCTTCCTGGCCGTGAACAGCGGTCCGCAACCGGCGACGTACGGCGGCTTCGCCGCTGTCGTCGGCATCGTGGCGGCCCTGCTGCTCCAGATGCGCCGCGGGCCGGTGGCGTGGTGGGGCATCTGCCTGACGACGCTGGCGACCACCGCGATCCTCGCGCTTGTCCTCCCCACCGTGTCGCCGGCGGGACTGGGCGGGCTCGAGTCCTGGATCATCGAGTCGACCGCACTGCCGGCACTCGTCGCCGCGTGGCAGCAGTCGATCCGGGTCACCGTCCTGATGCTGCTCCCGAACGCGCTCGTCATCGCGGACGTGGCCCACCATGACCATCTGCCCGACTCGGTGCTTCCGCACCTGCTGCTCGTGCAGCCGCTCAACGCGCTCTTCGTCGGCACCATCGCGCTGATCTGCCGGCGCGCGGGACGGGTCGTCGACGACGCCGCCTGGCTGGACGCGGCTGCTGCCCGGGCCGCCGCGACCCGCCAGGTCCTCGGGGCTCGGCACGACGGGGTGGTGGCGACGCTCCTCGCCGGCGCGCGGGGCCAGGTGCTCGGCCCGGAGGTCGGGCGGCTGGCCCACGCCGTACGGGACTGCCTCTATCTGCCGGGACCGGCGCACGCCCGGCTGCGCGACGCGCTCGACGACCTGCGCAGGCGCGGGGCCTCGGCGGAGACGTCGATCCGCGAGGAGCCGTTCGCGAGCGATGCGCTCGCCGGAGTGCTCCGCGCGCTGGACGGTACGACTGCCCAGCGCGTCACCCTCGCGACGTCGGCCGGCCGGGCCTCGATCGTGGTGGTGCCGGGCATCGTCGGGCCGCGCGCGGCTCCGCTGCGGGCCAGCGTCAGCCGGCTCGGGTGGGAGCTGGTGGAGGACGCGGACGCGACCGTCATCAACGCGACGGCCGGGCCCTCCGTCACTCCGTGAGGTGGCCCTCCTGGCGGGCCCGGGTGATCAGGCCGTGCACGTTGCCCGGGTCCACACCGCCGACGCGGTAGGCCTCGGCCGCGCGGGCGAGATGCTCGCGCACCGTGGCCTCGCCGATCCCGAGCTGGCGGGCGACCAGCCGGTAGGGCAGGCCCTGGCTGACCGCCTGCAGGATCTCGATCTGGCGCTGGGAGAGGCGGGTCCCGAGGTGCTCGTCGGTGAGCAGCATCGAGGCGAGCGGCCCGGAGCACGCGACCTGCCCGGCCGCCGCGTCCCGGATCGCCTGGGCCAGGCTCTCGATCGGGTCGACCTTGAGGACCAGGCCGGCGGCCCCGGCCTGGATGGCGCGGCGTACCGGCACCGGACGCTCCTCGGCCGTGAACAGCAGCACCACGCACCCGGCGGCGAGCAGCCGGACCACGGTCTCCTCGGCCGGTGGCTCGCCGGGGATGTGGAGATCGAGCAGCACCACGTCCGGCACGACGTCGCCGGCGAGCAGCTCGTCGGCCGAGGCCGCGATCGCGACCAGCTCGAGGTCGTCGGCCACCCGGCCGAGGGCGGCACGCACCCCTTCGAGGACGACCGGGTGGTTGTCGATCGCCCCGACGTGGATGACGCGGGAGGCTGGCACAGCTCGATTATGTGCCAGCCCCGCGTCCGATCCGGGCTAGATGGACTTTCTCGTCGGTCTAGACCGGCTGCAGCTCCCGGTCGTCCTCGGCCGCGGACTCCTCGCGGAACCCGTACCGCTCCCACCACCGGGCCAGCGGGGCCGGCGCCCACCAGTTCAGGCCGCCGAGCAGCTTCATGGTCGCCGGGACCAGCAGGGCACGCACGACCGTCGCATCCACGAGCACCGCGACGAGCATGCCGACGCCCATCATCTTCATGAACACCACCGTGCCGAGGCTGAAGGCGCCGATCACGACCGCGAGCAGCAGGGCCGCGCTGGTGATGATCCGGCCGGACTTCTGCAGGCCGACGGCGACGGCGCGCGCGTTGCGCTCGCCGGGGCTGAGGCCGAGGTCGCGGGTGCGGTCCCACTCCTCGCGGATCCGGCTGAGGAGGAACACCTCGTAGTCCATCGAGAGACCGAACAGGACCGCGAGCATCACGATCGGGTTGGTCATGTCGAGGAAGCCCGCGGGGGTGAAGCCGAGCAGGCCGGAGAGGTGGCCGTCGCTGAAGATGAACGTCACCACGCCGAAGGCGGCCGTGATCGAGAAGGCGTTCATCACGATCGCCTTGATCGGCAGGACGACCGAGCCGAAGGCGATGAACAGCAGCGCCAGCATGACCACCACGACGATGCCGCCCATCACCGGCAGGTGGTGCTTCACGGAGGCGGCGAGATCCACCGTCTGCGCGGTCGAGCCGCCGACGAGGACCCGGGTGCCGTCCGGGGCGGTGACGGCGCGGATGTCCTTGAGGACCTGCTGCGAGGCGCCGCCCTGGGCGTTGCCGTCCCAGGAGGCGCGCACCAGGGTGACGCCGTCGCTGCTGGCGACGGGACGTACGTCGGTCACGCCGGCCACCTTGCGCAGGGAGGTCGTGTACGCCGACAGCTCGGCCGGACGCGCGCCCTCGACCATGACGTTCGCCATCGAGCGCTCGGCCCCGAACTCGGTGTTCAGCCGCTCGGTCGCCTGGTGCGCGGCCGAGCTCGCCGGCAGCACGCGGTAGTCGACGCTGCCCCAGCGCACACCCAGGAACGGCGATGCCACGGCGAGCAGGATCACCACGACACCGGCGGCCACCAGGACGGGACGGCGCATGACCGCGTTGCCCAGGCGGGCCCAGGCACCGCCGTCGGCCTGGTCCGCTCCCGCCCGGTTCAGGAACGGGATCCGGCCGGCATCGATGCGGGTGCCGAGCAGGGCCAGCGTGGCGGGAAGCACCGTCAGGGCGGCCAGCATCGCGACGAGGACGGCCGCGATGCCGCCGTACCCGATCGACTTGAGGAAGGTCTGCGGGAACACCAGCAGCGAGCTCATCGAGGCCGCGACCGTGAGCGCCGAGAACATCACCGTGCGCCCGGCCGTGGCCATCGTGCGCAGCAGCGCGCCGTTGGTGTCGGCGGGGGTGCGGGCCACCTCCTCGCGGAAGCGGGAGACCACGAAGAGCGCGTAGTCGATCGCCAGGCCCAGGCCGATCAGGGTGATGATGTTGGGGGCGAAGATCGAGACGGACACCAGGCTGTTGAGGCCGGCGATGACCGCGCGGGCGCCGAGCACGGCGACGATGCCGACCAGCAGGGGCATCAGCGCGGCGACCATGCTGCGGAAGATGATCAGCGACAGCAGCAGCACGAACGGCAGCGAGATCAGCTCGGCACGCGCCAGGTCGGTCTTCGTGGCGTGGTTGACGTCGTCGTACACCGCGTACGAGCCGGCGAGGTCGACGTCGAGCGTGCTGTCCTCGAGGTAGGGCTTGATGGCGTGGAAGCTGTCCATGAAGCTGTTCTGGTCGGTGCCCGCCAGCGAGATGTAGACGGCGGTCGCGTGCCGGTCACGGCTGACCATCGCCGGGTCGTGGGTGCGGTAGTAGCTCGCCACGGCGGTGACGTCGTCGGCCGGGATCCGGCTCAGCGTCGCCTGCACGGCGGCCCGGAACTCCGGGCTGGACACCACCGCGTCCTCGTCGGTGAAGATCGCGACCACGTCGACCGAACGGTTGCCGAAGGTCGCGCGCTCGAGGTCGAGCTCCTTGGCGGACTGGCTGGAGGGATCGTCGAACCCTCCGGCGGACAGCTTGCTCTCCAGGCCGGTCCCGGCGACCGCGGCGGCCGCGGTCAGGATCAGCCCCACCAGGAGCACGACGACTCCGCGACGTACGACGACGCCGGCCCAACGCTCGATCATCTCGATCCCCATCTCGTTCCAGTGACACACCATCAGCATGGTTAACGGCGTTAACGGTAAACGGTGTAAACTGCGGTAGTCAAGTGTTCACTGGTGTGATCGCACCTAGACTCCGACCACCCGCCGCGAAAGGACCTCGATGCCGCACCTGCAGGCTCCGCCCACCCGACGGGAGCGCCAGCGCGAGGCGACGTACGACGAGATCGTGCGCGTGTCGGCCGAACTGCTGGCCGAGGGCGCGGACCTGTCGCTCCGGGCGGTCGCCGGACGGATGGGCATGACCGCGCCGGCGCTGTACCGCTACGTGGCGAACTACCAGGAGCTCATCGACCTCGTCGCGTTCGAGCTCGACAAGGCGGCGACCCTCGAGTGGCAGCGGGAGGCCGCCCGCGCCCCCGAGCACGACGCAGCGGCCCAGCTGTGCATCGCCTGCTGCGCCTTCCGCCGGTGGGCCCTGGCCAAGCCGGCCGAGTTCCGACTGGTCTTCGCCAACCCGATCGCGACCCTGGAGTCGAAGCGGCGGGAGATGCTCACCGTGTCGACGTCGGGCAACTACTTCACCGACCTGCTCTACCGGATCTGGGAGCTCTACCAGTTCCCGTTCCCCGCCCTGGACGAGCTCGAGGACGTGGTGCGCGAGGCCGTGCTCGACCCCCTCATCCCCGCCACCACCGAGCACATCGCGCCCGAGGACCGCGGCCTGCTGTGGATCTACATGCGGTCCTGGTCGGCCCTGTACGGCGTGGTCACCCTCGAGTCGACCGGCCACTGCGACCCGCGCGTGATCGCGTCGGGCGCACTCTTCCGCGCCACGCTGCTGGACTGGCTCGCCCCGCTGGGCCTGGACGCCGAGCGCGATCGCCTCACCCGGATCCTCGACGAGGAGATCGCGCGGGCCTGACCGCCGATCGACAGGCTCTCAGCCGAGCAGCTCGTCCACCCAGACGGGCACCAGGTCCCCGGCGCGACCTTGCCGCGCCTCGTGGAAGAAGAAGCTGCCCTCGCTCGGCTCGAGGTTGAGCTCGAGGGTGCGGGCGCCGTACCGCCGCGCCTGCTGGACGAAGCCGGCGGCGGGGTACACCGCGCCGGACGTGCCGATCGACACGAACAGCTCGGCCCGCGAGAGCTCGGCCTCGATCCGGCTCATCTCGTACGGCATCTCGCCGAACCACACGACATCCGGTCGCAGCGCGCGCTGCCCGCAGCCCGGGCACGGCGGCTCGTCGACCAGCGTCGTGCGCCACGGGTAGCGGTGACGGCACTCGGTGCAGAGCGCCTTGTAGGCCTCGCCGTGCATGTGGATCACGCCGACCGAACCGGCCCGCTCGTGCAGGTCGTCGATGTTCTGGGTGACCAGCACCAGGTCGTCGCCGATCGCCTCGCCGAGCCTGGCCAGCGCGAGGTGCGCGGCGTTCGGCTCGACCAGCTCCATGGCGGCGCGCCGCTCGTCGTAGAAGCGCTGCACCGTCTCCGGGTCGCGCGCGAACCCCTCCGGGGTGGCGACGTCCTCGACGTGGTGGCCCTCCCAGAGACCGTCGGAGTCACGGAACGTCGGCACCCCCGACTCCGCGGAGATGCCGGCACCGGTGAGGACGACGACGCGAGGCACGGATCGGAGGCTACCCGGGCCTGCGGTGACCCGGATCACGCGTCTCGGGTACAGAAGCGCCCGTCGCGACTTATGGTTCCGCTGTGACGCAGAATCCCGGCAGCTCGGAGCCCTCGCAGGAGCCGACCGCGCCCACCTATGGTCAGTACCCCGCCAACCCCGCGCAGCCCGGCACGCCGCCGCCTCCGCCGACCGGCCCGGGCAACCCGAGCTCCCCGACGTACGCCGCCCCGCCCACCTACGCGAGCGGCCCGCCACCCCAGGCCCCCAACCGTCGCCGCCGCTTCGGCCGCATCGGCGGGCTCGTCGCCCTCGTCCTCGTCGTCGGCGGCAAGATCGCGCTCGTGCTCGGGCTCGGCAGCGCGCTCGGCTTCGCCCACGACAAGGTCGAGCACAAGGTGCCCGAGGCCGAGACGGTCGTGCAGACCGTGCTCCAGTCGAACTCCTCGTCCGAGATCAAGGGCTACCTCGCCTCCGGGGTCACGCTCGGCACGGTCACCGACACCCAGTGCGGGGCGTTCCTGAGCGACAAGTCCTGGACCAAGTTCACGATCCCGAAGTCCACCAAGGAGGACGACGGTTCGGCGGACGTGAAGGTCGACGTCGAGGGCAAGTCGACCAACATCAACTTCCACATGGTCGACCAGGGTGGTTGGAAGGTCGAGCGCTTCACCTGCGACGGCTGATCCTCAGGCCGCGGTCCGCGACCGCAGCCCGAGCACACCGGCCGAGACGCAGGCGAGCGCGACGGCTGCGGTGAACCACGGGAACACCGCGGCCAGGCCCCAGGTCGTGGCGGCCCAGCCGGCCAGGATCGTGGGGACGGCCATGGCGCCGTACGCCAGCAGGTAGTACGCCGACATGACCTCCCCGCGCCGGCCGGCGGGCACCACGCCGCCGAGGTGGCGCAGCGAGCCGCCGAAGGCGAGCCCGAACGCCAGGCCCATGACGACCGCGGATCCCGCGACCAGCGCGGGCTGGTGGGTGTCGAGGGCCGCGACGCTCAGGCCGAGGGTGGCAGCGGTCGCGAAGTCGCCGAAGATCGCCGCCTTCCGCGGGACGATCCGCCCGCCCAGCGCCTGGCTGACGGCCGCGGCGCCGGCCATCGCGGCGACCACCGGGCCGCCGAACACCAGGCTGTGCATGCCGGTCCGCTGCCCGGCGAAGGCCGGGAACAGCGACAGGTAGACCCCCAGCACCGACCACGCGGCCATCACCCCGAGCACCGAGAACCGGAAGTCCGCCCGGATGCTCTCCGGTACGCCGGGGCGGGCGATCCGCAGCGGCGCCGCGCCCCGCCCGGCGTGCGGCTCGGGCACCGCCAACAGGGCGAACAGCAGCACCAGGACGACCAGCGCGACCACGGCGTACGGCGTCACGAGCGGGTCGGGTGCGTACTGGGCGAGCAGCGCGGCGCCCAGGATCGTCACCGCCATGCCGACGTTGAACATGATCCCGGTCAGGTGCCCGCTGCGGGCCCCGTGGTCCGGACGCAGGTCGAGGAGCGCGGCCGAGCCGACGACGACCGTCGTACCGACCGCGGCGCCGTGGAGGGCGCGGGCGACGATCAGCGCGGCGACGCCGTGCGCGGTCATGAACACCGCGAGACCGGCGATCATCGCGACGACGGCGCCGATCAGGAGCGGCTTGCGGCCGACCCGGTCCGACACCACGCCGGCGAGCAGCACCGCGGCCAGCGCGCCGACGGCGTACACCGCGAAGACGACGGTGGTGGTGATGGGGGCGAGCTGGAACTTCGCCTCGTAGAGCCCGTAGAGCGGGGCCGGCGCGCCGGAGACGCCGAGGGCGACGGCCATCAGCGCGATCAGCAGCGGGTACGCCGGCACCGACCCGGCCCGGGGAAGGGAGAGCGTGCTCATGGGAATGCCTCTCGTCCGGATGGTGTTCGATGGGTGTCGAACCACGACACAGACGACAAGTTCGATGATCGTCGAACTATTCCGACGCACAGCGGGGAGCAACGAGATGCCCGTCACGGACCCGGCCGCCGACCTGAGTCGCGACAGCGCGCTGACCCCGGTCGCGGGCCTGCAGGACGTGCTGGCCGCGCTGGCCGACCCGGTCCGCCTCGAGATGGTGCGCCGGCTCGCCTCCACCGACGGGCCCGTCGCGTGCGGCGCCCTCTACGACGGCATCAGCAAGTCCACCGCGAGCCACCACTTCAAGACGCTGCGCGAGGCGGGTGTCATCCAGCGCGTGGTGGTCGGCGGCAACACCCATCAGCGGCTGCGGGCCGAGGACGTGGAGGCGGCGTACCCGGGCGTGCTGGACGCGATCGTCCGCGCCGCGCACTGACCCCTCGGAAAATAGGTACGCCGCTTCCGCATCACCACGGTGACCTTCGGGGTCATCGGGTCGTTGACCCGGTACGAACGATGCCGAGCACGCGGGGAGGCGGGCCGTCATGACGACCGACACGGACACGACAGAGATCAACCGCATCCGAGCCATGCTGCTCGAGCTCGCCCTCCGCCAGGACGAGCTCGCGGCCCAGGAGCTGGCCGCGACGCCGTACTGGGCCACCGCTCCGGAGACGGTCGCCGGGCACCGCGACGCGGCCGAGGCGCTGCGGGCCGCCGCCGACCTGCTGCTCGCCGGCTGAGGGCCCTGAGCCGGAGGCGCTCCCCGCACCCGCGGACTAGGGTGCGCCCATGCCGCACCTGACCCCCGAGCACCGGGCGTGGATCGACGAGGCGGTGCGCCGCGTCGAGGCGGACGCCCAGCGCTCGGCGGACACGCATCTGCACGCCGTCACGCTGCCGGGCGGGAGCGACGTGCAGCTCTACCTCAAGGACGAGTCGGTGCACCCGACCGGCTCGCTCAAGCACCGGCTGGCGCGCTCGCTGTTCCTCTACGCGCTCTGCAACGGCTGGCTGCACGCCGGGTCGACCGTCGTCGAGGCGTCGTCGGGCTCGACCGCGGTCTCCGAGGCCTACTTCGCGCGGCTGATCGGCCTCCCGTTCGTGGCGGTGATGCCGTCGTCGACGTCGCAGGAGAAGGTCGACCTGATCCGTTGGTACGGCGGGACCTGCCACTTCGTCGAGCGCGCAGGCGACGTGTACGACGCCGCCCGCGACCTCGCCGCGGAGCTCGGCGGGCACTACATCGACCAGTTCACCTACGCCGAGCGCGCGACCGACTGGCGCGGCAACAACAACATCGCCGAGTCGATCTTCGAGCAGCTGTCGCGCGAGCTGCATCCCGTGCCGGCCTGGATCGTGGTCTCCGCGGGCACCGGCGGTACGTCGGCGACCATCGGCCGCTACCTGCGCTACCGCCGCCTGCCGACCCGCCTGCTGGTCGCCGACCCGGAGGGCTCGGCGTTCTACCAGGGGTGGCTCGAGGACTCCTCGGCCCCGGTCGCGCGCGGCTCGATGATCGAGGGCATCGGCCGCCCGCGGGTGGAGCCGTCGTTCGTCGGCGGGGTCGTCGACGAGATGGTCCGGGTGCCCGACGCCGCATCGATCGCGACCATGCGCTGGCTCTCGGCGCGGCTCGGCCGCCGGGTGGGCCCCTCGACCGGCACCAACGTCTGGGCCGCGCTCGGCCTCATCTCCTCGATGCGGTCGCGGGGCGTGGAGGGGTCGGTCGTCACGCTGCTGTGCGACGCGGGCGAGCGCTACCTGTCGACCTACTACGACGATGCCTGGGTCGCGGCGAAGGGCATCGACCTGGCGCCGTACGCGACCGCGCTGGCGGCGTACGACGCGAACGGGGAGCTCGCCTTGCCTAGCGTGTAATCATGATTACATGATTACTAACGAAGCAACAGAGCGGGTGCGCGGCTGGTTCACCGGCCGGCTCCCGAAGGACTGGACGAGTGCGGCGCCGCGGGTCACCGTGGACCGCGAGGAGATCACGGTGGTGCTGACCATCGAGGACGCGGCCGTTGCGGCCGAGGCGTCCCCGGCGGAGGCCGCCGAGACGCGGGCGGGACGGGCTCGGGCGTTCCGCGAGGAGACCCGGGAGGCGCGGATGGAGATCGCGCGCGAGGCCCAGCACCGCTTCGAGCGCAAGGTCTCGTGGGGCGTGGTGGTCGGCGAGCACGAGGAGCTCTGGACCCACGTCGCGGCCCCCGTCATGACCCGCCTGCGGCAGCCCCAGCGGCTGGTCCTCGACACCCTGGTCGAGGCCGGCGTCGCGAAGTCGCGCGCCGACGCGCTCGCCTGGTGCGTGCGGCTGGTCGGTCAGCACCAGGACGAGTGGCTGGAGCAACTGCGGACGGCGATGCAGTCGGTCGCCGACGTACGACGCAACGGGCCGACCGCCTGAGGGTCCCCGACCGGATCAGCCCCCGGCCCGCGGCCGCCGGAAGAGCGGTGGGAGGAACCGGAGCATCAGGGCCGACCACGTCAGGTGGGTGAGCAGTGGGGCCTGGATGCCGCCGGAGGCCCGGCGCTGTCCGGCGAACAGGGTCCCCATCACCGCGGCGGCGAGGACCAGGGCCGGGTTGCGGGTCGTGGTGGTGGCCAGGGCGTACACCCCGGTCGAGCCGGCGACCGGGTGGTGCTCGAGCGCGGAGTAGAGCGCGCCGCGGAAGAAGATCTCCTCGGCCAGGCCGTTCGCGAGGGTCGTGGCCATCACCAGGCGGTCCTCGCCCTCGTCGGCGAAGCGCAGCACCTCGATGAGCGCCTGGTCCAGCACCGGGATGCGGCGGGCGACGAGCGCCGCGCCGTAGAACGCGGCGAACGCGCCGACCCCGGTGAGCACCGGGGTGACCAGCGGCCGGCGCAGCTCCTGGTCGCGACGCTCGATCCAGCCCAGGTGCAGCGGCCCCGAGAGCAGGCCGCCGACCGTCCAGGTCGCCGCCACCGCGGCGGTCGAGGTGTAGAAGTCGCGCGAGCCCGGCTCGGTGGAGGACAGCGACCGCCCGAGGAGCACGGCCCCGCCCAGGGCGGTGGCGGCCACGACCCGGCGGCGCCGGCGGCGTACGACGAGGGGCTCGGCGGCCACCAGCGGCGGCGTGTGCCAGATCGACGTCGGGAGGAGGCGGCGCCACCGCTCGGACCGGGTACGCCGGCTCACCGGTCGGCCTCCCTCTCCGCGAGCGCGATCCGCACCGCTTCGTCGTACCCCATCGGCTCGAAGGGCACGACCTCGCGGATGGCGGTGTCGTGCACGACGACGGTGTTCGTCATCGAGTCGACCAGGTTGCGGCCGGTGCGGGTGTCGACGTCGGTCACGAACGCGAGCCAGCGCGCGGACAGCCCCGGCGTGAGCAGCGGCACCGGCAGGATCGGCAGCGGCCGGCCCTCGATCGCGGCGACCCGCTTGAGCATGTCGGCGTAGGCGAGGACGTCCGGGCCGCCGATCTCGAAGACGCGGCCGCGCGCCTCCGGCCGGTCGAGCACACCGGTGAGGTAGCGGATCACGTCGTCGACCGCGATCGGCTGGGTCAGCGTCCGCACCCAGCGCGGCGTGACCATGGCCGGCAGGTGCTCGACGAGCTGCCGGGTCATCTCCCACGAGATGCCGCCGTGGCCCACCACGATACCGGCCCGCAGCACGGTCACGGGCACACCGGCCGCCCCGAGCAGGCCCTCCACCTCGCGGCGGCTGCGCAGGTGCGCCGACAGGTCGTCGCCGTCGGCACCGAGCCCGCCCAGGTAGACGATCCGGTCCAGTCCGGCCGCTGCGGCCGCCTTGCCGAACGCCCGCGCGGCGACCGCGTCGTGCGACTCGAAGTCGCTGCGGTCCAGCGAGTGCACCAGGTAGTACGCCGAGGCACAGCCGGCCACCGCAGGGGCGAGCGTGTCCGGCTGGCTGACGTCGCCGCCGACAGCGGTCCCCGGGCCGCGGTAGCGCTCGGGGCGCCGCGTCAGCACCCGCACCTCCCGTCCGGCGTCGGCGAGCGCAGCGACCAGCCGGCGACCGACGAAGCCGGTCCCACCGGCCACGAGCACAGGACCGTCCGCGGCCATCAGCTCGCCACCGCGATCTCGCTGCGGACGTCCACGCGGGCGGTCGGCACGTCGAGTGCGATCAGCCAGGCCAGCGGCGACCGCCCACTGGTCGCATGCTCGGCGGCCGCGGCCCAGGCGGCGACGTACCGGTCGCGGGCGGCCTGCTCGGCGATCTCGTGGATCGGTCCGCAGCAGCGGCCGCCGGCCTGCGCCCGGGCGAGCTCGTAGGCGAGAACGCGGGCGCAGGTGAGGTCGTAGAACCGCGCGAAGGCGGCAGTGTCGCGCTTCGCCGAGCGGCGCAGGAGGACAGCAAGCTCCGCCGCTCCTCCCCGGCTGCTGGTGCTCATGACGCCTCCCCAATATGTGAACAACGATATTCAACGGCTTGTTTAGATTATGCTACGAGCATGGACCCTGACGTGCACTCCGCGCAACCCCGGCCCGCCACCACGGCTGCCGGCGCCGCGACCCTGACGATCGGCGAGCTCGGCGAGCGCACCGGCCTGAGTCCCGCGGTCCTGCGGATGTGGGAGACCCGGCACGGCGTGCCGAAGCCGCACCGGCTCGCCTCGGGTCACCGGCGCTACACCGAGGCGGACGTCGCGCTCGTCGCGCAGGTGCTGCAGCGCAAGGAGGCCGGGCTGCACCTGGAGGCCGCGATCGCGGCGGTGACCGCCGCCTCCGCGCCCGCGCCGGCCTCGATCTTCGCCGAGCTGCGCCGCCGGCACCCGGGGCTCGCGGTCCAGCGGCTGCGCAAGCCCACCCTGGTCGCCCTGTCGCGCGCCATCGAGGACGAGTGCTGCGCGGCCGCCGACCGGCCGGTGCTGTTCGGTGCGTTCCAGCGCGACGAGTTCTACGCCGCGTCGGCGGCGCGCTGGTCCGACCTGGCGCGTACGGCGCGGACCGCGATCGTCTTCGCCCACGACTGGGGCGCGGCCGATGCCGGTGCACCGGTGCGCGCCGCACTGCCCGACGACGCCCCGCTGCGCCGCGAGTGGGCGGTCGTCTGCGACGCGCCCGACGCCACGGCGTGCGTGTCCGCGTGGGAGCTGCCCGGGCAGGCCGGCGTACCGGACCGGGAGCGGATCTTCGAGGCCGTCTGGACCGTCGACCCGGTCGTGGTGCGCGATGCGGCCCGGGTGGCCGCCGGGGTCGCGGCGGGCGTGGACACCCCGGGCGCGGCCGCCCTCGTCGCCGAGCTGGCGGACCGGCCGCTCGCCGCGGGCCCGCCGCTGGCGACGACCACGGCGCTCTTCAACCGGGTCGTCGCCTACGCCGACCGGCTCAGCCGCCGCTGACCCCTGCTCCGACCGGAAATACGTAGCCGAACAGGTATCACCACGGACGCCCGCGCGGTCCTCCTGACGTTGACTCGGTACGACGCTCCCGAGCACCCGGAAAGGCGGACCGTCATGGACATCAGGATCGAGACCTCAGTGGCCGGCCGGATCCGCGCACTGCTGCTGGAGCTCGCGCGCAGCCAGGAGGACATGGCGGCGGAGGAGCTGGCGGCGACGCCGTACTGGTCCTCGACGCCGACGACCGTGCTCGGCCACCGCGACGCCGCGCTCGCGCTGCGCACGGCCGCCGACGAGCTGCTCGCGAGCTGACCCGGCGGTCAGCCGGTGATCCGGTCGCCCGTCGCGGGGTCGAAGAGGTGGATGCCCGGCCGGTCGACGGCGACATGGACGACCTCGCCCTTGCGGACGACATCGCGGCCGGGGAGCCGGACGGTCAGCGTCGTCGGCGTACCGCCCAGGTCGGCGGTCCCGTAGGCATAGCCGTCGGCACCGAGCTCCTCGACGACCTGCACCTGGACCGGGATCCCGTCGTCCGCATCGCCCACGAGGCGCCACGCGTCGGGTCGTACGCCGACGGTCACCGCTCCGCTCGCCGGTACGCCGGTGGCCAGCACCCGGCCTCCGACCGCGACCTCGGTGCCGGTGGCGACCCCGTCGAGGAAGTTCATCTGCGGCGAGCCGATGAAGCCCGCCACGAACCGGTTGACCGGGGCGTCGTACAGGCGCAGCGGGGTGTCGACCTGCTGCAGCTCGCCGTCCTTCATCACCGCGACCCGGTCGCCCATCGTCATCGCCTCGACCTGGTCGTGGGTGACGTAGACGGTGGTGACGCCGAGGTCGGCCTGCAGCTTGGCGATGTCGGTGCGGGTGCTGACCCGCATCTTCGCGTCGAGGTTGGAGAGCGGCTCGTCCATGCAGAACACCTGCGGCTCGCGGACGATCGCCCTGCCCATCGCGACCCGCTGCCGCTGACCGCCGGACAGCGCCTTCGGCTTGCGGCGCAGGTACTCGGTCAGGCCGAGCAGCTCGGCCGCGTGCCCGACCCGGCGCTCGCGCTCCTCCTTGCCCACCTTCGCCATCTTCAGCGCGAAGCCCATGTTCTCCGCGACCGTCATGTGCGGGTAGAGCGCGTAGCTCTGGAACACCATCGCGATGTCGCGGTCCTTGGGTGGCAGCCTGCTGACGTCGCGGTCCCCGATCAGCACGCGGCCGGAGGTCACGTCCTCGAGACCGGCGAGCATCCGGAGCGTGGTCGACTTCCCGCAGCCCGAGGGGCCGACGAGCACCATGAACTCGCCGTCCTCGATCTGCAGGTCGAGCCCGGCGACCGCGGGCTCCTCGGCGCCCGGGTAGAGGCACCGGGCCTTCTCGAAGGTGATCGAGGCCATCAGATGCTCCTGTCCAGCCCGTTGCGGGCGATCGTCTCGGCGTACCAGCGCGCCGAGTCCTTCGGCGTACGGTCCAGGGTGTCGTGGTCGACGTGGATGATCCCGAAGCGCTTGTCGTAGCCCCAGGCCCACTCGAAGTTGTCGAGGAAGGTCCACAGGAAGTAGCCGCGGACGTCCGCGCCCTGCGCGATCGCCGCGTGCACGGCCGCGAGGTGGGCGTCGACGTAGTCGATCCGGTCGGCGTCGTGGACCACTCCGTCCGGGCCGACGACGTCCGCGCAGGCGATGCCGTTCTCGGTGATGGCCTGGGGGATGCCGTACTCGCGGTCGACCCGCAGCAGCAGGTCGGTGAGGCCGGAGGGCTGGATCGGCCACTCCATGACGGTGCGCGGGCCCTCGATCTCCCGGTAGAACGCGCGATCGGTGCCCGGGAACGGCAGCCCGTCGGAGGCCGCGACCGCCGCGGGGTTGTAGAAGTTGACGCCCAGGAAGTCGAGCGGCTGGTGGATGACCTCGAGGTCGCCGTCCTCGACGTAGGACCAGTCGGTGAGGTGGCGGGTCTGCTCGACCAGCTCGGCCGGGTAGTGACCACGGAGCATCGGGTCGAGCCAGATCCGGTTGGCCACCAGGTCGGCGTGCTCGGCGGCCGCCTTGTCCGCCTCGCTGTCGGAGGCCGCCCAGATCTCCTGCAGGTTGAGGGTCACCGACACCTCGGATGCCTCCGGGAGTACGGCGCGCAGCGCGGTCACCGCGCGGCCGTGGGCGAGGTTGAGGTGGTGCGCGGCCCGCAGCGACAGACCGTTGTCCTGGAGGCCGGGCGCGTGCTCGCCCTTCGCATAGCCGAGGTACGCCGAGCACCACGGCTCGTTCAGCGTGGTGAACGTCGGCACCCGGTCGCCGAGGACACGGCCCATCAGCTCGGCGTACTCCGCGAACCGGTCGGCGACGTCCCTGCTCAGCCAGCCCTGGTGCGGGCCGTCGTCGAGGACCTGCGGGAGGTCCCAGTGGTAGAGCGTGGCCATCGGCGTGATGCCGCGCTCGAGCATGCCGTCGACGAGCCGGCTGTAGAAGTCCACCCCCGCCCGGTTGACCGTGCGCGCGTCCGGGAGGACCCGCGACCACGACATCGAGAAGCGGTACGACCGGGCCCCCAGCGACGCCATCAGGTCGAGGTCCTCGGCCCACCGGTGGTAGTGGTCGCAGGCCACGTCGCCGTGGTCGCCCCCGGCGATCCGGCCGGGTGTGTGCGCGAACGTGTCCCAGATGCTGGGGCCGCGGCCGTCCTCGGCCACCGCGCCCTCGATCTGGTAGCTCGCGGTGGCGACCCCCCAGACGAAGTCGGCGGGGAAGGTCAGGGGCGCGCTCATGGAGGTCTCCTCGTGGGATGGGTCGATGGACGCGACGGCCGCGGTGGCGGCCGACGCGCTGGAACGTTCGGGTGGGGTGGGGATCAGACCGAGTCGCGGCGTACCAGCTCGGGGACGAAGATGACCCGGCGTGGCGCACCGCGGCCGCCCTCGTCGATCACCTCGGTGAGCAGCCGGCAGGCCTCCGCGGCCATCTGATCGACAGGGCTGTGCATGGTGGTGAGGGCAGGGGTGGTGCGCTCCGCGGCGCCGAGGTCGTCGTAGCCGATGACGGCGACGTCCTCGGGCACCCGCACACCCCGCGTCGCGAGCACCCGGATCGCGCCGAGGGCCATCAGGTCGGACGCGGCGAAGATCGCGTCCACGTCGGGGTGGGCGTCGAGCAGTGCGGCGCACGCGCGCGCGCCGCCCTCCTCGGTGAAGTCGCCGTAGGCGACGCGGTCCGGGTCCATCCCCTCGGCGGCGAGCTGCTCGCGCCAGCCCTCGAGCCGGTCGTGGGCCGCGCGCATGTCGAGAGGGCCCGCGATCGTGCCGATCCTGGTGCGGCCGGCCTCGACGAGCACACGGACCGCGGCCCGAGCCGCGCCGCGGTTGTCGGTGTCGACGAAGGAGACCCGCTCCTCGCCGGTCCACGGACGGCCGACGAACACGCACGGCAGCCCCAGGTCGGAGAGGTGCTCGGCCAGCCGGTCGCCGCGGTGGTGCGAGGCGACGATCGCGCCGTCGACGTACCGGCCGCGCAGGTAGCGGAGCAGGCGCTCCTCCTCCTCCCCCGGCTCGGCGATGAGCAGGACCAGCTGGAGGTCGTGCTCGCGCAGCGATCGCGCGATGACATGCAACATCCGGGCGAAGAACGGATCGGTGAAGATCCGCTCGTCGGACTCCGGGAGGATCAGCGCCACCGAGCCGGTACGACGCGTCGCGAGCGACCGTGCCGCGGCGTTAGGCGTGTAGCCGAGCTGGCGGACGGCTGCGTCGACGGCGTGCTGGGCCTTGGCGCTGACCTTCGATCCCCCGTTGATCGCCCGGGAGGCGGTCGCCTTGCTGACACCGGCCATCCGCGCGACCTCGTCCAGGGTGGGAGCCTCTCCGCCGCTCATCCCTTCACCGCCCCCTGCATGATGCCGGCCACGAGCTGGCGGCCGGTCGCGATGAACAGCAGCAGGAGGGGCACGGTGGCCATCATCGTCCCGGCCTGCAGCACCGCCATGTCCGACAGGCCCTGACCGGGCGCGATCTTCAGCTGGTCGAGCGCGGTCTGCAGGGTCTGCGTGCTGGAACCCTGCAGCACCAGCAACGGCCACATGAAGTCGGTCCAGGTGGACATGAAGGTGAACAGCGCCAGGATCGCCATCGCAGGCCGGGCCGCGGGGACCGCGACGGTCCAGAACGTCCGCAGCATCGAGCAGCCGTCCACGCGGGCGGCCTCGATCAGCTCGTCCGGGATCGCGTCTACCAGGTACTGCCGCATGAAGAAGACGCCGAAGGCCGTCACCAGCCAGGGCAGCACCACGGCGGTCCGGGTGCCGCTGAGCCCGAGGTTGCTGAACTCCTTGAGCAGCGGCACCAGCGCCAGCTGGGTCGGCACCGCCATGGTCATCACGACGACCACCATGAGGGCGTTGCGCCCGCGGAAGCGGAGCTTGGCGAAGGCATAGCCGGCCAGGGTCGAGAAGATCACCACCGAGCAGGCCGCGATGCTGGAGACGATGACCGAGTTCGCCAGGGCCGACCAGAAGTCGATCTGGTCGAAGACCCGGCGCGCGTTCTCCAGGAAGTGGCCGCCCGGGTAGAGCGGCAGCGGCGTCTGTCGGGCGCGCTGGGCCGTCACCGAACCGATGACGAAGGACCAGTAGAGCGGGAAGACCGAGCCGAGGACGAACGCCGAGAGCAGTCCGTAGACGACGAATCCGGGACGCCGGTTCATGCGGCCGACCTCCGTTGCAGGACACGCGTGAGCAGATAGTTGAGCAGCGCGATGCCGACGATGATGAGGACCAGGATCCAGGTCGCCGCAGCGGCCCGCGGGTACGGGTTGGTCGCGCTGTTGGCGGTGTTGACGACGTACATCGTCAGCGTCTGGTACTGGTAGTCCGCGCCTCCCTGCTGCTGCAGGTTGGTGTCGAACAGGCTGGGCTCGGTGAAGATCTGCAGCCCGCCGATCGTGGATGTGATGATCACGAACAGCATGGTCGGCCGGATCGACGGCAGGGTCAGGTGGAGGAACTGCCGCACCCGGCTCGCGCCGTCGATGCACGCGGCCTCGTACAGGCTGCGGGGGACGGCCTGCATCGCCGCCAGGATGATCAGGGTGTTGTAGCCGGTCCAGCGGAAGTTCACCATCGACGCGATCGCGACCCAGCTGGCGAACCGGTCCGAGTGCCACTGCACCTCGGGGAGCCCGATCGTGTGCAGGACCTCGTTGACCAGACCCGACTTGTCGGCGAACAGGGAGCCGAAGATCAGCGCGATCGCGGCGGGCGCGACCACGAAGGGCAGGAGCACGCTCATCCGCCACCACGTCCGCCCGCGCAGCTGCGAGTCGAGCAGCGCCGCGATCGCCGTGGCGATCAGGATCTGCGGCACCGACGACAGCAGGAAGATGCCGATGGTGTTCCAGAAGGCCTTGTGGAAAACGGGGTCCGAGAGGACGTGGGCGTAGTTGGCCCACCCGACCGCGGCACCGTGGCCCGACCCGAACCGCGGCCAGGAGAAGAAGGACAGGTAGCCGGTGTAGAGAATCGGGTAGAGCCCGATGACGATGAAGACGAGGAAGAAGGGCGCGACGTACAGGTACGGCGACACCGCCGCGTCCCAGCGCGAGAGCCGCTGACGCAGCGTCAGCCGGGTCGGGGTGGTGGCCACGTCGCTCCTCCTCGCTCGTCGGGGCCCACCCCGGGCCGGGGACGTGGTGTCCCCGGGCCCGGAGCGGAGGTTGGTCATGGACATCTCGGTCGGCTCAGGATCAGCTGAGGCTCGCCACGGCCTGGACGAACGTGTTCCAGGATGACGTCGCAGGCGTCCCCTCGTCGACCCGCTGGATGGCGGTCTGGAAGAGGCCCAGGATGTCGGAGTACTCGTCACCCTTGAACGGCAGGTTCGGCTTCACGGCCGCCGCGCGGTCCGCGAGGATCTTCGACGTGGGGGCGTTGTTGAAGTAGGGGTCGGTGGCGTTGGCCTGGGACAGCGACTGCTCTGCGGCGACGTTGGCCGGGTAGGCACCGGCCGCCTTGAAGGCGCCGAGCTCCTGGTCCTTGTCGGTCAGCCAGGCGGCGAACTGCTTGGCCTCGGCCTGGTGCTGGGACTGCTGGGGGACGGCCAGGAACGATCCGCCCCAGTTGCCGCCGCCGCCCGGGAAGGCGTCGACGATGTTCCAGCCCTTCACGTCGGGCGCGGAGGACTTGATGTTGGCGAACATCCACCCCGGGCACGGGATCGTGGCGAACCCGTCGTTGGTGAAGTTGGCGGTCCAGTCGTCGGACCACTGCACGGTCTTCGTGGACAGGGTCGGGGCGTGCTCGGCCACCGTGGTGAACACCGCCTTGAGGCCGTCGTTGTCGACGGCGACGGTGTTGTCGGCCGTCTGGAACGGATACTCGGTCTGGTTGAGCATGGCCTGGGCGATGGAGCCGCTGGAGTCGTACCACTTGGTGTTCGGCAGCTTCTTGACCAGCTGCTCGCCGGCCCGGAAGTAGCTGTCCCAGCTGCTGAAGATCGACTTCACGGCCTCGGGGGAGCTCGGCAGGCCGGCCTTCTGGAACAGGTCCTGGCGGTAGCAGAAAGCCTCCGGGCCCGCGTCGGTCGGGTAGCCGATCTGCTCGCCGCTGCCGGTCTGGCCGGCCTTGTACTTGTAGTCGACCCAGCGGGACGCGAGCGAGGAGTCGGTGAGGTCGACGAACTGGTCGGAGGCACCGTCGGCGAGGAACTGCGGCATCGAGTCGCCCTCGATGGCGACGATGTCGGTCAGGCCGGTGCCGGCCTGGAGGTCCGAGGTGAGCGTCTTCTTCCAGGTGTCCCACTGGGCGATCGTGGTCTGGTGGACGGTGAACGGACGGTTCGGGTCGGCGTTCCAGGTCTTGATCAGGTCGTCGTACCCGAAGTCGCCGAAGGTCGTGATGGTGAGGACGTCGTCCTTGCCGAGGGCGGTCTGGCTGCTGCCGGACCCGTTGCCGCAGGCGGCGGTGAGGCCGACGACCAGCGCCGCAGCGGCACCGAGGGCAGCCCCTCGTCGTACGGCGGACCGGCGGGCCGGCCCGAGGGAGAGCTTGCGCATCGTGGACGCTCCTGGTGATGGGGGGGTGTGGAACCGTTTCCACTTCTGTGACGCCGTAACTATGACGGGGGTCACAACGGGAGTCAAGAGTAAGCGTGAAAACGGTTCCACAATTTCGATGCCGTGGGTGGGAGCGCTCCCATTTCTTGTGTCGAAGAAGCGGAACGGCACCGATCCCCGGTCCTCCTCGAGGGCCGGGGATCGGTGCGTTCGGTGGCGGCGTCCTCAGTCGAGCAGGGCGCCGACCGCACCGGCGGCCACGGTCCGGCCGCCCTCACGGACGGCGAACCCGAGACCGGCCTCCATCGCCACCGGCTTGCCGAGCTGCACCACCACCTCGACGGTCTCGCCCGGCAGCACGGACTCCCGGTCCTGCAGCTCGATGGCACCGGACACGTCGGTCGTCCGGATGAAGAACTGCGGGCGGTAGTCGGCCGCGAACGGCGTGTGCCGGCCGCCCTCCGCCGCCGTCAGGACGTGCAGGCTCGCGACGAACCGTGCATGCGGCGTGACCGAGCCGGGAAGGGCGAGCACCTGGCCACGGCGTACGTCCTCACGGCGCACGCCGCGGAGCAGGACCGCCGCGTTGTCACCGGCCCGGATCTCCTCCAGCCTCTTGCCGAAGGTCTCCAGCCCGGTCGCCACACTCGAGGCCGTCGGACCCAGCCCCACGACCTCGACGCCGTCACCGACGCGCAGGGAGCCCCGCTCGACGGCACCCGTGACCACCGTGCCACGACCGCTGATCGTGACGACGCCCTCGATCGGCATCAGGAACGGCTCGCCCAGCGCCCGCTCGGGCACCGGCACGTAGCGGTCGACGGCCGCCAGCAGGTCGAGGATCGACGCCGTCCACCGCAGGTCGCCCTCGAGCGCCTTCAGCGCCGACACCCGTACGACGGGCACCTCGTCGCCCGGGAACCCGTACTCGCCGAGGAGCTCGCGCACCTCCAGCTCCACCAGGTCGAGCAGCTCGTCGTCCTCGACCGAGTCGGACTTGTTGAGGGCGACGACCAGGTGCGGGACACCGACCCGCCGCGCGAGCAGCACGTGCTCGCGCGTCTGCGGCATCGCGCCGTCCTGCGCGGACACGACGAGGATCGCCGCGTCCACCTGGGCAGCGCCCGTGATCATGTTCTTCACGTAGTCGGCGTGCCCCGGCATGTCGACGTGGGCGTAGTGACGGGTCGCCGTCTCGTACTCGACGTGGGCGATGTTGATGGTGATCCCCCGCTGCACCTCCTCGGGCGCCCGGTCGATGCCGTCGAAGGCGGTGAACGTGTTGCGGGCAGGGTCGCTGTCGGCGAGCACCTTGGTGATCGCTGCGGTCAGCGTGGTCTTGCCGTGGTCGACGTGACCCATCGTCCCGATGTTGAGGTGCGGCTTGGTCCGCACGAACTGGCTCTTGGCCATGGTGTTGCTTCCTGTGAGTCGTTGCGCCGGCGTACGACGATGCGCAGCGGCCTGCCGAGGAGACCGCCCCGCCCGGGGCTGGAGGAGTGGACGACCCTCCTCCTTCAGCCCCGCTGGAACGGGAGGAGGGTCAGCGTCGCGCGCCGGCGAGGAACGCAGCATCCGCGCACGGCTCGATGCCCGACAGGAGACCCGCCGGGAGAGCGGTGGGGACGGCGTACATGTCGACGACGGTACGGACGTCGGCGGCGCGGGCGCCACCGGATTACGGATGGTCCCGGCTCGACGCCTCCCCGATGATCCGCTCCTCCAGCACCGACGCTCGAAGCACGGGAACCACGCAGCGGCCGGCGGCGTCGTAAGGACGTGGGCTTCGCCAAGGTTGTTGCGCGCGCCGGATCGCTGGTCGTCGCCCTCTTGCTCGTCGGGTGCAGCACCGCCTCGACACCGCACGGCGCGCCGGCGCCGCCCCCACCCATCGGCCCCTCGCCGACGGCGTGGTCGGTCGCCCACCTGGTCCACCACGTCTGCGTCCTCACATCGCCGCGACCGTCGGCCGTCCGGCCCGCACAGCTGCCCGATCGCGCCAGCGGTGGAGTCGCCCTGTGGTATCCCGGCATGAACGCACGCCCATGCCGCACTTACCGCAGTCGCATCGGCGCACGGAAGGCGGACGTCCTGCTCCACGACCTCAAGCAGGTGACCATCCCCAACGGGAGGTACAACTGCCCGATGGACGACGGCAGCTCGGTGCAGATCTGGTTCTCCACGACGAGCGGCAACGCCAGCTTCCGGATCGGGCTGCGGGGCTGCGCCTTCTACCTGTCGCCCGCACGCCGCGATCTCGGCACCTGGCCGGCTCCGATGCGGTCGTTGGCTGGCTCGTAGGCAGCCGGCGGCGAACAGGGCCCGTGCACGGCCAGGCCCGTTGGATCAGTAGTACCAGGGGAAGCGCGGCACGCTCAGCGGCTACTGATGGTCACTACCCGGCTGGCCAGCGGAAACGTGACTACAGGTGTCGATCGCCGACGGCCGCCGACGACTCTCCTGCCACGTTTTTGCCACGCACCACGCCGTACCGCCCGCCCCCCTTGGCCCCAGTCATGGCCGCTGAGCCAGCTACACGACTCGTAGTCGCGGCCATGTCGCAATATACGGATCATCCGTGCATTTGCAAAGATGATCTTTGCATTGGATCATGGCGTCATGATCTACGCAGTCCCCGCGCTCGACGATCGTGATCGCGAGGTCATAGAAGGAATCGATCAGTACCGAAGCCAACTCCGACACTTCATTGGCCGGCCGCGCCGTTGGCAGGGTCTGCTGCGCCGCAATCTGCGCGCAAGAGCCATGCGCGGATCGAACAGCATCGAGGGCTACGACGTGTCCTTGGATGACGCGCTCGCCATCCTCGAGAACGACGAAGAAGCGCTGACTGCTGACCAGCGGACAGTCCTTGAAGTCACGGGCTACCGGAACGCGATGACCTATGTGCAGCAGCTCGCTGACGACCCCGACTTCAGCCTGGACCAGTCGCTCCTGCGGGGCCTCCACTTCATGATGCTTGGACACGATCTCGACAAGAGCCCCGGGTCGTATCGACGCGGTGCCATCTATGTGCGAGACGACGACACCGAGGAGATCGTCTATGAGGGACCAGACGCTGGCCTAGTTCCGAGCTTGATGCGCGAGCTCGTGAGCCAACTTGAGACTCTGCTCAACGACCCCGACTGCCCGATATTCGTGGCCGCTGCGATGGCCCACCTGAACCTGGTCATGATTCATCCATTCCGCGACGGAAACGGGCGCATGGCCAGGTGCCTTCAGACCCTCATGCTGTCGCGAAACCAAGTCCTTGGGCAGGAGTTCGCCAGCATCGAGGAGTGGCTGGGGCGCAACACACTGGACTACTACGACGTGCTGGCCAGGACCGGACATGGCAAGTGGTCTCCAGCCAACGACGCGACAGCCTGGGTGCGCTTCAATCTGACGGCCCACCACATGCAGGCCCAAACGGTTTGGCATCGCGTTCAAGAGGCCGACGAACTCTGGACGAAACTGGAGGCGCTCGCGGCCGACAGGGGTTTTCCAGAGCGTGCTGTCCAAGCGCTGTACACCGGCGCCCTCGGGCTCCGGGTGCGCAGAATCGCGTACGAGGAAGCCACCGGCCTTGAGTACGCCACGGCCGGTCGCGATCTCCGCAACCTCGCGACGGCTGGCCTGCTCCAGGCGAAAGGCGAGACCCGCGGGCGCTACTACATGGGGAGCCCGGAACTCCGGGAGATCTACGGCGAAGTGCGCGCGGCGCACCGCGGACGGATCGTGAATCCGTACGACGCCCACTTAGACGGCGAGGCCGACGAGCCACTGTTCTAGACTGGATACCCCGGCAATATGGTCGATCAAGGCTTCAGCCGGGCCCCAGGCATTGCCTCAGTCAGTGCGGCTGAATCCCCGGTCCGCCAGTTCGGCCCGGAGTTCCCCGGCACTCGAAACGATCGTGGTCATGGGCCACGACGGAGGCTCAGGCGCTCCCTTCCACGTGACATGTGTCAATGCGATCTCACCGTCGGCGAGCGCCAAGAGGACGTCGTCGCGAGCCGGCACGCCGATGCCGATGATCCGCCAGCGCCGGCCGTGCAGGACATGCCCTTGAGCGATCTCGACGCTCAGCTCGCGCCGATGCCGAGCCAGCACCCGCCAGTTCGACAGCCGGGTGCGCCGCCGGCGTAGGTCGACCCACGGACCGGGGAACTCAACCCCGTCGATCCAGTCCGTCTTTGCACTCATCGGAACTCGCGAACGACTTCGATCAAGCCGACGATGTGACGGTTGAACGCTTCAAGGTCCTCTGCGGGGATCCAGTACTCCAGGATCGTCTCGCCGCCGGCGCGCTGGACGTCGTATTGGTCGAGGTAGCCCTTCTCGACGTCGAAGCGGGTCACGTAGCCGACACCGCTCGCCTTGACGTTCCAGTCGCGGGCGATCCGGACGGCGTAGTCCTCGTTCAGCACGGGATAGAAGATCGGTTGGTCCGGGAGTCGCGGCGGCCACTCTCGCCAGCCAGAGGCCTCGACGAGCGCTAGCTCCTTGGGGCCCGTCGGGCGCCAGAGGGTGACCGTCTCCATGCGTGAATTCTCCCTCACGCTCGACGCCCATCCCTAGCGATTTCCCACTGTCCTGCACCTCGCCCAACTCGACCCCCAACCATTGACAACCATTGACTCTTCACGGCTCCGAGAATCTCCTCCAGAGCCCCTCTTCGGAACCTCGTTCCACACGCCATTTCATTCGGCCCGTATGCGCATCTCTGGCCGACTGCTGAGGACAAGACACGTGCGGCTGCCGCTGAAATGGCCGCGGAGGTCCTGTCGAGCGAGGCGAGTGCGGAAAGTGCAGGGACCGCGAGCATGACAAGGTGAGACAGTTGCCGCGTGAAGCCGTTCCGCCGCCCGACGCCGCGCGGGGCCGAGCCCGCCCGAGGCATGGCGGGTGCGTTCTGGGACCTACGTGACCACGCCTACGACCGACCCGAGGACTGGGAAGGCGTCAGCCCCGAGGCCGTGTTCCAGGCGATAGCCGAAGTGACCGAACGGGTCGCCGACGCGGGCGGCGAGATGGACTGGTCGACATTCCCAACTGCCGTGGCAGCGGTGGCTCGTCGTCACACTGCTACGGCCGCGACGCCAGAGACGGACACGGACCCCAACGAGGTCGTCCGTGGACTGAAGATCACGGCCATCAACTTCGTCCACGACTTCATCGAGGTCCACCTGGACGACGTTGTTCTCACCGGATACACCCAGCCATTCGGAATCATCGGATGCGGCGGAGTTGGGCCGGCATCCATCACCCGACTGATCGGCAAGACGGTCGAACAACTCTCGGTCGTAGAGGGCGAGTACGTGGCACTCGACTCCGGCGAGAACCGCTTGGCGTTTCCAATCGGCGGCGAGTCCGCCAAGGGGCCCGAGTCCGTGCAGCTGTACCGACGAGCGCACTATGAACTCGGCGTGCCGAGAGCCCTGTGGATCTGGTGACCATGGACTGGGCAGCACCCCCACACTTCGCCGCCGGCGGAACCGTCTTGGTCGGCCTCATCCTGGCGCCCGAAGCCGAGCGCGCCCTTCGACCAGACGACCGCGCCCACGTCGACATCGAGATTCACGGCCACGATCCGCAGGGCCGGTCTCGGGCCGCGCTCGCCGCCGCGGAAGGCGTGCTGGCCGAGATCAACGAGCTGAGAGCCGCGGCGGTGGAGCTGGCTCCTAACGGCTTGCACACCGAGTACCCCGAGCGCCCCGATCAAGGGGCTTGGTCCTCGACGGACTCAGTTCCATGACACCGGGGTCGTTCGGGTGTTGTTCGACGTCGGAGACTTGGATCTCTCATCCTGGATCTCCATCCCGACGCTCGGCGGATCGCATCCGTTGAGAGCTGAAATCCTGATGTGCAGGACCTCTGACTAAGGGACTTCGCCGGCGCCCTCGATCACCCGGTCTCGGTAGGCCTGCCAAGGCGAGGAAGCTCTCTCCAGATGACTCCGTCCTGAAGAACTCCCCCTCGGAGCAGTCGATGGCACGGCGGCCGATGCGATCGAGGAGGGCGTCGATGACGTCAACAACGGGTCCGCCACCTCGGACGCGCAGCATCACCGAATCCACGACCTCGTCTGTTCCCATGTTGAACTCGATGACGAAATCGGGAGTTACAAGCTATCCCCGGGACGGGTCGGAGAAGTCGGCGCTTGGCGCCACCTCGCGAATCGCCGTGATCAGGTCAGCTCGGCTGCCAAGAGGCTGAGGCTCGAAGTCATCCGGCATGTCCGCGACCGAAGCGACGTCGCTCGGCAGGTCCATGACCGAGATGTCCCAACTCACGCCACCATCATCGCCGATCTAGAACCACCTCGGCGGTACAAGTAGGACACGCGCGGGGACCGCGTCGATCGAATAGGTGGCGCACAGTGACCAGCTCACCTTCCGGGATCAAGCAGAGGCTTGCCCCATTGGCGTACGCGTGCTCGTATCCATCGATAACCGAGACCCCGTCCATGCCGCGGAGCGACGGATACGGGATCGGGTCCGAGCGACCCTCCAGATCTGCAAGCGCTCGAGCACGCCACTCGTCGTTCGCGGCGGCCTCGGCATCGGTGATCGGCCGGAGGTCTGCGCTCCGGACGCACGCACCGAAATCCCGCTCGTCCACGGAGTGACGTTAGTCGTCATTGGCGCAGGTACGCACCGATCTAGAGCAAGGCGCAGCACCTCTCGATCCGGAGCTCAACCGCGATTCTTGCCGCGCATCTGCCACGCACGAGGCCCGAAAAGACCTCTGACCTGCGGAAACGCGGCAGATCAGTAGTACCAGGGGTACGGCGACCAGTCGGGGTCGCGCTTCTCCAGGAACTGGTCCCGGCCCTCCTGGGCCTCGTCGGTCATGTAGGCCAGGCGGGTGGTCTCGCCGGCGAAGAGCTGCTGGCCGACCAGGCCGTCGTCGAGGAGGTTGAAGGAGTACTTCAGCATCCGCTGGGCGGTCGGGGACTTGCCGTTGATCTTGCGGCCCCAGTCCAGCGCGACCTTCTCCAGCTGGGCGTGCTCGACGACGCGGTTGACGGCGCCCATCTGGAACATGTCGTCGGCGGTGTACTCCTCGGCGAGGAAGAAGATCTCGCGGGCGAACTTCTGACCCACCTGGCGCGCGAGGTACGCCGACCCGTAGCCGCCGTCGAAGGAGCCCACGTCGGCGTCGGTCTGCTTGAAGCGCGCGTGCTCGCGCGACGCGAGGGTCAGGTCGCACACGACGTGCAGCGAGTGGCCACCACCGGCGGCCCAGCCGGGCACCACGCAGATGACGACCTTGGGCATGAAGCGGATCAGCCGCTGGCACTCCAGGATGTGCAGCCGCGCGAGCTTGGCCTTGTCGATGACCGACGGCTCCTCGGCGCCGGTGTCGGCGGCGCCGATCTGCTTGTCCTCGTACTGGTAGCCGGCGCGACCGCGGATCCGCTGGTCGCCGCCCGTGCAGAACGCCCACTTGCCGTTCTTCGCCGACGGGCCGTTGCCGGTGAGGATCACACAGCCGACGTCGGCGGACATACGCGCGTGGTCCAGGGTGCGCAGCAGCTCGTCGACGGTGTGCGGGCGGAACGCGTTGAGCACGTCGGGCCGGTCGAAGGCGATCCGGACCGTGCCGTGCTCGCGGGCCCGGTGGTAGGTGAGATCCGTCAGGTCCTCGAAGCCGGGCACCACGTCCCAGTCCGCCGGGTCGAAGATCTCGCTGACGCCGTCGATCGCACTCATGCCGCTGAGGGTAGACGCGTCCCCGATCCGTGCGACCCGCGGCTCAGGCTGAGGCACACTGGAGCGCATGAGAGGTCCCCGGGTCTGGGTGGTCGCGCTCGCCCTGAGTGGTTCGCTGGTCGGCCCCGCCCGGGCCGCGGACGTCACTGGCACGCTGGTCGCTACGACCGACCTTCCCCACGACGACCTGGTGAACATCGGCTCCACCGACACCCTCGTCGGCGGACTGCAGCAGACCGACGCGAGCTCGCCACCGGTCGCGGGCGCCACCGTCACCCTGCGCTCGTGCCCGGTCGACAGGTCGTGCTCCCAGCGCACCACCACCGCCGACGCCGACGGCGCCTGGGCGTTCCCGGTCGCGCCGCACCGCAACACGTCGGTCGCCGTCTGGTACGCCGGTCCGCCCGCGGGACCGGCCGCGACGTTCCTCGTCCATGTCGCTCCGCAGGTCAGCATGCGCGTCAGCGCGCGGAGCGTGCCTCGCGGAGGGCGGGTCCGTATCCACGGCAGCGTGGCGCCGAATGACGCCGGCGCCTGGGCCGTGCTGAAGTACTACGTCGACGGCCAGTGGGCGACCGTCACCGGGACGAGGGTCACGGACGACTCGACGTACGCCTTCCGGCGCCGCCTCCGCTTCCCGGCCGGCACGAACGTATGGCCCAGAGTCGTGATCCGGAGGAACGCCCTCTTCGCGACCAATGACAGCCGCACCGTCGCCATCACGATCACGAGATGAAGCGGATGGTCATCGGCGGGTTCCACCACTCGCCCCGGCTGGCCTTGACCGCCGCGACGATGTGCAGCACCACGCCGACGATCGGCACGGCCAGCAGCACCAGGAAGCCGACCAGGACGAGGACCAGCACGAGGCCGATCACCGCCCACATCAGCATGTTGAGCTGGATGTTCATGGCGTTCGCGGCGTTGTGCCGGATGAACGGGCCGCGGTCCTTGTGCAGCAGGTAGACCGCGAGGGCCGCGAAGAAGCCGAGGGTGCCGGCGCTGAAGACGGTCGCGGCACCGACGCCGACGTGGGTGAGCATCGACCACGTGCGCTCCTCGTCGGGAGTGATGGCGGTCGAGGCAGGCGCGGCGTAGCTCGGGTAGGGGTGCTCGCCGTACGGGTTCTGGGACATGGGTGGTCCTCCTTCTCGTCTCCAGCCTTCCTCACCAGCGAGGCCCGCACACTCCGGGAGCCACCTGATCCGTCCCTGAGATGCCCCCGACGCGCGGGCCTTGGCAGCCGCCCCGGTCGGGTCCACACTCAGCACATGAGGCGCCTCGCGACCGTGGTCGCAGTGCTCGCCCTCGCCCTCGGTCTGGCGACTCCGAGTCCTGCCCGTGCCACCACCCCGGTGTGCAGCACCGATGCCACCTTCTGCATCTCGTACGCCGCCACGGCGTCCACCACCGCGACCCAGCAGCCGGTCGACCTGACCATCGACCTGGCGAACACCTCGCCGAGCCACGACACCGACACCGGCACCTGGGTCCACCAGGTCAGCGTCCGGCCGCTGGCGGTGTCGCTGACCTCGGGCCCGCTGATCACCCGCTCTGCCGACCTGCCGAACGGCCTGCTCGTCGCGGGCAGCAGCGCTGGCTGCGGCACGGGCAACGGATGCAGCGCCGGCTACGGCATCGGCTACGCACAGGGCGGCTACTGCGCCACCGGCATCTGCACCTTCACGTTCGGGATCCAGCGTGTCGCGAACGTGCAGGCAACGACGCACCGCAACGAGTTCGCGATCACGCTGACCGGCTGCCTCACGGCGCCGATCAACCTGTGCGGATCCTTCGGCGACATCACCATGACCAAGGACGTCTGGTTCGACCCGCCGGCCGACGGCCCGTCCACGACCGAGATGACCTTCGTCCTCGACCCGACCGGATCCGGCTTCGACAACTTCACGATCGACCAGCTCCACCTCACGCTGAACGGGACCGTCGACCAGTACCGATGGTTCCGGCTGCCGCCGACCTGCGGGAGCGCGAGCGGCTCGGCGACCGCCACCGACAACGCCGGCAAGAGCGCGACCGCCACGGCGGACTTCACCGTCACCGGCTGCCTGGACGTCACCGGCACCGCCTCCACCCCGCAGGTCCGGTACGGCGGTCACGCGACCCTCGCCGGCGGCCTGACGCCCTCCGACGACACCTCCCCTGCCGTCGCCGGCGCAGCGCTCCTGCTTCGCACGTGCCCGGCCGGCCGGGCGTGCACGACCAGCCCGGCGACCGCGGGCCCCACCGGCGGCTGGTCGTTCGCGGTCACGCCGCAGCGGACCACGACGTACTCCGTCCTGTACGCCGGTCCGGCCGGCGACACCGACTGGGTCCCGGTGGGCCGGTCCTTCACGGTGCGGGTGGTGCCGCTGGTCAGCCGGCGGGCGAGCGCGGCGCACGTGCCGCACGGCGGCCGGGTGACGATCAGCGGGGCGGTCACGCCGAACGACGCCGGGGCGAAGGTGGCGCTGCAGCGCTACCTCTCGGGCAGCTGGAGGACGATCGCCACGACGACGGTGACGTCGCGGTCGACGTACGCCCTCTCCGCGAGGCTGGCCGGACGGGCCGGGACCACGGCACGGCTGCGGGTGCGCGTCGCCGGCAACAGCCGGTTCGTGACGGCAACGAGTGCCGCGCTCACCATCGGCCTGACGTGAGCCAGGCCACACCGCGGGGCGGAATCGGCGTACCGCCTAGGTAGTTGAAACCTGCATGACCTCAACCCTCGAGCGACTCGACGAGCGCGGCCGCCAGATCGTCTTCACCGGCGCCCGCACGGCCAACTCCTTCTCCGACCAGCCCGTCACCGACGCGGAGCTGGCCGACATCTACGAGCTGGTGAAGTGGACGCCGACCGCGGCCAACACCCAGCCCCTGCGGATCCTGTTCGTCCGGACGCCGGAGGGCAAGGAGCGCCTGCTCAAGCACATGGGCGACGGCAACCGCGACAAGACCGAGGCAGCGCCCGTCACCGCGGTGCTCGCCGTCGACACCCGCTTCCACGAGCACGTGCCCACGGTGTTCCCGATCAGCCCCGGCCTCGAGGACGTCCTCGAGCAGAACGCCGAGATGCGCGACGGATGGGGCAACTTCTCCGCCGCGATCGGCGTGGGTGCCTTCATCCTCGCGACCCGCGCCGCCGGTCTGGCCGCGGGCCCGATGGCCGGCTTCGACAAGGAGGGCCTCGACGCGGAGTTCTTCGCCGACGGCCGCTGGAAGTCGCTGCTCGTCGTCAACATCGGCCACCCGGGCGAGAACGCCTGGTTCGACCGGCTCCCCCGTCTCGATCAGGAGGACGCGGTCAGCTTCGCCTGAACCCACCCCCGCACTCCGCGCCGCCGCGGGCCGTTCCCTGGAACAGCCCGCGGCGGTGTGCTGTTGTAGAGGGCATGACTCTTCTCGGCGAATACGTCCCCAGCAGCCAGCAGTGGGTCCGCGACCAGGTCGCGGCGTACGAGGCCTCCGGCGGCACCGAGGCCAACACCCTCCGCGCCACCGGTGACCCGATCATCGTGATCACCTCGGTCGGCGCGAGCTCGGGCAAGCTCCGCAAGAACCCCGTGATGCGCGTGGAGAAGGACGGCACGTACGTCGCCATCGCGTCCAAGGGCGGCGCCCCCGAGGACCCCGCCTGGGCCGACAACTTCCGCGCGCACCCCGAGATCGACCTCCAGGACGGCCCGGAGCCGAAGCCGTACCGGGCCCGCGAGCTCAGCGGCGAGGAGCGCCGGGAGTGGTGGGAGTACGCCGTCGCGACGTGGCCGACCTACGCGTCGTACCAGGAGAAGACCGAGCGGGAGATCCCGGTGTTCCTGCTGGAGCCCGTCTCCTGAGAGGGGCTACCGCGAGTCGGCGGTGGAGATGGTGACCGCCAGCGCGGCCAGGTGGCCGAGGCGGGCGAGCTCGGAGTCGAGGAAGTCCGGGCCACCACGGCGGCCGATGACCACGATGTCGTTGCCGTCCAGGCGGGCGGCCGCGAACAGGGTGTTCTCGTCGCCGTCCACCTCGAGCCGCTGCGGACCCTCGAGCTCGATGAACTCGAACTCCTCCGGCGCGGCGCTGGTGCCGTAGGCGGCCCCCTTCGCCCGGTGCACCCGCAGGCCCCAGTCGGCCCGGAAGGTGGCCGGGAGCAGGTCGACCAGCCGGTCGAAGGCCTGCTCGGGGTTGCCGGTGATCTCCTCGACCGCCTCGAGGTCGAGCACCAGGTTGCCGCCCGAGGGGTAGTGGCTGATCCAGAGCACGTGCACGCCCTCGAGCGCGCTGCAGGCCGAGACCACCGAGTCCGGCATCGTCCCCGCGGGGATCTCCAGCAGCACGTCGTCCAGCGCGGTGCCGTTCTGGCGCTTCTCGACGATCTCGATGGCCTCGATGTCGCCGCCGGCCATACCGATCGCGGACGCCACCCGGCCGAGCGATCCGGGGACGTCGGGAAGCTCGACGCGCATCAGGTACGGCATGGCACCAACCTAACCCTGTCGTGTTACGCCGGATTGCCCGGTCAGTGACTGAGCCGTGCCCGCAGGCCCGTCGCCCGCTGCGCGCGCCGCTCGACGGCCGCGGTCACGGACGCTGGGGTGCCGATGACGTGCACCCGGTCCTTGGCCCGGGTGACCGCGGTGTAGAACAGCTCGCGGGTCAGCAGCGGCGAGTCCTCCGGCGGCAGCAGCAGCGTCACCTCGCCCACCTGGCTGCCCTGGCTCTTGTGGATCGTCATCGCATGCAGGGTCTCGATCGCACCCAGCCGCGCGGTCGCGAGCCACAGGTGCTCGCGCACCCCGGCGATCACCGCGCGCAGCCGGTCGCCCTCACGGACCACCACGCCCGTGTCGCCGTTGAACAGGCCGAGGCCGTAGTCGTTGGCGGTCAGCAGGATCGGGCGCCCGGCGTACCACTCCTGCCAGACGGTGGGGTCGCCCACCGGGCTGTCGGCGAGCAGCCGCTCGGTGAGCCGGTTCCAGTGCGCGACGCCGTAGGGGCCGTCGCGGTGCGCGCACAGCAGGCGGTGTGCGTCCATGGCCTGCAGCGCGCCCTCGGCATCGCCGGCCAGCGCCGCGGTGCGTACGGCGACCGCGTGCTCGAGCAGCCGCTGCCGGAGCGCGTCGGCGTGCTCGACCGGGTCGACCAGTCTCACCCGGTCGCCGCCCGCGGTGAGCGTCTGCAGCACCCGGTCGGCGTCGCCGACCCGCAGCGCCTCGGCGAGCGCACCGATGCCCTCGCCGAACCGGTGCGTGGTGCGCAGCCCGGTCACGGCTCCGGGCGCGCGCTCGGCAAGACCCTGGACCAGGTCGGCGAGCACGGCGCCCGCCTCGACGCTGGCCAGCTGGTCGGCGTCGCCCACCAGCACCAGCCGGGCGTCGGGGCGCACCGCCTCGAGCAGCCGCGCCATCATCGTCAGCGACACCATCGAGGTCTCGTCGACGACGACCACGTCGTGCGGCAGCTTGTTGCGGCGGTGGTGCCGGAAGCGGTTGCGCGCATCGGGGGTCCAGCCCAGCAGCCGGTGCAGGGTCGAGGCCGTGAGGCCGTCGAGCCGGGCGCGGTCGGCATCGGTGAAGCGGTCCTCGCGCTGCACCTCGCCCACTGCCTGCTGGAGCCGGGCCGAGGCCTTGCCGGTGGGCGCCGTGAGGGCGATCCGCAGCGGCCGGTCCGACTGCTCGGTCAGCAGCGCCAGCAGGCCCGCGACCGTGGTGGTCTTGCCCGTGCCGGGGCCACCGGTCAGGACGGTCGTCCACTGCCGGGCGGCGGCGAGGGCGGCGGCCCGCTGCTCGTCGTACCCCTCGGGGAAGAGGCGGGCCGCCGTGGCGGTCAGCGCTGCCTCGTCGACCGGCGGAGCGGGGGCGGCGAGCCGGGCCAGCAGGTCGTCGCGGACCTGGCCCTCCTCGCGCCAGAACCGGTCCAGGTAGAGCAGCTCGCCCTCACGGCGCAGGACGCCCGTCGTCGCCAGCGGGCTGGCCGCGATCGCCGCCTGCCACTGCTCGGGCGACGGCCAGGGCAGGTCCTGGACCCCCTCGCTCGCGGCCAGCTCGGCGAGGTCGACGCACACCGATCCGTGCCGGACGGCGCGGACCGTCACGGCGACCGCGAGTGCGACGGCCTCGTCGCGCTCACCGCCGAGGGCGCAGATGCGGGACGCGCTGTGGACGTCGGCCGCGGTGAGCAGGCCGGCCCGGTTGAAGGTGGCCAGCAGGCCGGTGGCGCCGCGCGCGATCCGGGCGTCGTTGGCCTCGGCTTCGAAGAGCTCGGTCATCATCGGCCTGCCAGCCTCTCCGAGAGCGCGACCACGAGCGCGGCCGGCGGCCGCCAGCTGAACACCCCGCACGGGACCCCGTCGACCTCGGGCGTCTCCGGGCCGCACATGCCACGGACGTAGAGGTAGAGCACGCCGCCGAGGTGGGTCTCCGGGTCGTACGCCGGCAACCGCCAACGCAGGTAGCGGTGGACGACGACGGAGTAGAGCAGCGCCTGCAGCGGGTAGTGCGAGTGCAGCATCGCCTCGGTCAGGTGGGCCGGCGCGTAGTCGGCCGCGGTCGTGGGCCGGCCGATCTCGCCCAGCCGGTTGGTCTTGTAGTCCACGACCACGAACCGCCCGGACGGCAGGCGCAGGACGACGTCGACGCTGCCCGAGAGGTAGCCGCGGAGCGGCTGGTCGGCCAGCGGCGGCTGCTCGAGCCGGTCGGCGTAGGCCGCCATCGGGTCGTCGCCCACGTGCTGACGCAGCAACGGGGCGAGGTCGCCGAGCCGTACGTCGTGGCTGCCGTCCCGCACGCGGTCGCCGCCGTCCAGCGGGATCTCGAAGTCGAGCTCGCGCAGGCGGTCCGCCAGCGGGATCCCGGCCAGCGTCAGCCGGTCGGCCAGCGGGCCGAGGGAGGTGGCGTTCATGGGCAGCAGCGCCTCGGCGAGCTCGTCGGGCGTCGCCTCCGAGGGCCACCAGCGCAGCTGCTCCTCGGCGCGCTGGGCCAGCTCGGCCCGTAGATCGGGCGCGGACGGGTCGGCGTGCTCGAGGATCGCGTGCACCAGCGAGCCGAAGCCGGCGCCGGCGGGGAGGTCGGCCATCGGCGAGGGGAGGTCGAGGGCCTCGACCGGCACGACGGCCGTCTCGATCACCGGCGTCTCGTCGCTCTCGTCGGGCTCGTCGTCCTTGGCGGCGACCTCGGGCTCGCTCGTCGCGACGGCGCTCTCCTCGACCCGGATCAGGGCGGAGTACGACGTGCGCCGCCACTCGGTGTCGATGCGCCGGTCGAAGGCCCGCGCCAGCAGTGGCGCGTCGTCGGGCGGCAGGGGATCGAGCCGGGCACGGGTCGGGGCCGCGACCTCGGCCGCGGGTCCGGCGTACTGCGTCTCGATGAGGTGCAGGATCTCGCCGGCGCGGTCGTCGGGGTAGACCTGCGCGGTCTCCGGGACGTCGCGCCCGCCCGGCCGGCGGCCGAAGACCATCCGGCTGAGCGCGCCGCGCTCGGAGCCCTCGGCCGGCGCCCACCAGGCGACGACCTGCGACTGGGCGCGGGTGAGGGCGACGTACAGCTTGCGGAGGTCCTCGCCCGCCTCCTCGGCGCGATGGAGGTCGAGGTTGGCGTTCCACTGCCGGCCGCTGCCGGAGACGTCGAGGACCCGGCGCAGCGCGGCGGGGTCGGAGCGGTCGTGGAAGAGGGCGGTGCTGGTGGGGCGGTCGTAGAAGTTGAAGGCGTAGGGCAGGTAGACCACGGGGTACTCCAGGCCCTTGCTGCCGTGGATCGTGACGATCTGCACCGCCTTGGCGTCGGAGTCCAGCCGCCGCGGCCGCTCGCCCGCGGCGGTGCGGAGCCGCTCGTCGCGGAACCACTCCAGCAGCGCGGTGAGGCCGAGCCGGTCGCGCACCGCACGGTCGTGCAGCACCTGCCCGAGGTGGCGCAGGTCGGTCAGCAGCCGCTCGCCGCCGACCCGGCCGAGGATGCGGTCGCTCAGCCCGCGCTCCTCGAAGGCCTCCATCAGCGCCGCGACGCCGCGGCTGCGGACCAGGATCGCGCCGTCGCGCAGCGCGTCGGCGATCTCGCCGGTGAGCGTGTCGCCGCCCTCGACCAGGTCGGCCGCACCGAGGCCGAAGAAGCAGGTCAGACCGGCGGAGCGCACCAGCGGGGCACGGTGCGGCGCGTCCAGCGCCTTGAGCAGCACCAGCCAGTCATCGGCGGCTGGGGTGCGGAAGATGTCGCCGCCGCCGTTGAGCACGACCGGCACCTGCCGCTTCTGCAGGGCCGCCTGCACGACCTCGCCCTGGGTGCGGTCGGAGACGAGGACCGCGACCTGGTGCGCCTCGAGAGGTACGCCGGACCAGGTCGGCCGGCTGCCGAGCAGCTCGGCGACGTCGGCCGCGAGGTCGTCGGCGATCCGGTCGCGGGCGGCCCACCACGACACCATCCCGCGGTTCAGCTTCAGGTCGCCGCGGGGCATCCGGCGGATCCGGAACGGCGCGGGGTGCGGCGCCCCGGCCAGCCGGCTCTCCTGGTGGAACGCCTCGACCGGGTGCACCACGATGTCGGTGCTGCCGAGGCCGGCGTTGCCCATCGAGGCGTTGAGCCGGTCGACCAGGCCCGCGTCGGAGCGGCGGTTGGTGGCGAGGGTGTAGTGGCTCGTCGCCCGGCCGGCCGCGGCCAGGTAGGTGTCGACGTCGCCGCCGCGGAAGCCGTAGATGGCCTGCTTCGGGTCGCCGATCAGGATCACCGTGGAGTGCCCGTGGAAGGCGCGCTCGATGACCTGCCACTGCACCGGGTCCGTGTCCTGGAACTCGTCGACGAGCACGATCCGCCAGCGGTTGCGCATCCGCGCGCGGGCGGGGGCCGCGTCGTCCTCGAGGGCGTGCGCGAGGCGGGCCAGCAGGTCGTCGTACGACTGGATGCCGAGACGCTGCTTGCGCCGCTCGACCTCCGCGCGCACCCGCTGCGCGAAGTCGGTGCGGGCGGCCGCCACGGCGTGGCTGGGGTCGGCCGGCGCGAGGTCGACGTTCTGGTGGCCGACGGCCTCGCGGCCGATCGCGGCGGCGGTGGCGCGGTCGACGAGCGGCTGACCCTGCCGCTGGCCGTTGTCGGCGAGGTAGAGGTCGTCGACCACCTCGAGCACCAGCTCGTCGAGGGACTCGACCAGGGTCGCCGCGGTGTCGCTCTCGCTGGCGACACCGAGCGAGCGCAGCACCACGTGGCAGAACTGGTGGGTGGTCGCGATGGTCGCGCTGTCGAAGGCGGCGAGGGCGTCGCCGAGCCGCTCCCGCCGGGTGGCGAGCTCGGCGGGGGTCGCGTCGAGCAGGTGGGCGATCAGCTCGTCCTCCGCGTCGGCGTCGCCGGTGGCCAGCTGCCGCGCCAACGCCCGCTCCGCGCGGGTGAGCTGCTCGCGGACCCGGGTCCGCAGCTCCTGGGTCGCGGCCCGGCTGAAGGTGATGACGAGCATCTCGTCGAGGGTGGCCAGCCCCTCGGCGACGTACCTGGCCACGAGGGCGCCGACGGTGAAGGTCTTGCCGGTGCCGGCACTGGCCTCGAGCAGGGTGGTGCCGGTCGGCAGGTCGCCCGCGATGGCGAACGGGGTGGGCTCGGTGGTCACCAGCTCCCCACCTCGCTCTCCAGCAGCGGGCCCCAGACCCGCATCGCCAGCGCACCGAAGCGGGACGTCTCGGTGCCGTCAGCGGGCTCGCGACCCGGCAGTGGCGCGCGCTCGCCCCAGACCAGGACGTTCTCGACGTCCGCGACCTCGCCGGCGAACTTCCCGTCGCGGCGCCACAGGAAGCCGGCGCGGTCCAGGGCGGCGTCGGCATCGGTGCGAGTACGACGGGCGCGGGCGTACTGCAGCGACGTCTTCAGCGGCAGCGGCAGCGGCGCCGCCATGCCCTCGTCGCGGAGGGCGACCAGGTCACGCAGCCAGGCGGTCGCGCGCTGGTCGAGCGGGGCGATGCGGGACAGGTCGACGTCGGCACGGCCCCAGCCCTCGGGGCGGCCGATGGTCAGCGCGCGCCAGGGGCGGTCCTCGTCGCTCGCCGCGAGGGCGAGCAGCTTCACCCAGCTGTGCAGCCGGTGCTTGGGACCGAGCCGGGAGTAGCTGACCCGCACCAGGAGGTCGCCGTACAGGTCGGGGACGGTGCCGCGCAGCCGCCGGCCGCCGCCGAGGTCGACGTCCACGTCGACGGCCTGTGGGGCCGAGGCGGTGTGGGCGAGGGCCTCGCGCGCCAGCGGCTTGGCGCGGTCGATGACCTTGCGCAGCAGCCGCTCGCCGAGCTCTCCGGGAGGTACGACGCCGCGACGCCGCTCGCGCTCCACGGCCGGATCGGGGTAGTGCCCGCGCATCAGGTCGTCGAGGATGCGCTGGCCGATCGCCCACTCCTCGAGCGGCTCGACCGTGATCGGGATGCGGTCGTCGACCGGGTCGTCCTCGCGCGGGAGCGCGATGCCCAGGCGCTGCTTGAGGAAGCCCTGCACCGGGTTGCCGAAGAAGGCGACCAGGTCGTCGAGCGCGACGTCGCCCGGCTCGGGCGCGGGCAGCGCGCCGGCGAGGAAGTGGGGTGCGTCGTCGCGCTCCCGCTCGATCGCGCGGGCACCCGCGAGCGCGAACCGGTCGAAGGCGAACGGCTGACCGGGCACCAGCGCCCCGGCCACCAGGTTGCGCCGGTCGAAGGGCTGCAGGGGGTGGTCGAGCACGATCCGGTCGCGCACCTCGCCCGCGGGCGCCGTGGCCGTGAGGTCGAGGGCGTCGAGCAGCTCGCCGACGGGGACCGCGGGCGGCCGCGGCTGCCCGGTGTACTCGTTGGCGCCGGTGTAGGTGACGACCAGGGTGTCGGTCGCGGCGAGCACGGCATCGAGGAGCAGCTGCCGGTCCTCGCTGCGAGGATCGCGCTCACCGGTGAGCGGACGGCGCGCGAGCACGTCGTCGCCGTCGGTCACGCCCACCCGCGGGAACACGCCCTCGTCCAGACCGAGCAGGCACACGACGCGGTGCGGCACCGACCGCATCGGGACCAGGGTCGACACGGTGAGGACCCCGGTGCGGAAGTTGGCGCGGGTCGGGCGGCCTGCGAGCCGCTCGGAGAACATGGCGCGTACGTCGGGCAGCCGCAGCTCGACCGCCTCTCCTGCCGTGGACCGCAGGCTGTCGAGCTCGCGCTGGACCTGGCCGTGCTGCCAGGAGTCGGCGGGCCGCACCGCGGTCAGCGCCGCGACGCCGTCCTCGATCGCCCGCAGCCAGTGGTCGAGGCTGTGGACGCCGACGAGCCGGTCGGTCACGTCCTGCAGCCGGGCCACGAACTCGGCCAGGCGCCCGATCAGGTCGACGTCGCCGCTGCCCACGTCGTCGAGCGGCAGCACGTCGCCCAGCATCAGGTCGCTGTCGTCGGACAGCGCGACGCCGGACAGCAGCCGGTCGAGGCCGGAGCGCCAGGTGTTGTCGTCGTACGCCGACAGGCCGAAGCCGTCGCGGTGCGCACCGTCGAAGCCCCACTTCACCCCGGTCTGCTGCACCCAGGTGGCCAGCAGGTCGAGGTCGTCGTCGCGGAAGCCGAACCTGCGCCGCACCGGGTCGCAGTGTGCGAGGTCGAGCACCGCACCCACCCCGACCCGGCCGCCGGCCAGCTCGAGGAGCCGCGCCACGACCGACATCAGCGGGTTGGTCTGGTCCAGCGCGCGGTCGGCGAGGCTGACCCGCAGCCGGTGGGCGGGATGGCCCTCGTCCCCCACGACGTCGGCCAGCCCGAACGCCGCGGACAGCAGCGGCGCGAAGCCCTCGATGTCGGGGCACATCACCACGATGTCGCGGGGCTCCAGCGTCGGGTCGTCGGCGAGCAGGCCGAGCAGCACCTCGCGCAGCACCTCCACCTGGCGGGCCGGGCCGTGGCAGGCGTGTAGCTGGACGGAGCGGTCGTCGTCGCGGAGATGGCGGGCGGCGCGTGGGCCGGGGGCGTTGGCGCGCAGGTCGTGCTGGAGCCAGCCCAGCAGCGTGGTCGGCTCCGGCGCCGCCGCCGGACCGGGAATGTCGACGTGGTCGACGGTGCCGAGGAGCCGCTGCAGCTCGCGGGTGTCGCGCCCGAGGGTGGCCAGGAGCGGCAGGCCGACACGCTGGTGCGAGCGGTCCTCGGAGCGAGGGACGACGCGACGCAGGTCGGGGTCGTCCAGCGCGGACCAGAGCGCGGGCGAGGGGTGCGGCAGCCACAGGTGGACGTCGCGGTGCGTGGCGAGCGCGTCGAGCAGCTGCAGGTCGCCGGCCGCCAGCCGGGTGTGGCCGAAGAGGCTGACCCGCTCGGGGAGGTCGACGGCCTGCACATCGGCACGCAGCCGCGTCACCGCCTCGTGGTGGCGCTGGACCGGGTCGGGCCCGGCGACGACCGCGGCCAGCCGGCGCCACAGCTCGGGCTGCCAGGCCAGGTCGGCCGGGACCTCGCGGCCCGCGCCGTCGTGGTCGGCGCCGGAGGCCCAGTCGGCGAGCAGGCTCGGCCGCTGGGCGGCGTACGACGCGAACAGGCCGGCCAGCCGGCGCGCCGTGGCGAAGCGGCGGCCGCGCCGGAGCTCGGCCTCCTCGCCCTCGATGGTGCGGCCGAGGTGGCGGGCGAGGACGTCGGCCCACGGCTCTCCGACGACCTCGTCGATCACGCCGAGCAGGGGCCAGGTCAGCGCGGCCGGCGACCACGGGTCCTCGTCCGGGCGGCCCGAGACGAGCGCGAAGAGGGACTGCGGGCTGCGGAAGTCAACGGCCGCGCACACGCCGTCGTCCGCGCCGGGGGTGGTGCCGAGGTGGTGCGAGAGCCGCTGGGAGAGCCAGCGCTCGACCCCGCGCGCCGGCACCACGACGACCTCCTGCGCGAACGGGTCGGCCAACGGCTGCGTGAGCAGCCCGGCCAGCCCGTCGGCCAGGGCATCGGTCCGCGGGGCGCGGTGCAGCAGGAGGGTCATCGGTGGCGAGGCTAGTGGGTGCCCCCGACGCATCGCCGGGCCGCGGGTGGCGTGGCCCGCACCCGCGACGTCAGGCGCGGCGGACGTGCACCCAGGTGCTCCAGGCGCTGCGGCCGGCCTTGGACGTCGCGGCGACCCGGCAGTCGTAGGCCTTGGCCGCCCGCAGGCCGCCCACCCCGATGCCGGTGGCGGTTGCGGCGGCGGTGCCGGTGAGGACCGAGGAGCCGTTGACGCACTGGGCGACGTACCCTGTCACCTTCGCGCCGCGCGGCTTGGCGAGCGTGTGGGTGAGCCAGATCCGTCGGCCGGAGACGCGCTTGGCCTTGGTGATCACCGGCTTGGTCGGCTTGATCGTGCCGACGCGGACCTTGATCGTGCGCTTGACCCGGGTCAGCGTGGTGCGCATCCGGGCGGTGCTCGTCGCCGGCGCGAAGGTGAACCCGCTGACATCGATGTACATGCCGCCGCCATCGGGGTCCTGGGCGATCACGAACGTGGCCGCGCTGCCGTTGACCGTGCCGGTCATGCTGCCGGACGTCATCGTGCTCGGGTCGGGGATGCCGAAGTCCTCGCGCAGCATCACGTTCGGGACGCGGAAGTGCACCGAGCCGTGGACGGGCGTGGTCCCGTCGTCGAAGTACTGCGGAGCGACCGCCTCCATCTCCAGGAACTTCGCACCGGTCGAGTCCTGGTCCATGAAGATGCCGTTGTACGTGACATTGGTGCCGGCGTAGAACCCGACGAAGTCCTGGTTCGTCACGGCGTCGTACGCCGTCACGTCGCCCTCGAAGTAGACCGAGTCCCCTGCCGAGACGGTCGGACACGGCCACGGCCATGCGGCTGCGTCGTTGCAGCCGCTGCCGACCCGCACCGCGGAGCCCGTCACGCGCAGCATCCAGTCGCCCGAGGTGGCGTCCTGCCAGACGTCGACGTCACTCTGGTGCTCGAACCCGGAGATGTAGTCGGTGTGCTGGGCGCCGGTGTCGAGCACGAAGCTGACCGTGTCGCCCGCCGCGAGCGTGGCCGGGATCGGGGCGCTGCCGTCGGGCTGGACCGAGAAGGTGAACGTGCGGCCGTAGCCCGGGTCGGTGAAGTGGGTCACCGTGAGGTCCATCGGGTCGGCCGCCGTCATGACCGTGTCGTTGTAGGTGAACGACTCGATGCACGGCTTGGCCACCCCGGCGCCGCACCACCGCTCATCGGTGGAGGCGTGGGCGCTCCCTGCGACGGCGGCCAGCGAGGAGGCGACGACGAGCGCCGCACAGAGTCGAGCAACGATGCGCATCCTCGGATCGTAGGAGCGAATCAGGATCCCCGCAGCCGAATCGGGATCAGTGCCGGTGGCGCTCCTCGTCCGCCTCCTCCACCTCGCTGGTGAGCTCGGCGAGCGCCTCCGGCCTCCCGTGGAAGCGGCGGTAGGAGTACACGATCAGGGCGTACGCCGCCGCGCACGACACCAGCAGCGTCGCGCCTGTCCACACCCCACCGATCAGCCAGCCCCCGGCGTCGTCGGGCCACCACCCCGGCTCGTCCGGGCCGACGATCCAGAGCACCCCGAGCGCCCCGAGGCAGGCCGCGCCGAGGCACGAGCCGAGGATCCGCGGCCAGGTCTGCACGCCGTCGGCCGCACCCCGCAGCGCCCGCAGCCGGACCGGCTCCACCCAGCGGCGGGCCCAGGCGTACTGCCGCGACAGGACCGCCAGGCCCGCGAAGAGCAGCAGCAGTCCGGGGCCCGGCAGGATCAGCGCGGCCACCCCGGCGGCCAGCAGGAGCCAGCCCAGGATCTCGAGGAGGATCCGCTTCGCCGCCGCGCTCACGCTCCACCGCCCCACTTCTCCAGCCACGCCAGTACGTCGGCATCGGCCCGGCCGTGCGCGGCGGCGATCCGCGCCCAGGTCAGCGCCATGGTGTGGAAGCGCAGCGGGTTGTAGACGTCCTCCTCGCAGGAGAACAGCCCGTCCCCGGCGTACGTCATGATCGTGATGTTGGGCTCCTCGAGCATCGTCCCGTCGCCGGGATCGGGCATCGGGTTGCGGACCTCGCAGACCAGCCGGCCGGCGGCCGGATCGACGACCTGCCACGCCAGCGGGAACCCCGTCATCACCCGCCCCGGGTACGACGTCATCGTCCGCACCGCCCACGCCCGGATCTCCTCGCGGCCGCGGAACGTGCCCATCGCGTGCTCGACGTAGGTGGCGTCGGGGGTGAACAGGTCGGCGTACCCGCTCCAGTCGCCGGACTCCACGAAGGTCGCGACCTGACGGTGGAAGACGGCGTACGCCTCGGTGATCTCCTCGGCGCTGAACATCACGTCGGCGTTCATGCTCCCGATCCAACCAGAGCCAATACCCTTCGATCATGGTCGACGCGGGGGACTCCGGTCGGCGCAGCCCCTTCGGCTCGCGCCTGCTCGGGCCGCGCGAGCAGGACCCCCGCCGACTCCGGCTGCGGATCCGGCTGCTGCTGACCGCGATGCTGCTGTTCACCAACCTCGCCGGCGCGGCCGTGACTCTCGTGATCAACCTGTGGGCGGTGCCCGCGCCCCCGCCGAGCCACCGGCTCGAGATCGCCATGGCGATCGGCATCCCCGTCTACGTCCTGGCCGGCGCGATCGCGGGCGTGCTCTGGGGCACCGCCGCGAGCCTGCGGGCACTGCGCTGGGCGACCGAGCCGGGCGCCGTACCGAACGACGACGAGCGGCGCCGGGCCCTCCGCGTGCCGCTGCACCTGACCGCCATCCAGTTCGTCATCTGGTTCGGCGGCTGCGTGCTGTCGACCGCGATCCTCACCCGGCTGCAGCCCTCGCGGGCCGTGATGACGGGCCTGACGATCCTGATCGGCTCGATCGTGGTCTCCGGGATCGCCTACCTGCTGTGCGAGTTCGCGCTGCGCCCGGTCTCCGCGCGCGCGATGAGCGGGATCCAGGTGACGCACCGGGTCCGCGGCGTCGGCGTCGGGCCGCGGATGGTGCTGTTCTGGATCGTCGGCACGGCAGCGCCCGTGCTCGGCCTGCTCGCCATCGCCTCGATCGCGCTGCACAGCAGCCGCGCGACCCTGGACCAGCTCGCCATCGTCACGATCGCCACCTGTGCGGTGGTGCTGCTGACGGGGTTCGTGCTGACCGACCTCAACGCGCGCTCGGTCCGTGCGCCCATCCTGGCGGTCCGCGACGCCATGCTCGACGTCGGGCACGGGCGCTTCGAGGAGGTCGCCGTGTACGACGGCACCGAGCTCGGCGCCCTGCAGAGCGGGTACAACGAGATGGTCCGCGGCCTGCGCGAGCGGGACAAGATCCGCGACCTGTTCAGCCGGCACGTCGGCACCGAGGTCGCCGAGGCCGCGACCGCCGCCGAGACCGGCGAGGTGTCGCTGTTCGGCGAGACCATGATCGCGACGGTCCTCTTCGTCGACCTGGTCGGCTCCACGGCGTACGCCGCCACCCGGCCGCCCGCCGAGGTCGTCGCCATGCTCAACCGCTTCTTCGGCGTCGTCGTCGACGAGGTCGACCGCGAGCACGGGCTGGTCAACAAGTTCATCGGCGACGCGGTGCTCGCGGTCTTCGGGGCGCCGGCGCACCGGCCGGACCACGCCGCCGCCGCGCTCAGCGCCGCCCGGATGATCGCGGCACGCCTGGAGACCGAGGTGCCCGAGGTGGCCGCCGGCATCGGCGTCGCGACGGGCACCGTCGTGGCCGGCAACGTCGGACACGAGCAGCGCTACGAGTACACCGTCATCGGCGACGCCGTGAACTCCGCCAGCCGGCTCACCGACCTCGCCAAGGACCTCCCCGGCCGGCTCGTGGCGTCCTGGGACTCGGTGCTCGCCGCCCGCGACGCCGGCTCCTCGGAGGCCGGGCTGTGGATCGAGGCGGGCGCGACGACGCTCCGCGGCCGCTCCACGCCCACCCAGCTGGCGCTGCCGAACCCGGCGTCGGTGGAGCAGTAGACCCCCGTCGTACCTGACGAACGCGTTGGGTCTCGCCCGGAAAACCAACGCGTTGGTCAGGTACGACGGTCGGCCGCCAGCGCGTCGAGCGCGTGCACGACGCGGCCGAGCACCGAGCCGAGGTCGACCTCGGGGTAGGCCGCGGCGGCATGCCCGCCGCGCTGCAGGACCGCGAGCCCGTGCACCGCCGCCCAGCCGAGCAGGGCGAGCTCGGCGGTCGGGACCGACGCACCCCACCCGGTGGCCTGGGCCCGCGCGACCGCATCGACCAGGAGGTCGCGGTGGCGCTGACCGGCGGCCAGCAGGGCCGGGTCCTCGGAGTGCAGCAGCTCGGGTCGGTACATCAGGTCGAACATCGTGGGCCGCCGCTGCGCGAAGGAGACGTACGCCGCTCCGGCGGCGGCCACCTGCAGCCCGCCCTCGACCGGGGCGGCCTCGATGGCGGCCAGCGTCGCGTCGTACAGCTCGGTGGTGCCCTCGAGGACGAGCGCGGTGAAGAGCCCGGCACGGTCGTCGAAGTGGTGGGCGGTGGCCTGGTGGGACACGCCGACCCTGCGGGCGATGGCGCGCAACGAGGCGCGCGACGGCCCGCAGGCAGCGATCTCCTGCTCAGCCGCCCGAAGCAACCGGTCCCGCAGGTCCCTCACGACGCCGGCCCCCCGGTCGCGATCCGCTGCGGCCACCAGAGCCGCCGGCCCAGCAGCGCGGCGATCGACGGCACCACCATCGAGCGGACGATGAAGGTGTCGAGCAGCAGCCCGATGCCGATCGCGAAGCCGACCTGACCCATCGTCGTGACGCTGCCCGCGAGCATGGCGAACATCGAGCTCGCGAAGATCAGGCCGGCCGAGGTGATCACCCCGCCGGTCACGGCGGTGGCGCGCGCGATGGCGGCACGGTCGCCGGACGGCGCGTCCTCGTGCATCCGCTTGGCGAGCAGCAGGTTGTAGTCGGCGCCGACCGCGACGAGGAGCACGAACGAGACCGCGGTGACGGTCCAGTCGATGCGCACACCGAGCAGCACCTGCCACACCAGGACGGACGCACCCATGGCGGCAGCATAGGAAAGCAGGACCGTCAGCATCAGCAACGCCGCGGCGACGATGGCGCGCAGCAGGAGCACCAGCACCAGGAACACCGCGAGCAGGGCGCAGACCGCGATGAGCAGGAGGTCCTGCTGGGAGTAGTGCTCGAGGTCGTGGTTGGCGCTGGCCATGCCGGTGGTGCTGACCGCCGCGCCGCCGAGCGCGGTGTCGCGCAAGGCGTCGTCGACCGTGCGCCGGATCCGCACGCTGCGATCCGCCGCCGGGGTGTCGAAGGCGTTGGTGGTGCCGAGGACGACGAGCCGGGCGGTCCGGCCGTCGCGCGACAGGAACAGCCCGCTGGCCGCGGCGAACCTCCGGTTCCCCAGCGCCGCGGGTGGCAGGTAGAAGCCGCCCACGGCCGGGTCCCTGCCGACGCGCCGCGTCTGCTGGAGGTACGCCGCCGCGTGGGCCAGGCCCCGCCGCAACCGGGGCAGCGAGGTGGCCACCTGCTCGGTGCCGTCGTGCAGCGCGCCGACACCGGTCGCGAGCCGGTCGGCGCCGCCGGACAGCTGGTCGAGGCTGCCCGCGAACCGGCGCTGGCCGGTGGCCAGCGACGTCGCCCCGGCACGCGCCTGCGCGATGCCGCCGCGGAGCTGCCGCAGCCCGGTGCGGAGGCTGCCGGTGCCCGCGGCCAGCCGGTGCGCCGCTCGCGCGGCCTTGCGCAGTCCCGGCACCAACTGGGTCTTCTCGGCACGCCAGACCCTCTCGAGCCCGTCGCGGCTCTGCGAGCAGGCCGGGTCCAGGCCGCAGGTCAGGCTCTTGGTCCGCAGGGCCTGGTAGATGACTCCGAGCGCGTCCGCGGCGGTGTCGGTCTGGGTGGCGGCGGCGCTGAGGCCCGACGCCAGCTGTCGCATCCCGGTGGAGAGCCGGCCGCTGCCACGGGCCGCACGATCGGCGCCGTTGAGCAGCCGGGCGAGACCGGAGCCGAGCCTCGTCGTACCGGCGGCGAGTCGGTCGGCGCCGTTCGCCGCCCTCCCCGCACCGGTGGCGAGGCGACCCGCGCCCTCGCCGAGCCGGCCGGCTCCGGCGGACAGCCGACGCGCACCCGCGGCTCCCGAGGCCATCTGCCGGCTCGCGCCGCCGAGCCGATCGCCGACCCGCCCGGACTGGTAGGCGATCGAGGCCTGGGTGATGGGGGTGCCGAGCGGTCGGGTGATGCCGCGGACCATGGCCACCCCCGGCAGCCGTGCGACATCGGCCGAGGCGCGCTCGATGAGCGCGAGGTCGCGGGCGTTGCGCAGGTCGTGATCGGCCTGGATCAGCACGTAGTCGGGCAGCACCTCGTTGATCGGGAAGTGCCGGCCGAGCAGGGCGTAGCCGTCGTTCGACTCGGTGTCGGAGGGCTGCGTGCTGCGGACGTCGTACGACAGGTTCACGGCGGGGTAGACCAGCGCGAGCAGCAGCAGGGGCACCAGCGAGATCCCGAGCCACCGCACGGGATGGGCCACGACGGTGCCGGCGACCCGGCTCCAGGCCCCGCTCGAGCGCACCGGCCGCGGCTCGCACCAGCCCCGGCGGCCGGCGAGCATGAGCAGGGCGGGCGTGAGCGTCAGCGAGAGCAGCAGGTTGACGGCCACGCTGACCGCGATCGCGGGACCCGTCGTGCGGAAGAAGCCCATGGTGGCCAGCTCCATGAAGGAGGTGGCGACGACGACGGTGACGGCCGAACCGGCGACGACCGAGCCGATCCGACCGATCGCACCGGCGGCGGCCGGGCCCGGGTCGATGCCGGCACGCCGGTTCTCGTGGTAGCGGCTGATGATGAAGACCGCGTAGTCGGTGCCGGCACCGAGCACGACCGCCGTCAGGAACGAGCCGCTGAAGGTCGACACCGCGAAGACGTGGTGCAGCCCGCACCACGCGGTGACGGCACGGGCCAGCCCGAGGCCCAGGCCCACCACGGTCAGGATCACCAGCGGCGTCGAGAGCCGGCGGTAGATCAGGAAGAGGATGATCCCGATCATCACGATCGTGACGACGGTGATCCGCGCGACGCTGCGGTCGGTCTCGGTGGCGAGGTCCGCGACAGTGGCGGTCGGGCCGGTGACGGCCACGGTCAGACCACCCGGACGGAGCCGATCCACCAGCGCCCGCACCGCGTCGACCTGCACGATCGAGGCGGGCGCCCCGGTCGGGCCGGTGATGCCGATCTGCAGGTAGCGCGCCTCGCCGTCACGCGAGGTGAGCGCCTTGAGCAGCTCGGGCCGGCGTACGTCCTGGACGAAGGAGACGTCCTCGGTGTCGGCGCGCAGCTGCGCGGCCAGGCGCAGCACGAACCGCCGGTCCGCGGCGGTCAGCCCCGTGCTGCGCTCCATCGCGATGATCAGGAAGCTCTGGCTCGACGTCGACCCGAACGCCTTGTTCATCGCCTCCACCGCTCGCGAGGAGGGCGCGTCCAGCGGGACCATCGGCGAGGCGTCCTTCTTGCCGACGACCTCGAGCTGCGGGACGGCCACGTTGAGCACGGCCACCAGCACCAGCCAGCCGAGGACGATCCAGCCGGCTCGGGCGATCGCGAAGCGGCCGATCCGCGCGAACCGTGGCGACTCGTGGTCCACCGACACCTCCGGGTCACCGGGACGAGGACCTTGCCAGTGGCAAGGAAGGGAGACGCTCACGCTAGAACGTGTTCCTTGCCAGTGGCAAGGACTCCGGTGGAGACCCTGCTCACAGCCGGCTGCTTCGTCGTACCCACCGCGAAGGTCGTGGATCGGGTGCGGGACCGACGGTTCCGGTGGGTACGACGCAACTACGCTCAGCCCCGTGAGCGAGATCGACGACTTCAAGCCGGACGCCATCATCGTCGGAGCGGGGCTCGCGGGCCTGGTGGCGACCTACGAGGCGACCCGCGCGGGGCGCAAGGTCCTGGTGCTCGACCAGGAGAACCGCGCCAACCTGGGCGGCCAGGCGTTCTGGTCGCTGGGCGGGCTGTTCTTCGTCGACTCCCCCGAGCAGCGCAGGATGGGCATCAAGGACTCTTATCAGCTGGCCTGGCAGGACTGGCAGGGCTCGGCCGGGTTCGACCGTGAGGCGGACGAGGCCGACGGCACGCCGGGCCAGGACCACTGGGGCCGCAAGTGGGCCGAGGCGTACGTCCGGTGGGCCGCGACCGGCAAGCGCGACTACGTCCGCTCGCTCGGCCTGCGGGTGCTGCCGTTCGTGGGCTGGGCCGAGCGCGGTCGTGGCGACGCTTCCGGCCACGGCAACTCGGTCCCCCGCTTCCACCTGACCTGGGGCACCGGGCCCGAGGTGGTCCGCGTGTTCCTGGAGCCGGTGCTCGAGGCGGAGAGGCGCGGCCTGGTGCGGTTCGCGTTCCGGCACCGCGTCGACGAGGTCGTGCTCACCGACGGTGCGGCGACCGGCGTCCGCGGCGCCGTCCTGGCCCCGTCCGACGAGGAGCGCGGGGTGGCGTCCTCGCGCGACGTCGTCGAGGAGTTCGAGTACGACGCCCCCGCGGTCGCCATCACCACCGGCGGCATCGGCCACAACCACGAGCTGATCCGCGCCAACTGGCCGACCGACCGCCTCGGTCCGGCTCCGCGGCACATGATCAGTGGGGTGCCGGCGTACGTCGACGGCCGGGGTCTCGGCATCGCCCAGGCCGCCGGCGGGCGGCTGGTGAACTCCGACCGGATGTGGCACTACACCGAGGGCATCCACAACTGGGACCCGATCTGGCCCGACCACGCCATCCGGATCATCCCGGGTCCCTCGTCGCTGTGGTTCGACGCGACCGGGAAGCGGCTGCCGGCGCCGAACTACCCCGGCTTCGACTCCCTGGGCACGCTCGGTGCGATCGGGCGGACCGGCTACGACTACACGTGGTTCGTGCTGACCCAGGCGATCATCGAGAAGGAGTTCGCGCTCTCCGGCTCGGAGCAGAACCCCGACATCACCGGCAAGGACCTCCGGTTCATGCTGAAGTCGCGCGCCGCGAAGGGTGCGCCGGGTCCGGTCGAGGCGTTCAAGCAGCACGGGGTGGACTTCGTCGTCGCGGACACGCTCGAGGAGCTGGTCGCGGGGATGAACGGCATCGTCGACGGCGACGCGCCCGCGCGCGGGCCGCACCTCGACCCGGCCGTCCTGCGCCGCCAGATCGAGGCACGCGACGCCGAGACCACCAACGGCTTCAGCAAGGACTTCCAACTGATGTCGATCGCCAACGCCCGCCGCTCCTGGACCGACAAGCTGGTCCGGGTCGCCAAGCCGCACCGCTTCCTGGATCCGGAGCAGGGCCCGCTGATCGCCGTACGGCTCAACATCCTGACCCGCAAGACGCTCGGCGGCATCGCCACCAACCTCGACTCCCAGGTCGTTCGTCCCTCCGGCGAGGTCGTCCCCGGCCTGTACGCCGCCGGCGAGGTCGCCGGGTTCGGTGGCGGCGGCGTCCACGGCTACAACGCGCTCGAGGGCACCTTCCTCGGCGGCTGCATCTTCAGCGGCCGGGCGCTGGGGCGGACGCTCGCCCGGGGCTAGCCCTACCGGATCGGGAGCGGGGTCGTCGCGGTGTACTCGTCGATGGCCGTGGTCCGCACGGTCACCGACAGCGTCCACGAGCCCACCACCGGTACGGCGACGGTGCCGGTCATGTGACCGATGCCGGCCCGGTGCAGGGTGATGGTCAACGGGCCGAGGTCGCGACCGGGAAGCGAGACCGCGGCGTCGACCTCGGCCGGGCTCGTCGGTCGCTCGCTCGCGTCGAGCACGACGAGGTCGAGGCGCATCGTCCGGTCCCCCGCCGGCACCGCCGAGACCTGGACGACGTCGGGCCCGGTGGTGAGCCGCGCCGACGCTGACGGGTGGTAGGCCACCGTGGCGGGCATCGTCGTGGCGATCACGGCCGTGACCCCGATGACCGCCATCGCGAGCACCAGCTCGATCTCGACGCTGCGCTGCAGCCGCGCCGCCGGCCCGGTCGCGGGCCCGTGCGCCCAGCGCCGGGAGAAGGTCGCCGCGGCGAGGATCAGCAGCACCAGCCCGAGCTTGACCAGCAGCTCGCGCCCGTAGGTCGTCGCCGTCAGCGCGCCCCAGGCACCCACCTGGCGCCAGGCCTGGTAGGTCCCCGTCGCGACCAGGACCGCGACGCATCCGGTCGCGACGAGCGAGAACCGCGCCACCAGCGGGCGCACGTCGCCGGTCCCCCTCGGCAGGACGATCAGCGCCAGCACGGCCAGCCCGCCGACCCAGATCGAGGCGACAGCGACGTGCACCGAGGTGGAGGCGAACTGGAGCGGCGAGGAGACGCCGTGGCCGGTCATCGCGAAGGAGGCGACGACGCCGATCCCGGCCAGTGCCAGGACCACCGAACGGAGCCTCCCGCCGGTGCGGACGAGAGCCAGCCCGAAGACCGCGGCCGCCGCCAGGCGCAGCACCACCCCGCGGCCGAAGGTCGTGGCGAGCACGTCGCCGACCAGCGACGGCCGGCCGATCGAGGACCAGCCCAGCCCGGCGTCGTACCCGCCCTGAACCAGGAGCGCGACCACGGCGCTGACCACCAGTGCGACGAGGCCGAGGCCGACCAGCCGCCCCACCCGGCGCCCTCGGCCCGCGCCGGTAGCGCCGGCACCGCCTGCCAGCCCGAGCAGCACGGTGCCGCCGAGGAGCAGCGCGGATCCGGCGTACCCGACTGCTCGGGAGAGACCGAGCAGCTTCGAGAGCCCGTCGTCCGAGCCGACGGCGGCGACGGCCGGCGCGGTGGAGCGCCGCCCGACCGAGAACGTGAACGCGCCCGTCACCGGGTGCGAGTCGGCGGACACCACCCGCCACGAGACCAGGTAGGTGCCCTCGGCCGCCGCGTCGACCGCGACCTCCACCTCGTCCCCGGACCCGCCCGGTCGCAGCACCGCGCCGTGGTCGACCCGCGACCCGTCCGGGCCGTACACCCGCACGGCATCGGGTACGACGCTCACCGACTCGTCGAAGGTGATCGTGACGTCCTGCGGCGCGACCTCGAGCAGGCTCCCGGGAGCGGGGGTGCTCGCGACGACCATCGCGTGCGCGGACGCCGACGGTGCGAGCAGCAACAGCGGCAGCACCACGAGGACGGCGACCACGGCACACCGACAGGCCCGAGAGAGTGCCACGTGGATTCGTCCTTGTGGGGTAGTAATTCGTTTCGTCAGCATCGTAGGACCAAGGTCCCGGCTGGCCTTCGATCCGCTCGCCGCTCGGGGCGCCGGACGAAGTCACCGAAAGGCAGATCGATGCGTCGCTCCCCGCTCCGCGGCATCGCCACCCTCGTGCCCATCGCCCTCGTCACCCTCGTCGCAGCCGGCGGCCCCGCGCTCGCACACGTGACCGTGAACCCGGATACCGCGGCCGGCGGCGGCTACACCAAGGTCTCCTTCCGGGTGCCGACGGAGTCCGACACCGCGTCGACGACGCGGCTGCAGGTCTTCTTCCCGGCCGACCACCCCTTCGGCTCGGTCAGCGTCCAGCCGGTTCCGGGCTGGTCGGCCAAGGTCGTCGACGAGCGGCTGAAGAAGCCGATCACGACCGACGACGGCCAGGTCACCCAGGCCGTCTCGCGGATCATCTGGACCGCCACCTCGAGGGCGACGGCGATCAAGCCCGGCCAGTTCCAGGAGTTCGGCGTCTCCCTGGGCCCGCTGCCCGACTCCGGGTCGATCGTGTTCAAGGTGCTGCAGACCTACTCCGACGGCAAGGTCGCGCGCTGGATCGACCCCACGACGCCGGGCCAGGGCGAGCCGGAGCACCTCGCACCCACGCTGACCCTCACCCCCGCGGTCGAGAGCACGACGGCCGCCGCGGACGGCTCGCCGGACTCCGGTGCCGGCCGCTCCACCTGGGCCCTCGGCCTGTCCGGCCTGGCCGTGCTCATCGCTGCCGGCAGCGCGGTGCTGGGACGGCGCAAGGGGTCCTGAGCCGTCAGGCCGGCACGAGCCGGCGGGCCGAGCCGAACCACGCGACCGCCTCGGCCGCCGTCGTCGGCTCCGGGAGCGGGGAGGTCAGCAGCCGCTCGTCCGGTACGCCGCCGGGGTGCTCGCCGCACAGCGCCGCGAGCAGCTCCGGACCCTCCAGGCCCGCCTCCCCCAGCGCCAGGACCTCCGCCTCGTTGAGGCCGACCGGGGTGGGCCCGTTGCCCATGTCGGTGCCGTAGCGGACGGTCCCGCCGAGCGCCCGGAAGCGACGGATGTTGTCCGTGGCCACATCGCGGTCGGCCCGACCGTGGATGGCGAGCGTCGAGATCCACGTCATCGCGCGCCCGCGCTCGAGGACCGCGTCCGGCAGCGGCTCCCACGGCGCATGCACGAGTACGTCGGCGCCCGCGTCGATCGCCCGCGCCGCCTGACCGGGGCCCTCGGCGTGCACGCCCACCGTCAGTCCGGCCGCATGCGCCTCCTCGACCAGCGCGCGGAGCACCCCGTCCGACAGCAGCGGCATCGCGGCGTTCAGCGCCACCTTCACCAGGTCGTACGCCGCCGCCACCGCCTCCCCGACCGCCACCCGGGCGTCCTCGGCGGTCGCCACCGCGCGCACCGCCCCGTCCGGCGCCCACGACCGCCCCGACGGGTAGCCGCCGGGAGCCGTGTGGAAGGGACCGGCCACCCGCACCCGCACCCCGGCGGGCGGCGAGGACCGCAGCGCCAGCACCTCGGCCGGCACCCAGCCCAGGTCGTGCACCTCCACGACCGGCCCGCCGGCCAGCAGGGAGTGGTCCACCAGCCCCAGGTGCACGTGGCGGTCGCACACACCCGGCAGGACCGTGTCACCCACCGATGCCGGTCCGCACCGAGTAGAGCTCGGGGAAGAAGGTCAGGTCCAGCGCCCGCTTCAGGAACGCGGCCCCGGACGACCCGCCGGTGCCGGTCTTGAAGCCGATCGTGCGCTGCACGGTCCGCAGGTGCCGGAAGCGCCAGAGCTGAAAGGCGTCCTCGAGGTCGACGAGGTCCTCGCAGGTCGCGTACTCCTCCCAGTGGGCCTCGGTGTCGGCGTAGATCCGCTGCAGCACCGGCACCAGGTCCGCGGACTCCACCCACGCGGCCCGCACGTCCCGCTCCAGCACCTCGGCCGGGACCTCGTGGCCACGACGGGCCAGGAAGCGGAGGAACGCGTCGTACACCGTCGGCTCGTCGAGCAGCTCGGCCAGCACGGCGTGCACCTCCGGCTTCGCCTCGAACACCCGCAGCATCCCGGCGTTCTTGTTGCCAAGGATGAACTCGACGGCGCGGTACTGGTGCGACTGGAATCCCGACGAGGCGCCCAGGAAGCCGCGGAACTCGACGTACTCCGTCGGCGTGAGCGTGGCCAGCACCGACCACTGCTCGGCGAGGGTGCGGAAGATGTGCTTGACCCGCGCGAGCGCCTTGCGGGCGCGGCTGACGTCGTCCTCGTCGAGGTAGGCGCGGACCGAGCGCAGCTCGTGCAGCACCAGCTTGAACCACAGCTCGGTGGTCTGGTGCTGGACGATGAAGAGCAGCTCGTCGTGGTGCTCGGGCCGGCTCAGCGGGTGCTGCGCGGACAGCAGGGTGTCCAGGTCGAGGTAGCCGGCGTAGTCCATGGTCGAGCGGAAGTCGGTGCGGATGCCCGACTCGATCTCGCGCTCGCCCCTGCTCCGCGGATCGGCCATGCTCAGGCCCCGAGCGAGGGGTCGATGAGGATCTTCGCGTGCCGCTCCGGGTCGGCGAGGTCCGCGAAGGCCCCGGCCACGCCGTCCAGCCCGACCGTCCCGGTGATCAGGGGCGCGACGTCCACCTTGCCCTTCGCGATCCACTGCAGCGTCTGGTGGAACTCGCTGGGGTCGTAGGCGAACGCGAAGCGCAGGTCGATCTCCTTGTTGATCGCCATCGAGGGCCGGAACGCGTCGGTCTCCATGCACACGCCGACCACCACCACCCGCGACAGCAGCGGCGCCGACGACACCACGTGCTCGATCATCCCGGGCACGCCCACGCACTCGAAGACGACCGGTCCGCGCGGCGTCGCGCCGGCCTTCTCCGCGGCCCGCATCAGGTGCTGCCACGGCAGGAGGGGTACGGCGGTCAGCTTGTCCATCGCGTCGATGCCGATGCCCGCCAGGGCGGTCGGATCGGTGAGATAGCGCTTGCTGTCCGCGAACGTCGTCCACGGCGAGTCGACGGCCGGGTCCACCACCACGTCGGCACCGCAGCGCTCCGCGAGCGCCCGGCGGCCCGGCGAGAAGTCCGAGGCGATGACGTGCCGCACGCCGGACGCCTTGAGCATCAGGATCACGGCGAGCCCGATCGGCCCGCAGCCGAGGACGACGGCGGTGTCCTTGGCACCGACCCTGCCCTTGCGCACGGCGTGCAGCGCGACCGCCATCGGCTCGGTCAGCGCGGCGGCCTCGACCGCCACCCCGTCCGGCACGGGCATGGTCATCGACTGCGTGCCGAGCACCTGCTCGGCGTACCCTCCGGGCGCCTTCTGGGACAGCCCGGTCAGCTGGATCGCGTCGCCCTGGCGCAGCACCGGCAGCGACACCACGCGGGTGCCGACCGGCCACGCCTTGCGCGTCTTCGGCCCGTAGTCGGCGATCGTACCGACGAACTCGTGGCCCATCACCACGTGCTGGTCGGAGCGCATGAAGTCGGCGTACCCCAGCTCCGCGACGTCGCGCGCGGTCGCGTCGCCGTGCACCCGGGCGTGCAGGTCCGAGCCGCAGATCCCGCACCGCTCGACGTCGATGAGGACCTGTCCGGGCCCGGGCGCCAGGTCCGGCACCTCCTCGACCGAGAGCTCGGACCGGTGGCAGACGACGGCGCGCATGGCTGCAGCGTATGCCGCCCCTATCCGCGCGAGCGGCGCGGCGGGTAGCTGTCGACGTACTCCTGGCCGCTCATCGCCTGGATCCGGCGCATCAGCTCGTCGGTGGCGGCACGGCAGTCCTCCGGGCTGCTCGGGTCGTACGACGACAGCGGCAGCGGCTCCCCGAACTCGATCCGCACGCGGCCACGCTTCCAGCCCTTGCGGCCCGGGTTGTCGACCTCGCGGGCGCCGCTGATGGCGACCGGCAGCACGGTCACCCCGGGCACCTCGAGCGCGACGCGCACGGCGCCGGTGTGGCCACGGTAGAGCCGACCGTCCGGGGAGCGCGTGCCCTCGGGGTAGACGGCCCACACGTCACCCTGGCGCAGCACGTCGGCCGCCGCCTCCAGCGCCGCCGACTTGTCGCCGCCCGCGGCCCGGTCGACGGGGATCTGCCCGGTCGCCTTGACGATGATCCGGTCGGCCATCCCGCGCAGGCCCTTGCCCGAGAAGTACTCCGCCTTCGCGATGAACCGCGGCTGGCGGCGCAGCACCAGGCAGAGCACGAACGACTCGATCTCGCTGGTGTGGTTCGGCGCGATGATCACCGGGCCCTTGCGCGGCATCCGGTCCATCCCGATCACCTGCGGCCGGCTGTACCACCGCACGACCGGTCCGAGCACGACCCACTTCAACAGGTTGAACCACATGTCCGAAACCTAGCCCTCCGCGGACGGAAAAGACCCGAGCCGGCGGGAGTCAGGGACTCCCGCCGGCTCGGGCGTGGTCGATCGCGGTGGATCGAGGAGGTCAGTCCTCGAGCGCCTTGGCGACGCGGCGGTGCGCCTCCCAGATGGCCTCGGGAAGACCCTCGAACTGCGCGAGGTGCTTCTCCCGGTAGCCCATCTCCTGGATCCAGCGGTCCTTGTCGATGGTCAGGATCGTGTCCAGGTCGGCGAGCGTCTGCTCGTCGAGGCCGTCCAGGTTGAGCTCGTCGCGGGCCGGGATGGTGCCGACCGGCGTCTCGACACCGCTGACCTCGCCGTTGCGGTACTGCATGAGCCACACCAGCGGGCGCAGGTTCTCGCGGTAGCCGGGCCACAGGAAGCGGCCGTCCTCGCCGCGCTGGAACCAGTTGACGTGCGCGAAGATCGGGTTGTTCGTCGCCTTGCCGACGACGTCGATCCAGTGCTGCGCGTAGTCCGCCTCCGGGTAGGACATGAACGGGCGCATCGACATCGGGTCGTAGCGGAGGACGCCCTCGAGGCCGTCGGCCGCGGCCGTCGCCTCGGCACCGAGCGTGAGGCCGTCGTACACACCCTCGGCGAGGTCGTCGATCGCGCGGATCAGCGGCTCGCGGTCGCGGGTGCGGCCACCGAAGATGATGCCGTGGATCTCGACGCCGGCGGCGTCGTCGTAGTCGCCCGCGACGTTGGGCACGTTGGCCAGCGTCGTGGTGAAGCGGGAGTTCGGGTGCGCCCACGGGGCGTCGATGTCCTCGCCCTGGCGGTCGGCGATCCTCTCGCCCTTCCAGTCCAGCCAGCCGTCGAGGTCGGTCGGCTTGTCGCCGCGACCCTCCCACCAGACGTCCTGCGTCTTCTCGTTGTAGGCGACGTTGGTGTAGATGACGCCGAGGCCCGGCTTGATCGACTCGATCGCTGTCGGGTTGGTCTTCTCGTTGGTGTCCTTGGCGACGCCGAAGACGCCGTTCTCCGGGTTGAAGCCGCGGAGCACGCCGTTCTCGTCGACCCAGATCCACGCGATGTCGTCGCCGTAGAACTCCACGTGGTAGCGGTCGCCCAGTGCGTCGGGGGCCAGCGTCATCGCGAGGTTGGTCTTGCCGGAGGCCGACGGGAAGCCGCCGCAGATGTTGTACTTCGTGCCGGCGACCTTGTCGGTGATGCCGAGCAGCATGAACTGCTCCACCAGGAAGCCGTTCTTCCAGCCGTCGTAGGAGCCCTGGCGCAGGCCGTGGGCGATCTTGCCGAGCAGCGCGTTGCCGCCGTAGGAGGACCCGAAGTGCAGGATCGTGCGCTCGTCGGCGACGGTCACGAAGTAGCGCTTGTCGTCGGGGGTGCCCTGGCCGAGGTTCGGCAGGTCGCCGGTGACGTGCACCGCGCGGACGAAGTCGTCGCCCATGTGGTTGATGTAGTCCACGCCGACCCGCGACATGCGGATCATCTGCAGCACGACGTTGACGTTGTCGGTGAGCTCGACGCCCGCCGCGAACTTGTCGAGCGGGCCGCCGGCCGGAGCCATCAGGTAGGGGATGACGTACATGGTCTTGCCCTCGGAGGCGCCGGTCATCAGCTCGACGAGCTTCGGCTTCATCTCCGCGGCGGGCTTCCAGTTGTTGTACGTGCCCTTGTCCCGCTCGTCGCTCGTCGCGACGATGGTCCGCTCCTCGGCGCGCGCGGTGTCCTTGTAGTAGGACCGCGAGTAGTAGCTGCCCTCGCCGGCGGGGAGGAGCTCGCCGGAGGCAAGCGCCTCCTCGATCAGCCGGGCGTCGTCCGCGGCCGAGACGACCTGGACGTCGGCCGCTCCGGTCACCCCCGCCCAGTGCGCGACGTACTCCCGAACGTGGGGGTTCGTGAGGCCTGCCTCATCGAGCGCCTTCTCCACATCCACCATGTGCCTTGCCAGCCTTTCGGTCCTGTTCAGGGTGGGGCGACGTTACCTCATCGAAATAGAGGTGACGACGGCCCAGTGCATTGCTGCTGAGTCCGTTGGGACACCGTCGTCCGCATCGCCACCCTCGCACGCCGGGTGCGGGTGGGCACGCCGGGGGTCGAATCCTGTGGCGGTCCCCCCGACGGCGCACGAGTTGGATCGGCAAGCCGCAGCGCGGAGGGCGGGACGTCGGGGTCAGCATACGGGAGGATGGGCCGGTGAGCCGATTCACGATCGGGGACTGCCTGCAGGGCTATCTCGCCCATCAGGTCGGCGAGGTGCGCCGCCTGAGCGAGCAGCGGTACGCCGACGGCCGGCTCGGCGGGGACGACGACACCGCCGCCGAGGACGTCCACGACCTGCGGGTCGCCCTGCGGCGGATCCACAGCACGCTGTCGGCCGCGGCCCCGGCGTACCGGAGGCAGGCGGTCGCGCCGCTGCGCGCCTCGGTCAAGGAGCTGATCGGCGTGCTCGGGGGTCCGCGCGACCTGGAGGTGCTCACCGGGCTGCTGGCGCCGCGCATCGAGGACCCCGCCGACCGGGTGCTCGTGCACGACGTGCTGGCCGCGCGGCACCAGCGGGCCGAGGCGGCCGCCCTGGCCGCGCTCGGGCCGTCGTCGCTGGAGCACCTCGACCGCGCGCTGTCCCACCTGCTCGCGACGCCGCCCACGACGGCCCGGGCCGAGCGCTCGGCCCGCAAGGAGGCGCCGCGCCTCGCCCGCCGGGAGGTACGCCGCCTGGCCGGCCTCGCCGACGACGCGGCCCGGCTGCCCACCGACGCCGAGCGGTGGGAGGCGCTGCACGACGTGCGCAAGGCAGCGAAGCGGACGCGCTACCTGCTCGAGGCCACCCGCAAGGTGCCGGGCGTGCGCGACGGCGCCCGGATCAAGGAGCTGACCGGCCTGCAGGACGTCCTCGGCGACCAGCACGACCTCGTCGTCGCGGCCGGGGTCGTGCGGGCGCTGGGGGCCGCCGAGCCGGCCGGGCTGGTCACGCTGGCCGACGCGCTCGAGGACGAGGCGGAGTCGCTCACGGCGGCGTACCTCGAGGCGTGGGCGGTGGTGCGCGACCGGGCCGCGGCTGCAGGATGGCTCGGGTGACGCGATCGTGGTGGGGCTGGGGCTCCGACGCCGCCCAGCTGGACGCGGCCGAGACCGCGGAGCTCACCGCGCGGGTGGGTGCGCTGCTCCCCGGTCACGACCTGACCGACCACCCGCCGCCCGACCCGCGATCGCTGGGGGTGCCGGCTCCCCGCATCGCTCCCCCGGCCTCGCTCGCCGGGCTGTGCTCCGACGACGTCGTCGACCGGCTCGGGCACGCCCGCGGCAAGGCCTTCCGCGACGTCGTCCGCAACCTGGCCGGCGACGTCGCGCACGTCCCCGACCTCGTCGTACGCCCGCGGGACGAGCAGGACGTGGTCGACGTCCTCGACTGGTGCACCACCACCGGCACACCGCTCATCCCGTACGGCGGCGGCAGCTCGGTCGTCGGCGGCGTCGAGCCGCGCTTCGAGGGTCCGGCGGTCACCCTCGACCTGGAGCGGCTGGGACGGGTGCTCGAGGTGGACCCGGTCAGCCGCGCGGCGCGGATCCAGGCCGGCGCCTACGGACCCGCGCTGGAGGACCAGCTGCGCCCGCACGGGCTGACGCTGCGGCACTTCCCGCAGTCCTTCGAGTTCTCCACGCTCGGCGGCTGGCTGGCGACCCGGGCCGGCGGCCACTTCGCCACCCTCGCCACCCACATCGACGACCTGACCGAGTCGATCCGGGTCGTGTCGCCCGCAGGGGTGGGCGAGTCCCGGCGACTCCCGGGCTCCGGAGCCGGCCCCTCCCCGGACCGGATGTTCCTGGGGTCGGAGGGCTCGCTCGGCGTGATCACCGAGGCCTGGATGCGCCTGCAGCAGCGGCCGGTCTGGCAGCAGACGGCGACCGTTGGCTTCGCGTCGTACGACGCCGCGGTGGGGGCCACGCGCGCCCTCGCCCAGTCGGGCCTGCACCCCTCGAACTGCCGGCTGCTCGACCCCGGGGAGGCCTTCCTCAACGCCGGCACCTCCACCACCGGTGGGTTGCTGTTGGTCGCCTTCGAGTCGGCCGACCACCCGGTCGACGCGTGGCTGGCCCGGGCGCTGGAGCTGGCCGGCGACCACGGCGGCACGCTGCTCGCGCGCCGCGACCGCTCCACGACCCCGGACGCCTCCTCCGACGCGGCCGCCGACGCCTCCCGGTCGTGGCGCTCGACCTTCATCCGGATGCCCTACCAGCGCGACGCCCTGGCCCGCCGCTCGATGATCGTGGAGACCTTCGAGACCGCGTGCACCTGGGATGCGTTCCCCGCGTTCCACGCGGCCGTGACGGCGGCGGCGCAGCGGGCGATCGCCGAGGTGTGCGGCGGGCAGGGTGTGGTGACCTGCCGCTTCACCCACGTCTACCCGGACGGCCCGGCGCCGTACTACGGCGTCTTCGCCCCCGGCCGCTGGGGCAGCGCCGTCGCGCAGTGGGACGAGATCAAGGCGGCCGTGTCCGACGCCATCGCCGCCAACGGCGGCACGATCACCCACCACCACGCGGTCGGCCGCGACCACCGCCCCTGGTACGACGCCCAGCGGCCCGCGCCCTTCGCCGCCGCCCTGGCGGCAGCCAAGCAGGCGCTCGACCCGGCGGGGATCCTCAACCCCGGCGTGATCGTCTGAATCAGGCCACCCATGCCTCGCTGCGCTCCCAGAGCTCGGCGGCCAGCTCGGGGGTCGCGACCTTCGACGGCTCCTTCTCGCGCTGGTTGTCGTAGTAGCGGCCGGTCGCGTCGGCGACCTCGGGCGAGGTCGCGCAGTAGATCGAGGTCTTGGCGCCCTCGGTCGTCGACTTCATGAACAGCTTCATCACCTGGCGCAGCCCCGGCGGCACCTCGCGCCACACGTCCGAGGCGATGGCACCGGGGTGCAGGGAGTACGTCGTCACCCCGGTGCCCGCCAGCCGGCGGCCGAGCTCCTGGGCGTGCAGCACGTTGGCCAGCTTGGAGACGCAGTACTCGTCGAACGCGGTCCGCGTGACCGACGGCTTGCGCACCGCGTCCCAGTCGATCCCCTTGGCCCGGTAGTGGCCGGTGCTGGCCACGTTGACGATCCGGCCGGGGCCCGTCTCGGCGACCCGGTCGCGGAGCAGCTCGGTGAGCAGGAAGGTGCCGACGTGGTTGGTGCCGAAGGCGAGCTCGAAGCCGCTCTCGGTCATCCCGCGCCTGCCCGCCAGGCCGGCGTTGTTGATCAGCACGTCGAGCCGGTCGCCGCTCGCCAGGAAGGTCGCGGCCGCGGCCCGCACCGACGCCAGGTCGCCCAGGTCCAGCGGGATCCAGTCGAGGTCGCTGTTGCCGGTGTCGGCCGCGATCTCGCGGATCGCCTCCCGGTTCCTCTCCTCCGAGCGGCCCGCCATCACCACCCGCGCACCCCGCCCCGCGAGGTTGCGCACGGTCTCCTTGCCGATGCCCGTGTTCGCGCCGGTCACCAGGAACGTCTTGCCGCTCAGCTCAGCCATGGTGGCCATCCTGGCGGCGTACGACGCCCCTGTCGTCCTCCCACGGTCGGAGCTACCCGAGGTAGCTCATCACGTGCTTGATGCGGGTGTAGTCCTCCAGGCCGTACATCGAGAGGTCCTTGCCGTAGCCGGAGTGCTTGAAGCCGCCGTGGGGCATCTCGGAGACGAACGGGATGTGGGTGTTGATCCACACCACGCCGAAGTCGAGCTTGCGGCTCATCCGCATGGCGCGGGCGTGGTCCTTGGTCCAGACCGAGGACGACAGGCCGTACTGCACGCCGTTGGCGTAGGACAGCGCCTGCGCCTCGTCGGCGAACGGCTGCACGGTGATGACCGGCCCGAAGATCTCGCTCTGGACCTGCTCATCGTCCTGCCGCAGGCCGGAGAGGACGGTCGGCTCGTAGAAGTAGCCGCCCTCGCCACCCGCGACGGTCGCGAAGCGACCGCCCGCGGCGACCGTCGCGTGGTCCGGGAGCCGGTCGACGATGCCGGCCACGCGGGCCAGCTGGTCGGCGTTGTTGAGGGCGCCGTAGAGCACGTCGGCGTCGTCGGGCAGGCCGGTGCGGGTCGCCCGCGCCTGCTCGGTCAGCGCGGCCACGAACTCGTCGTGCACGCCCGCGCCCACCAGCACGCGGGTCGCGGCGGTGCAGTCCTGGCCGGCGTTGAAGTAGCCGGCCGTCGCGATCGCCTCGGCCGCGGAGGCGATGTCGGCGTCGTCGAAGACGACCACGGGCGCCTTGCCGCCGAGCTCGAGGTGGACCCGCTTCAGGTCCGTCGCCGCCGAGCCCGCGACCTCCATGCCCGCGCGCACCGAGCCGGTGATCGCGACCATCTGCGGGGTCGGGTGCGCGACCAGCGCGCGCCCGGTGTCGCGGTCGCCGCACACCACGTTGAGCACGCCGGGAGGCAGGAACTCCTGGCACAGCTCGGCCAGCAGGGTGGACGACGCCGGGGTGGTGTCGCTCGGCTTGAGGACGACCGTGTTGCCGGCCGCCAGAGCCGGCGCGATCTTCCAGATCATCATCATCAGCGGGTAGTTCCAGGGCGTGACCTGGCCGACGACGCCGATCGGCTCGCGCCGGATCCAGCTGGTGTGGTCGGCGAGGTACTCGCCGGCCGACTTGCCCTCCAGCACCCGCGAGGCACCGGCGAAGAACCGGAAGTGGTCCCCCGCCATCCCGAGCTCCTCGTCCATGGTGAGCTGGAACGGCTTGCCCGTGTCGCGCACCTCGACGCGGCAGATGTCCTCGGCCCGCTCGTCGATCGCGTCGGCGATCCGGAGCAGGGCGCGGGCCCGCTCGCGCGGGGTCGTGTCGGCCCACCCCTCGAAGGCGGCGTCGGCGGCGGCGTACGCCACCTCCACGTCGTGCTCGTCGGACAGCGGCGCCGTGGCGTAGACCTTGCCGGTGGCCGGGTCGATCACGTCGTACGTCGCACCGCTGGCCGCATCGACCGGCTTGCCGTCGATGACGTTGCGGAACTGGATCTCAGACATCTCTATCCCTGGTCTGTCTCTTCGGATGGATCAGCGCGCCAGGGCCCGGGCGCGGCGTCGGTTGTTGATCTCGCCGGCGAGCACGATCGTGATCGAGATCAGGAACATGGCCGTGCCGATGACGTTGACCTGCATCGGCACGCCGCGCTGGGCGGCGCCCCACACGAACATCGGGAACGTGACGGTCTGGCCGGCGTTCAGGTTCGTGATGATGAAGTCGTCGAAGGACAGCGACAGGCTCAGCAGCGCGGCCCCCAGGATGCCGGGGAGCACCAGCGGGAAGGTGATCCGCCAGAACGTCTGCGACTCGGTGGCGTAGAGGTCCATCGCGGCCTGCTCGAGGTTCTCGTCCATGCCCGCCAACCGCGACTTGACCGTCACGATCACGAACGACAGGCAGAACATCACGTGGGCGATGAAGATCGTCCAGAAGCCGAGCCGTCCGCCCAGGCCCGCGGACAGGAACAGCGCCAGCAGCGAGGACCCCATCACGATCTCGGGCGAGGCCATCGGCAGGAAGATCACCGTGTTCGCGAAGGAGCGTCCGCCGAACTGGTGGCGGACCAGGCCGAAGGCGGCCATCGTCCCGATCGCCGTGGCGACGATCGTGGCCAGCAGGCCGATCAGCATGCTGACCCCGACGGCGTGGCACATGCCCTCGGGGGCGCACGGATGCAGCCAGTTGGCCCAGGTGAAGCCCTTGAACTCGTAGACGTTCTTGGACTTGCCGGGATCGTTGAAGCTCATCAGCACGACGACCGCGATCGGCACGAACATGTAGACCAGCACGAGCAGGCCGAGGATGAGGACCAGGTGGTCCTTGACCCAACGCCAGGTCTTCGCGAACCCGCTCACAGGAGCTCCTCCGTCCCGGCCTTGCGGATGTAGAGCAGCACCAGCGCCACGATGATCGCCATCAGGATCACCGAGAGCGCGCCGGCCTGCGCGTAGTCCTGGGTGGTGGTGAACAGGCTCTGGATCACGTTGCCGACCATGCGGCCGGTGGGGCTGCCGAGCAGCTGGGCGTTGATGTAGTCACCGGCCGCCGGGATGAAGGTCAGCAGGGTGCCGGCGACGACGCCGGGCATGGACAGCGGCCAGGTCACCTTGAAGAACGCGACGAACGGCGATGCGTAGAGGTCACCCGCGGCCTCGACCAGCCGGCCGTCGATCTTCTCCAGGCTGGCGTAGAGCGGGAGCACCATGAACGGCAGGAAGTTGTAGACGATGCCCGCGATCACGGCGAAGGAGGTGTTCAGCAGCCGGCCGTCCGCGCCCAGGATGTGCAGGTGGCGCATCGTGCTCACCACCGGGCCGTGGTCGGCCAGGATCAGCTTCCACGACAGCGTGCGCAGCAGGAAGCTGGTGAAGAACGGCGCGATCACCAGCACCAGCAGCAGCGTGCGCCAGCGGCCGGCCTTGAAGGCGATCGCGTACGCCAGGACGTAGCCGATCACCAGGCAGATCAAGGTCGCACCGGCGGCGTACCCGAGCGAGCGGAGGATCTCGGGGTAGTAGGTCTTGACCGCGTCGACGAAGTTCGCGACGTGGTAGCTCACGTGGTAGCCGCTGAGCACCGACCCCTTCGGGTCGTACAGGCTCGTGGCGATCAGCGAGTAGAACGGGATGACGAAGAACAGGCCGAGCCAGATGGCGCCCGGCAGGATCAGCAGGTAGCCGGTGGACCGGCGCTTGGCCGCCATCAGTCCTCCTCGATGCCCGCGTTCGCGTCCTGGCTCGCGTCGAGCAGGAAGGCGAACTCGGGCCGCCACGAGACGTCGACCTTGGTGCCCGGCGCGATGATGCCGCGGGTGCCGGTGTTCTGCTCGAAGGCGATCAGCTCCTGGCCCCACGGCATCTTGACCTGGTACTGCGTCGAGACGCCGATGAAGCTGACGTCGGTCACGACCGCGCCGTGCAGGTGGTTGCCCGGGGCGTCGATGGCCTCGCCGGCGGGGGCGAGCAGCACCTTCTCCGGTCGGATGCCGACCCAGCCGCGGCCCGAGTCGGCGTGTGCCCGCTCGGAGGGGATGGAGGCCTTGATGCCGTGCATGTCGACGACGACGCTGTCGCCGTCGCGGCCCTGGACGGTGGCCTCGATCAGGTTCGACTGGCCCAGGAAGTTCGCCACGAACGTGGTGCGCGGGTTCTCGTAGAGCTCGGCGGGCGAGCCCATCTGCTCGATCACGCCGGCGTTCATGACCGCGATGGTGTCGGCCATGGTCATGGCCTCCTCCTGGTCGTGCGTGACGTGCACGAAGGTCAGGCCCACCTCGGTCTGGATCCGCTTGAGCTCCAACTGCATCGCGCGGCGCAGCTTCAGGTCGAGCGCGCCGAGCGGCTCGTCGAGGAGCAGTACGTCGGGCCGGTTGATCAGCGCGCGGGCGAGGGCCACCCGCTGCTGCTGACCGCCGGAGAGCTGCGGCGGCTTCTTGCGCGCCTGGGAGGTGAGCTCGACCAGCTCCAGCATGTGCTCCACCTGCTGGGCGACCTCGGACTTCCGCTGCCGCCGCAGGCCGAACGCCACGTTCTCGTAGATGTCGAGGTGCGGGAACAGCGCATAGCTCTGGAAGACGGTGTTCACCGGCCGCTGGTAGGGCTTGGCATAGGTGATGTCGGTGTCGCCGATCCGGATCGACCCCGAGGTCGGCGTCTCGAGGCCGGCGACCATCCGCAGGGTGGTGGTCTTGCCGCACCCGGACGGGCCGAGCAGCGCGAAGAACGTGCCGTGCGGCACCTCCAGGTCGAGCGACTTCACCGCGGTGAAGGTGGCGAACTCCTTGGTGAGCTGCGAGATCCGCAGGCTCCGCGAGCCGTCGGTGGTGACGTCAGACGCCTGTGACATCGGAGAACGCTCCTTCGTATTCGCGCATCTGGTACTCCTCGAGCGCCATGAACGTGTGACAGACCGCGAGGGTCTTCTCGGTGGGGAAGATCAGCTCGTTGTGGGCAGCGGCGGGATCGATCTGCTCCATCGCCTGCTGGGCGCCCTTGACCGGGCAGATGTAGAAGTTGTAGTCGGAGAGCGTCGCCGCGATGACCGGGTCGTAGTAGAAGTTGATCCAGTCCTCGGCGTTCTCCTTGTGGGTCGCGAGGTTGGGGACCAGCATGTTGTCGGCCCAGATGTTCATGCCCTCCTCGGGCGCCACGAAGACGACGTTGTCGTCGTCCAGGTTCGCGATGTCACCGGACCAGGCCTCGCAGGCCAACACGTTGCCCGACTGCAGGTCGGCGGTGTAGTCGTTGCCGGTGAAGCGGCGTACCTGACCGTCGCTGGTGGCCTTCTTCAGCGCCTCCATGGCGTTGCCCCACTGGGCGTCGGTGAAGTTGGCGGGGTCCGCTCCCTGGGAGAGCATGATCAGGCCCATGGTGTCGCGCATCTCGGTGAGCAGCGTCATCTTGCCCTTGAACTTGGGGTTCGTGAGCAGGTCGTTGAACGACTTCACGCCCTCGGGCAGGTACTTCTTGTTGTAGGCCATCCCGGTCAGGCCGCTCTGCCAGGGCGCGGAGTACTCCCGGTCCGGGTCCCAGTCGACCTTGAGGGTGTCGATCAGGTTGTTGTGCAGGTTCGGCACCTTGCTCGCGTCGAGCTTCTGGATCCACCCCATCTGGATCATCCGGGCGGCCATCCAGTCGGTCAGCACGAACATGTCGCGCTTGGTGGATTGGCAGGCACCGAGCTGGTTGACGACCTTGGCGAAGAACTCGTTGTTGTCGTTGACGTCGGCGGTGTAGTCGACCGTGATCCCGTACTTCTCGGTGAAGAGCTGGCGCGTCGACGTGCCCTTCTTGTTGTTCGGGTCGATGTAGAGCGGCCAGTTGGAGACGATCAGCTCGCGCTGCGACGCGGACAGGTCCGGGGTCGTGCACGTGGCCGGGTCCTGCTTGCGGTCGGGGGTCGAGAACAGCGGCAGTACGCCGAGACTCGCGGCGGCGAAAGCTCCGGCGCCGACCCCCTTGAGCACGTTCCGGCGCGAAAGCGGCGCGCGCCGGGGCGGTGGCTCGATGGACATGCGTGTTCCCTCCGTCACATGATGGGCAGGGCGGACTCTGCCAGTCATTGCCCGGATGTGCAAGGGAATCCGTTGTCTGGAAACATGATTGCAACGGATTCCGTCATTTGACGTTCGGTTGAAGGACGAACCCGAAACGTGGCAACATCGCGCCCATGTCCGACGTACGCGCCACCACGGTCCTCGACAGCGTCTCCAAGGCGATCATCGAGCAGCTCCAGCAGGACGGCCGGCGCTCCTACGCCTCGATCGGGAAGGTCGTCGGACTGTCCGAGGCCGCCGTCCGGCAGCGCGTCCAGCGCCTGGTCGAGACCGGTGTCATGCAGATCGTCGCGGTCACCGACCCGATGGAGCTGGGGTTCGCGCGGCAGGCGATGGTCGGGGTCAAGGTGAACGGCCCCGTGACCCCGATCGCGGACAAGATCGCCGAGCTCGAGGAGGTCGACTACGTGGTCATCACCGCCGGCAACTTCGACGTCCTGGTCGAGGTCGTCGTGGAGTCCGACGCGCACCTGCTCGACGTCGTCTCCAGCGGGATCCGCTCCATCGAGGGCGTCTCCACCACCGAGACGTTCATGTACCTCGGCCTGCGCAAGCAGACCTACTCGTGGGGCGTCCGGTAGCCGAGAGGAACCCGCGACCAAGAAAAACAGAGCCGCCGCAGACGTCTCGGGTCATCTGCGGCGGCAAGAAGAATGGTGCCAGATGGGGAACCCGCTCGTCACCTCTTCGTGACCTCTCAAAGGTAAAGTTTTCCGGCACAGGTAACACCCGCCCCCACCCGTGACAGGTCCAGTGCCCCCGGGGCTCGCTAGCCTCGGGTCGTGTTCATCTACGAGTTCGAGGGCAAGCGGCCGCAGATCCACCCCGATGCGTTCGTGGCGCCGACCGCGACGCTGGTCGGCGACGTGGTGATCGAGGCGGGCGCGAGCGTCTGGTACGGCGCCGTGCTGCGCGGGGACGACTGCACGATCGTGGTCCGCGAGGGGGCGAACATCCAGGACAACGCGGTCCTGCACGCGGGCCCGGGCGAGACCCTGGAGATCGGCGCGTACGCGACCATCGCGCACGCCGTCGTGGCGCACGGCAAGTCCGTCGGGGAGCGCGCGCTCATCGCGAACGGCACCGTCCTGCTCGACGGCGTCGTCATCGGCGCGGGCTCCCTCGTCGCGGCCGGGTCGGTCGTCACCCCCGGCACCGAGATCGCCGAGGGCATGCTCGTCTCCGGCACGCCGGCCAAGCCGGTCAAGGAGCTCGCCGGGACGGGCGCCGCGATCTGGGTCGAGCTGAACCCGCAGTACTACCCGGCCCTCGCCCAGCGCCACAAGAACGGCGTCAAGCCGGTCGAGTGAAAGGCCCCGGCTAGCGGCGCGGCTTGGCGACGACGAAGCCCAGCGCCAGGCCGAGGCCGGCCAGTCCTCCGCCGATGTTGGCCCAGTAGGAGCTGGTGTCGCCCGAGCCCCCCACCCAGCCCATGCCGGCCGACCACAGGAACGCGCCACCGCCGATCAGCGCCAGCGCCAGCACCAGACCCACCACCCGACCGAAGCTCACACCGCGAGCCTAGAGGTCGACCAGACCCGCGAGCGCCGCGCGGTGGGCACCGGCGGTGCCGAGCGCGATCTGGTCGGCCTTGGCCTTCTTCAGGTACAGGTGCGTCGGGTGCTCCCAGGTCATGCCGATGCCGCCGTGCAGCTGGACGGCCTCCTCGGCGGCGTGGACCGCGATGTCGGAGCAGTACGCCGCTGCGACCCGGGTCGCGACCTCGACGTCCTCGCCGACGGCCAGCGCGGCCGCGGCGTAGCGGGCCGTGGCGGAGGCCGACTCGACCTCGGCGTACAGGTCGGCGAGGCGGTGCTTGAGCGCCTGGAACCCGCCGACCACGCGGCCGAACTGCTTGCGGATCTTCAGGTAGGCGACGGTCTCCTCGAGGCACCAGCGCGCGACGCCCACCTGCTCGGAGGCGAGCAGCGCGGCACCGGCGATCAGTGCCGAGCGGACCGCGGCGGCGCCCTGCTCGCCGTCGGCGAGCACCTGCGCCGGCGTACCGGTGAAGGTGACGTCGGCGAGCTGGCGGGCCATGTCGAGCGAGCTCACCGCCGTGATCCCGGCGGCCTGCGCCTCGACCAGCAGCAGGGAGCCGCCCGCGGCGACCAGCAGCACGTCGGCCTCGAGCGCGCCCGCGACCGAGCGGACGGTGCCGGTGACCGCGCCGTCGGCGACGGTCAGCTCGGGCAGCGGGGCGTCCGGCCCGGCCGACAGCGGTACGACGAGGGCGGCCGTCCGGTCGCCCGAGGCGACCGCCGCGAGGGTGGTCCGCGCCAGGTCGCTGTCGAGCGCGAGCAGGGCCGTCGTGGCGACGACCGCGCTGGTCAGGAAGGGCACCGGCGCGCACGCGCGGCCCAGCTCGTCGAGCACCGCGGCGGCCTCGCGGGCCGAGGCCCCGACGCCGCCGAGGTCCTCGGGCACGAGCAGTCCGGCCAGGCCGAGGTCGCCGGCGAGGGCCTTCCACAGCGGGGCGACCACCGAGCGGTCGCCGTCGTAGATGGCGGCGACGGCGGAGGACGGGCACTGGTCGGCCAGCAGGTCGCGGACGGTGCCGCGCAGGTCGGTCTCGACGTCGGTGGCGAGCAGGTCCACGTCGGCGGGGGGAGGCACGGTGCTCACTTGGCGAGCTCCTTCCAGGGACGGTCCTTGTCGGTGCGGTGCTCGGACGGGAGGCCCAGCACGCGCTCGGACACGATGTTGCGGATGATCTCGGAGGTGCCGCCCTCGATGGAGTTGCCCTTCGCGCGCAGGTAGCGGTAGCCGGCGTCGCGTCCGGTGAAGGACACCTTGCCGGGCCGCACCATCTCCCAGCCCTGCTCGTCCTCGAAGCGCAGGCCGTCCTCGCCGAGGATCTCGACCTCGAGGCCGGACAGCGCCTGGGCGGTCTTCGCGAAGAGCAGCTTCATCATCGACCCCTCGGGCCCGGGCTGGCCGGACGCGAGCTTCTGGGCGAGCTGCCGGCCGGTGATCCGGGCGGCCTCGGCGTCGACCCAGAGCCGCAGCAGGCGGTCCTGGAGCTCGGGGGTGTGCCGGTCGGGGTGCTCGCGCCAGGTCTTCGCGACCCGGCCGATCATCCCGGCCTCGCGACCGCCGCCGCTGCCGATCGCGACCCGCTCGTTGTTGAGCGTGGCGTTGGCGACCTTCCACCCCTCGCCGACCGCGCCGAGGCGCTGGCTGTCCGGGATGCGTACGTCGGACAGGAAGACCTCGTTGAACTCGGCCTCGCCGGTGATCTGCCGCAGCGGCCGAACCTCGACGCCGGGGTCGGTCATCGGGCAGAGGAAGTAGGTCAGGCCGGCGTGCTTGACCGCGTCGGGGTCGGTGCGCGCGACGAGGATCGCGAAGGAGGCGTTGTGCGCCCCGGAGGTCCACACCTTCTGGCCGTTGACGACCCACTCGTCACCGTCGCGGACCGCGCGGGTGGAGACGTTGGCGAGGTCCGACCCGGCGCCGGGCTCGCTGAAGAGCTGGCACCAGATCTCCTCGCCGGTCCACAGCGGGCGCAGGAAGCGCTGCTTCTGCTCCTCGGTGCCGAACGCCAGGATGGTCGGGGCGGCCATGCCGAGCCCGATGCCGTTGACCTCGGGCCGGTTGCTCGGCGCGCCCGCCTCCTCGAAGAGCCGGTCGACGTCGGGCTGCAGCGCGCGGGGCAGCCCCTGCCCGCCGTACCCCTCCGGGTAGGCGACCCAGGCCAGGCCCGCGTCGAAGCGCGCCCGGAGGAACTCCAGCGGCTCGGTCGCCGCGGGGTCGTGGGCCGCGAGGAAGTCGGCGACCTGCCGAGCGAGGTCGGCGCCCATCTCGGTGCGGAGGTCGGTCACGCCCGCGCCTCCCGGGCCGAGGACTGCCGGGCCAGCTCGGCCTTGGCGAGCGCGTTCTTGTGGACCTCGTCGGGTCCGTCGGCGAAGCGCAGGGTGCGGATGCCGGCGATCATGTTGGCCAGCGGGAAGTCCTGCGACAGGCCGCCGGCGCCGTGGGTCTGGATCGCCTTGTCCAGGATCCACTCCACCGTGGCGGGCGTGGCGATCTTGATCATCTGGATCTCGGTGTGGGCGGCCTTGTTGCCCTGGGTGTCCATCAGCCACGCGGCCTTGAGGCACATCAGCCGCAGCTGCTCGATCCGGACCCGAGCCTCGGCGATCCAGTCGCGGATGACGCCCTGCTCCGACAGCGGCTTGCCGAAGGCGACGCGGCTCTCGGCGCGGGCGCACATCAGCTCCAGGGCGCGCTCGGCCAGGCCGAGGGAGCGCATGCAGTGGTGGATGCGGCCCGGGCCCAGGCGCATCTGGGCGATCGCGAAGCCGTCGCCCTCGCCCATCAGCAGGTTGCCCGCGGGCACCCGGACGTCGGTGAAGCGCAGCTCGGCGTGGCCGCCGTGCTCGTGGTCGTCGTACCCGAGCACGTGCATGGGCCGCACGACCTCGAAGCCGGGGGTGTCGCGCTCGACCAGGATCATCGACTGCTGGCGGTGCCGCGCGGCCGACGGGTCGGTCTTGCCCATGACCACGAAGATCTTGGCGTTGGGGTTCATCGCGCCGGTGATCCACCACTTGCGCCCGTTGAGGACGTACTCGTCGCCGTCCCGGATGATGCTGAGCTCGATGTTGGTCGCGTCCGAGGAGGCGACGTCGGGCTCGGTCATCGCGAAGGCCGAGCGGATCTCGGCGTTGAGCAGCGGCTCGAGCCACTTCTTCTTCTGCTCGTCGTTGCCCGCGACCGCGAGGACCTCCATGTTGCCGGTGTCGGGCGCCGCGCAGTTCATCGCCGCAGGGGCCAGGTGCATGCTGCGGCCGGAGATCTCGGCCAGGGTGGCGTACTGCAGGTTGGTCAGGCCGCCGCCCTCCTCGCCGGGAAGGAAGAGGTTCCACAGGCCCCGGCTGCGCGCCTCGGCCCGCAGCTCGGCGAGCACGGGCACGGAGTCCCACGCCCAGCGGTCCTCCAGCGCCTCCATCTGCTCGTGGAACACCGGCTCGGCCGGGTAGACGTGCTTCTCCATGAAGTCGAGCATGCTCGCGCGGAGCTCCTCGGTCTTGGCGTCGAATGCGAAGTCCATGGTCAGTTCTCCTTGATAGCGGTGAGCCCGGCGTCGAGCAGGGGGTGGATCGCGTCGCCGATCCGGTCGAAGCCGGGGCCGACGGTCTGGCCGTGCAGATAGCGGTAGTGGATGCCCTCGAGGATCGCGGCGAGCTTGTACGCCGCGAGGCCGAGGTAGAAGCCGAAGCCGGAGAGGTCGCGGTCGCTGCCCTGGGAGTAGCGCGCGATGATCTCGTCCTCGGAGAGGAAGCCGGGGGCGATCGAGACGTTGCTGACGGCGTCGCCGCCGACCAGGCCGAGCCGGCCGTAGAGCAGCATCACGGCCAGGTCGGTGAGCGGGTCGCCGAGGGTGGCCATCTCCCAGTCCAGCACGGCGGTCAGCCGGTCGTCGTCGTCGACCAGCACGTTGTCGAGCCGGTAGTCGCCGTGCACGATCCCGGCCGCAGACTCGGGGGGCACGTTGGCGGCGAGCAGTGCGTGCAGCTCGTCGGCGGCCGGCAGGTCGCGGCAGTACGACGCGTCCAGCTGCTTCTTCCAGCGCCCGACCTGGCGGCCGAGGAACCCCTCGGGACGGCCGAAGTCGGACAGGCCGACCTCCGCGGGGTCGACCGCGTGCAGCGCGGCGAGCACGTCGACGAGCCGCTCGGAGATGGCACGGGTCCGCTCGGGTCCGAGGGGGATCAGCTGGTCGGCGAGGCGGTACGGCGTACCGGCGCAGCGCTGCATCACGTAGAAGTCGGCCCCGATGACCGAGGCGTCGGTGCACATCGCGTAGGTGCGCGGCACCGGGACGGCGGTGTCCTGCAGCGCCGACATCACCCGGTGCTCGCGGGCCATGTCGTGGGCGGTGGCCAGCACGTGGCCCAGCGGCGGGCGGCGGACGATCCACTCCTGGGAGCCGTCGGTGACGACATAGGTCAGGTTGGACTTGCCGCCCGCGATGAGGGTCGCCTCGAGGTTGTCGCCCGCGTCCGGCACGTTGCCGGCGAACCACGCGCCGAGGCGGCCGAGGTCGAGCCCGGGAGGCGGCTCCGAGGTCACGGGACGACCACGGACAGCATGTCCACGACGCAGGCCGGCTTGTCGCCGCCCTCGCGCTCGATGATCACCCGGGTCGCGACCTGGAAGCCCAGCGCGATGGGGGTGATCTCGAGCAGCTCCACGCCCGCGCGGACCCGGGAGTCCACCGGCACCGGGGACGGGAAGCGCAGCTTGTTGGCGCCGTAGTTGACGCCCGCACTGACGCCCTCCACCGCGTAGACCTGCGAGGCCAGCATCGGCAGCAGGCTCAGGGTGAGGAAGCCGTGGGCGATGGTGGTGCCGAACGGCCCGGCCGCCGCGCGCTCCGCGTCGAGGTGGATCCACTGGTGGTCGCCCGTCGCATCGGCGAAGGCGTCGATCTGCGCCTGGTCGACGGTGTGCCAGTCGGAGTAGCCGAGGTGCGTCCCGGCCGCGGCCTGGAGCTCCTCGACGCCGTTGAAGACCTTCATGTCTCTCCCTCGGATCAGAAGTGGGACGGGCCGCCGGCGACGGCCAGGACCTGGCCGTTGACGTAGCCGGAGCGCTCGTCGACGAAGAAGGACACCGCCTGCGCGATGTCGTCGGGGGTGCCGACTCGGCCCACGGCGATGCTCGTGGCGCCCATGGCCAGGAAGTCGTCGTACGACATCCCGATCCGCTCGGCGGTGGCCGACAGCATGGGGGTGTCGATGAAGCCGGGCGCGATCGCGTTGGCCGTGACGCCGAACTTGCCGAGCTCGATCGCGAGCGTGCGCGTGAAGCTCTCCAGCCCGCCCTTGGCCGCGGCGTAGTTGACCTGGCCGCGGTTGCCCTGGGCGGAGGTGCTGGACATGGTCACGACGCGGCCGAAGCCGGCCTTGGTCATGTAGCCCTGCACCGCGCGGGTCATCAGGAAGGACCCGCGCAGGTGGACGCCCATCACCTGGTCCCAGTCCTCGACGCTCATCTTGAAGACCAGGTTGTCGCGGGTGATGCCGGCGTTGTTGACCAGCACGGTCGGCTCGCCGAGCTCGGCCGCCACGCGCTCGACGGCGGACTGAACGGCGGCCTCGTCGGCGACGTCGACGCCGACGGCGAGAGCGCGCCCGCCGTCGGCCTCGATCTGCTTCACGACGCCGGCGCAGGCCTGTTCGTCGAGGTCGAGGATCGCGACGGCCAGGCCGTCGGCGGCCAGTCGCTGCGCGACGCTGGCGCCGATGCCGCGGGCCGCGCCGGTCACGATGGCGGTACGGGTGGTGCTCATGGGGGGATGCTCCTCAGGGAAGGGGTACGCCGGCGGTCACTCGCCGGCGGTCAGGCTGACGCCACCGTCGATCAGGACGGTCTGCCCGGTCATCCAGGCCGCGTCGTCGGACAGCAGGAAGGCCACGACGCTGCCGATGTCCTCGGGCTCGCCGAGGCGCTTGAGCGGGTAGGCCCGGCTCGACTCCTCCTCGTGACCCTCGTAGAGGGCGGCGGCGAACTTGGTCTTCACCACGGCCGGCGCGACCCCGTTGACCCGGATGTCCGGGCCGAGCTCGACGGCGAGCAGCTCGGTGATCGAGTTGAGCATCGCCTTGGAGGCGCCGTAGAAGCCGATCATCGGCGCGGTGCGGAAGGCGGAGAGGGAGGAGACGTTGACGATGGCGCCGCCGTGCTCCTTCATCCAGGCCCGGTGGGCCTGCTGCACCCACGAGACCGCGGCGATGCAGTTGACCTCCACGATCTTGCGGGCGGCGTTGAGGTCGAGGTCGACCAGCGGCCCGTAGACCGGGTTGATGCCGGTGTTGTTGACCAGGAAGTCGATGCTGCCGAAGGTGTCGATCGCCGTACGGATCACCTCGGCCTGGTGCTCGACGTCGTCGGCCTTGCCGGCCACCGCCACCGCCACCTCGGGGCCGCCGAGGTGGGCGACGGCCTCGTCGAGGGCCTCCTTGGTGCGGGCGGTGATCACGACCCGGGCTCCGTCGGCGACGAGCCGCTCGGCGATGCCCAGACCGATGCCCCGGCTCGCGCCGGTGACGATCGCGGTCCTGCCGTCGAAGCGCCCCATCAGGAGAGCCGCTCGATCACCATCGCCATGCCCTGACCGCCGCCGACGCACATCGACTCGACGCCGAACTGCTTGTCGTGCCACTGCAGGGAGTTGATCAGCGTGGCGGTGATCCGCGCGCCGGTCATGCCGAACGGGTGACCGACCGCGATCGCGCCGCCGTTGACGTTGAGCTTGTCCAGCGGGATGCCGAGCTGCTGGGCCGAGCCCAGGCTCTGCACGGCGAAGGCCTCGTTGATCTCGTAGAGGTCGATGTCGTCGATGCCCATGCCGGCCTGCTTGAGCGCGGCCGGGATGGCCTCGACCGGGCCGAGGCCCATGATCTCCGGCGAGAGGCCGGTGACCGCGGTCGAGACGATGCGGGCGAGCGGGGTCAGGCCCAGGGCCTTGGCCTTCTCGTCGCTCATGATGACCAGCGCCGCGGCACCGTCGTTGAGCGGGCAGGCGTTGCCGGCGGTGATGACGCCGTCGGGGCGGAAGACCGGCCGGAGCTGGCTGACCGCCTCGTACGTCGTACCGGCGCGGGGGCCGTCGTCCTTGGACACGACCGAGCCGTCGGCCAGCGTCACCGGGGTGATCTCGCGCTCCCAGAAGCCCTCCTCGATCCGCTGGCAGGCCAGGTTGTGGGACCGGACGCCGAACTCGTCCTGCTCCTTGCGGGACATGCCGAGGACCTGCGCGACGTTCTCGGCGGTCTGGCCCATGGCGATGTAGAGGTCGGGCAGCGCGCCGCTCTCGCGCGGGTCCTGCCACGTGTCGGCGCCGCCCTCGGCGCGCTTCGCGGTGATCGCCTGCGCGTCGGAGAAGAGCGGGTTCTGGCCCTCGGCGTTGTCCGACATCCCGTTGAGGAAGCGGCTGACCGTCTCGACCCCGGCGGAGATGTAGGTGTCGCCCTCGCCGGCCTTGATGGCGTGGAAGGCCATCCGGGTGGTCTGCAGGCTGGAGGAGCAGTAGCGGTTGACCGTCACGCCCGGGAGGCGGTCCATGCCGGCGAGCACGGCGACCGCGCGGCCGAGGTTGTTGCCGGACTCGCCGGCGGGCTGGCCGACGCCGAGGATCAGGTCGGTGACGTCGGCCGGGTCGAGCTCGGGGACCTTGGCCAGAGCGGCCTGCACCATCTGCACGGCGAGGTCGTCGGGCCGCATGTCCTTCAGCGAGCCCTTCATGGCCCGGCCGATCGGGGACCGTGCGGTGGAGACGATGACTGCTTCGGGCATGAGTGGCTCCTCAGGTGGTGACTAAGCGCTTGCTTAGCGTTACTCTCGTCCACATCGCGCCGGTCGTCAAGGAGGGAGTTCGAGATGACAGACACACGGACCCGCCTCCTCGAGGCGGCCATCGAGGCGTTCGCCGACAAGGGCTTCCACGGCACCACGACGCGGGACATCGCCACCACCGCGGGCATGAGCCCGGCCGCGCTCTACGTGCACCACCGCTCCAAGGAGGAGCTGCTCCACCAGATCTCCAAGGAGGGCCACGAGGCGACGCTGCGGCTGATCGGCGAGGCGATCGCGACCACCGACGACCCCACCGAGCAGCTGCGCCGCGTCATCCACGACTTCTGCCTGCACCATGCGCGCGACCACACCGGCGCGCGGATCGTGAACTACGAGCTCGCCGCGCTCTCCCCCGAGCACCTCACCGAGATCCGCGGCATCCGGCACCGGATCGAGAGCGAGATGCGCGAGCTCGTCGCCCGCGGCGTCGCCGCCGGCCGGTTCCGCGTGGCCGAGGTCGAGATGACCGCCGCGGCGCTGCTGTCGCTGGGCATCGACCTGGCGCGCTGGTACCGCGACGGTGTGAAGTGGACGCCCGAGCAGGTCGCGGACCAGTACGCCGATCTGGCCCTCCGCATCGTCGGAGCGGATCCCACCCGGGGCTGAGCCCGCTCGATTAGGCTGCCGGGCGTGCGCAGCCTCGTCCGTCACTCCGCGGTGGCCCTCGGCCTCGTCCTGGCCCTCGCCGTCCTCCCCTCCGCCTCGGCCACGAGGCTGAGTCCCGCCGCGACGCGTGCCTCCGGCACGGGCCTGGTCCTGCACTTCGGCGCCTGGGGGCCGCTGCGGCTCGGGATGACGAATCGCGAGGCCTGGCGGACCGGCATGGTGTCCCGCGCCGCTGACCACTGCGCGCCGGGCTACCAGATGGCGCCTCGCCTCCGCACCCGCGGCTGGGTGGTCTGGAAGGGCCAGTTCCCCGCCATGCGCGTGGCCGGCATCGTCGTCATCACCGACCGCGACCTCACCCGCCGCGGCATCGGTGTCGGGTCCACGCTGCGCCAGGTGCGCCGCGCCTACCCGCACAACTTCGGGCTGCATCCGATGTCGGAGCTCAACGGGAGCACCAGCACCGGGGGACGGGACCTCTGGGTCCTCAGCAAGTACGGGTCCCACGGGGTCCTGAACTTCCAGTTCGCGTACGGCGTGAAGCCCGGGCCCCGGACCCGGGTCGAGTCGGTCCTGATCGCTCCCCGTCCGGCGGCCTACCCCGGCTGCTGATGGCCGGCGTCCGCGACGACCTCGGCACGGCGTACGACGGAGCCCGGCCGGCGCTCCGCGTGGTGTCGCTGGTGCCGTCCCTGACCGAGACGCTCGCCTCGATCCACCCCGAGCGGGTCGTCGGCGCGACCGACTGGTGCACCCACCCGGCCGACCTCGCGACCACCCGCGTCCGCGGCACCAAGAATCCCGACCTGGCGGCGATCCGCGACCTCCGGCCGGACGTGGTGGTCGCCAACAAGGAGGAGAACCGCGAGCTCGACGTACGCCGGCTGCGCGACTCCGGCGTCCACGTCTGGGTGACCGACATCCGCACCGTGCCGGACGCGGTCACCTCGATCCGCCGCCTGCTCGCCGGCATCGGCTGGCCCGAGCCGGACTGGCTGCCTGCCGTCGAGGGACTGTGGTGCGGCGACCTGCCGCCGGTGACCCGCCGGGTCGTCGTACCGATCTGGCGGGACCCGTGGATGGTCGTCGGCGGCGACACCTTCGTCACCGACCTGGTGCGCCGGCTCGGGTGGGAGAACGCCTACGCGACCAGTGCCGAGCGCTACCCGAGCGTCACGGTCGCCGACATCGAGGCGACCCGGCCGGATGTGGTGCTGCTGCCCGACGAGCCCTACGTCTTCACGGAGGCCGACGGGCCGGAGGTCTTCACGGTGCCCACGGAGCTGGTCAGCGGGCGGCTGCTCACCTGGTACGGGCCGAGCCTGGTGGACGCGGCCGGGCTCAGTGCTGGCTGAATGCCCTCTCTGACGGTGTTCTCTCGGGCTGATGGTGGGCGGCCGCACCTTAGCCGCCCGGTCCCCGGCGTCAAGGATGCTCGCTGCGCTCGCCCCGCTTCGCGGCGCTTCGCGTCCTTGACCCCGGGTCCCTACCGGGCGGCATGACGGCGCGACAACGGCACGGGCTTCGCCCGCGCCGCCGCTTCGCGGCCGCCCATCAAAACCTGTCCTGACCTGCGATTTTGTTCGATTTCAGGGTTCTGAAATCGTTCGAACGCGTGTATCATGGAAGGCAGCTGATCAGTCCGTCTCGGGGAGCTAGTCATGGTCGCAGGAACGGTGTCGTTGCACCCGATCCTTGCCTGCGCCCAAGCCGTCCACGCCGAGCTGACGGTGGTCGCGGACATGCCGGCCGACTACCTCCGCACCCGCGACAAGGCCGACCTTCTTGTCGAGTTGGCGCGCGTCAAGGCGCAGCTCGCCGAGCTCGAGCTCCGAGTCCTCGCTGCAGCCGCGGATGTGGCCGAGGAGCACGGGTCCCGCGACGCCGGGTGCTGGCTCGCCCACACCACCCGCATCACCGCCTCAGCCGGCCGAGCACAGCTCCGGCTCGCAGAATCGCTCGAGCGGCACCCGCTGACCGCGGCTGCGCTCCGCTCTGGCGACGTGAACGAGGCCCAGGCCCGGGTCATCATCCGCGCGGTCGACAAGCTCTCCGACGCCGTCGACGAATCCACTCGCGCGAGTGCCGAGGCCCATCTGATCGAGCTCGCAGCGATCTACGACCCCAAAGACCTCCAGGTCCTCGGCACCAAGATCCTCGAAGTCGTCGCACCCGACATCGCAGAAGCCGAACTGGGCAAAGCCCTGGAACGTGAAGAACGGGCCGCACGGGACGAGGTCGCGATCAGGATCAGGAAACGCGGCAACGGGATCACCCGCTGGATCTGCGACCTCCCCGACTCCGTCTCCGAACGAGCCCTCACCTACCTCGAAGCCCAAGACTCACCCCGAGCCACCCAAACCCGAGCCCGCAACAGGGGCGAGGCGTTCTGCCGACTCCTCGAACTACTCGACCCCAAGCGCCTGCCCGACCACGGCGGAGACGCCACCACCGTCATGGTCACCATCCCCCTCGAAACCCTGCTGAGCGAGCTGGGCTCCGCGATGCTCGACGACACCGTCATCTCCGCCAGCGAAGCACGACGGCTCGCCTGCACCGCCAAGATCATCCCCGCCGTCCTCGGCGGCACGTCCGAACCCCTCGACCTCGGCAGAGCCCGCCGCCTCTTCGAACCACCCCAACGCAAGGCCATGCGGCTGCGGGACAAGCGCTGCCGCGCCGAAGGCTGCTCCATACCCGCAGCCTGGTGTGAGGCCCACCACCTCAAACCCTGGGCACAGGGCGGGAAGACCGACCTCGCCGACGGCGTACTCCTCTGCTCCCACCACCATCACCGAGCCCACGACACCCGCTACGACATGACCAAGCTCGCCACGGGCGACTACCGGTTCCACCGACGGACATAGAGGGGAGTTCTTCCGGCACCACACGCCGGAAGAACTCCCCGAAGACGATCGCACTCCCTGGCGGCCGCGAAGCGGCGGCGCGGGCGAAGCCCGTGCCGTTGTCGCGCCGTCAAGCTCGTCGTCCGGGACCCGCAGTCAAGGATCGCGAAGCGACCGCGCAGCGGCGCCGAAGGCGTCCTTGACGGTGGGGGCCGACGAGCTACGGTGCGGCCGCCACCACCAGCCCCGAGCAACCAGGCGCAGCAGAGGTTCAGTGCTGGCTGAACTCCCGCACCGGGTGCCGCAGCGTGCGCACCGGGTGGGCGAGGTGGTCGTGCCGGCACATCGCGCAGGCGTGGTCCTCGCCGCCCTGGCGCCGCAGCACGTGCCGATCACACTCGGGACACCGGCCGCGGCGCAGCACGCCCAGCTCGCCGAGCAGTCCGAGAACGAAGACGACGCTCGTCGCTGCGAGGAGAACTGCGATCAGGCCGCTGGTGATGACGTCGAGATCGAGCGTCATGGAGACCTCCTTCTGAGGGGGAATGGTCCGACTCGATTGTCGTCCGGGCCCCCGGAGATCACCTGAGAATCCGCGAAGAACCGCGGCGGCGGTCAGCGCGCCACCAGCGAGTCCAGCAGCAGCGTGGCGAACTCCCTGCCGACCTCCACGGGATCCAGGCCCCGCTCCTCGCGCCACCACATCGGCAGGTGGTGGACCGCGCCGAAGAAGTAGTCGACGACCAGGTCGGCCCGCACATCGCCGCGGAAGACGCCGGACTCCTGCCCGGCGACGATCATCTCGCGGAACATGTCGTGGTAGCGGCGGCGCTGGTCGCGGACCTCGCGCTCGTGCTCGGGGTTCAGCTGGTGCAGCGAGCGGAAGAAGATCGTCGTGCTCGGCAGGTTGTGGATCGTGGTCGTCACGACGTCCGCCGCGGCGTCCGCGACCCGCTCGGCGATCGGGGCGTCCGAGCCCACGAACGCCTCGAGGTGCGAGGTCTGCATCCGCAGCACCCGCGCGTAGATCTCGGCCAGCAGCTCGTCCTTGGACGCGAAGTAGTGGTACATCGCGCCCTTGGTCACTCCGGCCGCCGCGACGACGTCCTGCACCGAGGTGCTCTCGAAGCCCCGCTCGGCGAACAGGTCCCGGGCGACCTCGAGCAGCTTCTCCCGGACGGTCAGGCCGTCGACCACGACCGGCGGACGCCCGATGCGCCTTCCACCCTGCTGCGTCATGGACCCTCCTGGTGCTTGGTGTGCCAAGCCTACGAGAAACCGCCCGGGTGGTATGTCACCCCTCGCGCAAAGATCCGTCTTCGAGGGGACCGACCTGCACGAGCACCTTGCCCAGGTAGTCGCCACGCAGCAGCCCGCGGAAGGCAGCGGGCGCGTTCTCCAGACCCTCGACGACGTCCTCGGCGTACCGCACCGAGCCGTCGGCGATCCACCCGGCCATGTCCCGCAGGAAGGCGTCGTGGTGGGTCGGCACGAACTCGTCCTGGATGAACCCGCGCACGGTCAGGCTCTGGGTGAGGATCCGGCGCAGGAAGCCCGGGAACTGGTCGGGACCGGTCGGTGCCTCGGTGGCGTTGTACCAGGCGACGACGCCGCACACGGGCATGCGGGCGAAGCGGTTGAGGCGGCGTACGACGGCCTCGGTGACGTGCCCTCCGACGTTCTCGAAGTAGACGTCGATGCCGTCGGGCGTCGCCGCCGCGAGATCCTCGACGAAGGTGGGCGAGCGGTGGTCGACCGCCGCGTCGAAGCCGAGGTCCTCGATCAGCGAGCGGCACTTGTCCGGGCCGCCGGCGATCCCGACGGCCCGTGCGCCCTTGACCTTCGCGATCTGGCCGACGGCCGAGCCGACCGGACCGGTCGCCGCGGCGACGACGACGGTCTCGCCGGGCTGCGGGCGGCCGATCTCGAGCAGGCCGCCGTACGCCGTGAAGCCGGGCATCCCGAGCACGCCGAGGGCCGTCGACACCGGGGCGGCCGCGGGGTCGAGCCGTCGCGTGTGCCGCCCGTCGACGACCGCGTGGGTCTGCCAGCCGGTGAACGCGAGCACGATGTCGCCGACCGCACGCTTCGGCGAGCGCGACGCGACGACCTCGCACACCGTCGCGCCGATCATGACCTCGCCGAGCGGCACGGGATCGGCGTAGGACTTGGCGGTGCTCATCCGGCCGCGCATGTAGGGGTCGAGCGAGAGGTAGATCGTGCGCAGCAGGACCTGTCCGTCCTCGAGCTCGGGGAGCTCGACGGTGGCGGTCTCGTAGGCGTCGTCGCCGGGCTCGCCGACCGGGTACGCCGCGAGCCGGATCTGGGTGCTGGTGGTCATCGATGTCCTTCCTTCGCGTGCCTTCACGACACCGCGGCGTCGTACCCGACCCGGCCGACGGTGACGCCGTCGGCGAGCCGCTGCACACCGGCGGCGACCTCCTCCAGCGGCAGCCGCTCGCTGACCAGCGGGGCGATCGCGCCCTGGGCGGCGAGCTCGGCGAGCGCGTCGTGGCACTCCTGGACCGAGGCCGGGTCGTAGGTGTTGTAGAGGCCCCAGTGCAGCCCGACGATCGAGTAGTTCTTGACCAGCGCGTGGTTGAGCGCGGCGGACTGGATCTCCCCGCCCGCGAACCCCACGACGAGGATCCGGCCCTCGAAGGCGATGCACTTGGTCGAGCGCTGGTAGGTGTCGCCGCCGACCGGGTCGTAGATGACGTCGGCACCGCGGCCGCCGGTCTCGGCCTTGACGACCGCCACGAAGTCCTCGGTACGCCGGTCGATCACCACGTCGGCTCCGAGCTGCCGGGCGACCTCGGCCTTCTCGGGGCCGCCGACGACACCGATCACCCGCGCGCCCGCGGCCTTGCCGAGCTGGATCGCGGCACTGCCGACTCCGCCGGCCGCGGCGTGGACCAGCAGCGTCTCGCCGGCCTGCAGGTGCGCGCGACGGTGCAGCCCGAACCAGCCGGTCTGGTAGCCGATGTAGAGGCTGGCCGCCTGTGCGTCGTCGAGCTGCGGCGGGGCGGTGAAGGTGGTGGCCACGTCCATCAGCGCGAGCTCCGCGAAGCCGCCGTACGGCAGCACGGCGGCGCCGAGGACCCGGTCCCCCACCGCGAACCGCGTGACGCCCTCGCCGAGCGCGACGACCTCGCCGCACAGCTCCACGCCCGGCGTGAAGGGCAGCTCGGGCCGCACCTGGTAGAGCCCGCGACACATCAGCGCGTCGGGGAAGTTCGCCGCGGAGGCGAGCACCCGGACCACCAGCTGGCCGGCGCCCGGCTCGGGCACCGCGACCTCGGTCAGCTCCATCACCTTCGCGGGCTCGCCGAGCTCGCCCACCCGCCAGGCCCTCATCGTCGTCGTCATCGTCGAGGTCATCAGTTCTCCTGCTCCTGGTGCTGGTCGAGGTAGCGCTGCAGCTTGTTCATCCCGCCCAGCCACCGATCGGTGTCCTCGGCCCGGGCCTTGTAGTAGTCCCCCGCCTGCGGGTGCGGCAGCACCAGGAACCGTCCGTCCTGCAGGGCGTCCCAGGTGATGTCGGCGACCTCCTCCGGGGTGCGCGCGCCGTCGGCGGTGAGGATCTGGTGCATCGGGCCGGAGGCCGCGAGCATGTCGGTCTGCACGCCCTGCGGGCAGATCGCCTGCACCACCAGGCCGCGATGGCGGTACGTCGCCGACAGCCACTCCGCGAACGCGACCGCGCCGTGCTTGGTCACCGAGTACGTCGCCGTCTCCAGCGCCGTGAGGATGCCCGCGGCCGACGCCGTCACGACGAAGCGGCCCTCGCCGCGCTCGAGCCAGCGCGGCACGAGCAGCCGGGCGGCGCGCACGTGGGCCATGGTGTTGACCTCCCAGCTCGCGGCCCAGTCGGCCTCGCTCGCGTCGAGGCCCAGCCCGCGGGCGATGCCGGCGTTGGCGAACCAGGCGTCGATCTCGCCGAGCTCGGCGCCCGCGCCCTCCACCAGCGCGGCCACGCCGTCCTCGGAGGCGGCGTCGCCGGGGATCGCGATGGCGCCGATCTCCTCGGCCGCGGCGGCCGTCCGGTCGGGGTCGAGGTCATTGACCACGACCTGCAGGCCCTCGGCGACCAGCCGCGCGGCCAGCGCCTTGCCGATGCCGCCGGCGGCACCGGTCACGACCGCCGTACGGCCCTTGAATCCCTCATTGCTCACGCCGTTGCTCACGTCTTTCCTCATCCTCGTGACATGCCGAGCGTCCGTGCGCGCTCGACCAGCTCGACCTTGCGGATCTTCCCGGTGTCGGTCATCGGGAACTCGCCGACCACCACCACCCGCGGGACCTTGTACGTCGCCATGTTCGCCCGCGCCCACGTCTCGAGCCGCTCGGCGTCGATCGCGGCACCGTCACGCAGCGACACGAACGCGACCGGGCACTGGCCGCGCGCCGCGTCCTCGGTGGGTACGACGGCGGCGACCTCGACGTCGGGATGGCCGGTCAGCAGCATCTCCACCTCGGCGGGGAAGACGCTCATGCCGTTGACCTTGATCATGTCCTTGGCCCGGCCCAGGAAGTGCAGGCAGCCGTCCTCGTCGAGGCGGCCGTTGTCGCCGGTCATCAGCCAGCCGTCGCGCAGCTGGCCGGCGGTGGCGTCGGGGCGCCGCCAGTAGCCGGTCATCACCGACGGGCTGCGCACCACGATCTCCCCCACCTCGCCCAGCGGCACCGGCGACAGGGTTCCCGGCTCGACCACCGCGACGTCGGTGCCCGGCACCGGCAGCCCGCAGAAGATCGGCTCGGCCACCAGGTCGGCGTCGCCCGCGTCGAAGCCGTAGGGAGTCACGTCGAAGGTGTGCGTCTCGGTCATCCCGTACGCCGCCTCGCGCAGCACCGAGTGCGCACCGACCGCCTCCCGCCACGCCACGCGGACCTCCGGGGTGAGCACCTGGACGAAGGAGATCGCCATCGGCAGCCGCAGCGCGCTCAGGTCGGTCGACGCGAGCTCGTCGCGGCCCAGCAGCTCCAAGTAGTTCTCGACCGTGCCGACCAGCACGCCGACGGCGTACCGCTCCAGCAGGCGGAGCGCCTCGCCGGCGTCCCACCGCGCCATCAGGATCGAGGTCCCGCCGGCGACGATCGGGTTGAGGATGCCGAGGTCCTCGCCCGCGATCCAGAAGATCGGGAGGTAGCACAGGGCGGCGTACGACGGGCTGTCGGCGAATCCCGTGGCGCCGATCGCCGAGGCGGCCGTGTAGAGCATGTGCCGCTGGGTGTGCTCGCAGCCCTTGGGCAGGCCGGTGGTGCCGCTGGTGTAGTTGAGCGCGGCCAGTGCGTCGAGGTCGCCGGAGCGGTCGGTGCCGGGAGGGTGGCTGACCGCGTCGCGCCACGCGACGACCTCGACCCCGGCCCCCGCCCCGAGCGCCGGCTCGCCCCCCACGGCGGCCATCTCGGTGGCGGCGGTCACCAGGCAGCGGTCCAGGCGGTGGTCCGGACCGAGCGCCCCGGCGACCTCCTCGACCAGTGGCAGCAGGGTGTCGAGCGTGATCACGACACGGGCCCCGCAGTCGGTCAGCTCGTGGGTGAGCTCGGCCGCCTTGAACATCGGGTTGACCGGGACGTGCACCGCCCCGGCGCGCAGGATCGCGAGGAACGCGATCACGAACTGCGGGCAGTTGGGCAGCAGGACGGCGACCCGGTCGCCGGGCCGGACACCGGCGCCCTCGAGCCAGCCGGCGACCGCCGCGACGCGATCGGCCAGCTCGGCGTACGACATCTCGGCGCCGGCGAAGGCGAGGGCGGGGCGATCGGGCCGCTCGCGCGCCCAGTGCTCGACGTGGGCCGGCAGCGAGATCTCGCCGGCGGGGTAGGCGACCTCGGCGGGGGTGTCCGCGGGCCGGATCCGCTCCTGGCGTCGTCGTACGTCGCGGAGGTGCTCCTCCATCGTCGCCCTGTCCGTCACTGTGCCCTTCACCGTCCTCCCGGATCGCCGAACGCCGGCCAGCATAGACATTCCGACCGCTCGGTTTGTATCCTGCCTCAGATCGTGCCCCCGGAGGAAGGTGTCCCAGTGACGGACCGCGAACCGAACATCCAGTACGCGACCTGCGGGGACCTGACCCTCGCCTACGAGACCTTCGGATCCCCCGACGACCCGGCCCTGGTCCTGGTCATGGGCCTGGCCACGCAGATGATCGGCTGGCACGACGACTTCTGCTCGCTGATCGCCGACCAGGGCTTCTTCGTGGTGCGCTTCGACAACCGCGACATCGGCCTGTCCACCCACCTCGACGCGGCCGGCGTGCCCGACCTCTCGCCCCTGTTCTCGGGCAACCCGATCACCGAGGCGCCGTACCTGCTCGGCGACATGGCCGACGACACCGTGGCCCTGCTCGACGCGCTCGGCATCGAGCGCGCGCACGTCGTCGGCGCCTCGATGGGCGGCATGATCGCCCAGGAGATCGCGCTGCGGCACCCCGACCGCACCGCCACGATGACCTCGATCATGTCCACGCCCGCGCCGCAGATCGGTGCGCCCACACCCGCGGCGATGGGCGCCCTGCTCAGCCCGCCGCCCACCACCGAGGACGAGGCCGCCGAGCGCTCGGTGCAGGTCTACAGCGTGGTCGGCTCCCCCGGCTTCCCCCTCGACACCGAGGGCCTGCGCGCCCGCGGCCGCGAGTCCTTCCGTCGCGCCAACGACCCCGCCGGCGTCGCCCGCCAGCTGGCGGCGATCCACGTGTCCGGCAGCCGCATCGAGCGTCTCGCCGACCTGGCCGTCCCCACCCTCGTCCTCCACGGCGAGGACGACCCGTTGGTCCAGGTCGACGGCGGCCGTACGACGGCCAAGGCGATCCCCGGCGCGCGCCTGGTCACCTACCCCGGGATGGGACACGACCTGCCGAGGGAGCTGTGGTCCGACGTGGTGGGCGAGATCGTCGAGCATGCTCGTACCCGTGGCTGACCTGACCGACCCCGCACCCGATACCGCAGAAGCGCCCGCCGAGGGCCTCACCGAGGTCCTCGCCCGCGCCCATCTGACCACCGACGCCGCCCGGCAGGCGAAGGTCGACCGCTGGCACGCCCGCGGCCGGCGTACCGCCCGGGAGAACATCGCCGACCTGGTCGACCCGGGCAGCTTCGTGGAGTACGGCCGGTTCGTCACTGCCGCTCAGGAGCAGCGCCGGCCCCTGGCCGAGCTGGTCGTCGAGGCGCCCGCCGACGGCATCGTCGGCGGCACGGCCACCGTCGACGGCCTGCCGTGCGCGGTGATGTCCTACGACTACCTGGTGATGGCCGGCACCCAGGGCTTCCGCGGGCACCACAAGACCGACCGGCTGGCCGAGCTGATCGGCCGGATGCGGCTGCCGTCGGTGTTCTTCACCGAGGGCGGCGGCGGTCGCCCGGGCGACACCGACCTGCCCGTCGTCTCCGGCCTCGACGTCGCCTCGTTCGCGCTCTGGGCGGGCCTGGACGTGCCGCGCATCGCCGTCGTCTCCGGCCGGTGCTTCGCGGGCAACGCGGTCATCGCCGGCACCGCCGACCTGCGGATCGCCACCCCCGACGCCAACCTCGGCATGGCCGGCCCGGCGATGATCGCCGGCGGCGGTCTCGGCCGGTTCGCACCCGAGGAGATCGGCCCGGCCGACGAGCAGTCGGCCAACGGCGTCATCGACGTGCTCGTGGAGGACGAGGCCGAGGCCGTGGGCGTCGTACGCCGGATCCTCGGCCTGCTCGCCGACCGCGACCGCCCCGACACGGCCGGCGACGACACCGACCAGCGCGCCGCGCTGCGCACGATGCTGCCCGAGAACGACCGGGAGGCCTTCGATGTCCGGCCGGTCGTGGAGACGCTCTGCGACCACGACAGCGTCGTCTGGCTGCGCGCCGGGTGGGCGCCCGAGCTCGTCACCGCGCTGGCGCGGATCGACGGCCTCACCGTCGGGGTGGTCGCCAACCAGTCCACCCACATGGGCGGCGCGCTGACGGCCGACGCGTCCGCCAAGGCGGGCGACTTCCTCGAGCTGTGCGAGCGCTGGGGCCTGCCGGTGGTGAGCCTCGTCGACACCCCCGGCTTCATGGTCGGCCCCGACGCCGAGCGGACCGGACTGGTCCGGCACGCGTCGCGGATGGTCACCGCGGGCGCGCGGCTCACGACCCCGCTCGTCGGCGTGGTGCTGCGCCGCGGCTACGGCCTCGGCGCCCAGGCGATGCTCGGCGGCAGCACGCACCGCCCGCTGCTGACGGTCGCCTGGCCCGACGCCCACCTCGGGCCGATGGGCCTCGAGGGCGCCGTACGGCTCGGCATGGCCAAGGAACTGGCGGCCCTCCCCGAGGAGGAGCGCGAGGCCGCGGTGGTCGAGCACACGGCGGCGTACCGCAAGCACGCGAAGGCGCTCAACGCGGCGCGGGTCTTCGAGATCGACGACGTCATCGACCCCGCGGACACCCGCGCCGCGGTGGCGCAGACGATCAGGCGCGCAGCTCGCGCTTGAGGATCTTGCCGCTCGGGCCCTTGGGGAGCTCGTCGCGGATGATGATCGAGCGCGGGTACTTGTACGCCGCGAGCCGCTCCTTGCAGTGCGCGGTCAGCTCCGCCTCGTCGGCCGTCGAGTTCGGGCGGAGCACGACGAACGCGACGACCTCCTCGCCGAGCCGCTCGTCCGGGCGGCCGATGACCGCCGCCTCGACCACGTCGGCGTGCTCGTAGAGGATCTCCTCGACCTCGCGCGGGTAGACGTTGTAGCCGCCGCGGATGATGAGGTCCTTGAGCCGGTCGACGATGAAGTAGAAGCCGTCCTCGTCGCGGTAGCCGATGTCGCCGGTGCGGAACCAGCCGTCCTGCATGACCTCGGCGGTCGCGTCGGGCCGCTTGTAGTAGCCCTTCATGATGTTGTGGCCGCGGATCGCGATCTCGCCGCGCGCGTCCGGGCCGGTCTCGGTCACCTCGCCGTTCTCACCGAGGATCTTGAACTCCACGCCCCAGATCGGCTTGCCGACCGAGAGCACCTTGCGCTCCTCGGCACTGATGTTGAAGGTGGCCGTGCTCGCGGACTCGGACAGGCCGTAGCCCTCGAGCACGACCACGCCGTCGAACTTCTCCTCGAACGCCCGGATGACCTCGCCGGGCATCGAGGCGCCGCCCGAGCAGGCCGCGCGCAGCGAGGACGTGTCGCGGCCCGCGACGTCGGCCTGCACCAGCGCGATGAACATCGTCGGGACGCCGGAGAAGATCGTCACCTTGTGCCGCTCGATGGCGTCCAGCGCGCTGGCGGCGTCGAAGCGCGGCACCAGCACCAGCGTCGCGCCGTGGCGCACCACGATGTTGAGCACGCTGGAGAGCCCGAAGACGTGGAAGAGGGGCAGCACGCCCAGCGAGACGTCGTCGGAGCGGACGCCGAACAGCTCACCGGCGACGGTGCAGTTCATGTAGAGCTGGAAGTGGGTGAGCTCGGCGCCCTTGGGCCGGCCGGTGGTGCCGCTGGTGTAGAGCAGCACGGCGGTGTCGTCGGACGACATGGCGCGCTGGATGCCGGTGTTGCTGGCCTTGAGCAGCTCCTCGAAGTCGCGCGCCTCGTCGACAGCCGACGGGCCGTCGGTACCGACCAGGTAGACCGGGACGCCGCCGGCCTCCCGCGCGCCGTTGATCGCGGCGGGCGCCATGGCCTCGTAGCTGATCAGGAGCCGGGCGTCGCTGTCCTGGAGGTGGTAGCTCACCTCGGGGGCGGTCAGCAGCGGGTTGATCGGCACCATCGTCATGCCGGCCTTGAGGATGCCGAAGTAGGCGAAGACGAACTGGGGGACGTTGGGCAGCTGCACCGCGACCTTGTCGCCGCGGGTCAGGCCGAGCGCCTCGAGGGAGCTCGCCACCCGGCCGGAGAGATCGTCGACCTCGGCATAGGTGAAGGAGCGGTCGCCCACGTGGAGCATCGGCTTCTCGGCGTACGTCGCTGCCGACTGGGTGAGCATGGTGGCGAGGTTGAAGGACATCGGGTGGGGCTCCTTGGTCAACAGGGCGTGCGGCGCACGGCCGGGTCGAAGAGGCCGGAATCGTGGACATCCCGACCGGGCGGTTTGTATGTTAGCAACGTCACATCTCAAAGCCGAGAGGGCAAGCGATGACCAGCGAAGGATTTGCCGAGCAGTACCAGCGACCCAGCGAGCTGCTCTGGCGGACGGAGGCGCTGCGCACCGCGGGCGACTTCGCCGCCCTCTGGTTGAGCTGGCCCCGTCTCGCGCCGCTGGAGCGCGGCGACGGGCACGGGGTCCTGGTACTGCCCGGGTTCCTCGCCGACGACGCGAGCACGGTCACGATGCGCACCGTCCTGTGCGCCCACGGCTACCGCGTGCGGGGCTGGAGCCTGGGGACCAACCTCGGGCCGACCGCCCGGCTCTGGCGCGGCGCACAGCGCCGGCTGGAGCGCCTGTACGCCGACACCGGCCGCCCGGTCACGCTGATCGGGCACAGCCTGGGCGGCATCTTCGCCCGGGAGCTGGCCCGGCGGAACCCGGAGCTGGTGCGCCAGGTGATCACCCTCGGGTCGCCGTACCGGCTCTCGACCTCGGACGCGCCCGACGTCACCACGGTCGGCCACCTCTACCGGGCCCTGCGCGGGCTGCACACGGCCGCGTTCGACGCGGGCGACCGCGAGGAGGACCGCACGCCCCTGGAGGTGCCGGCGACCTCGATCTACTCGCGACGCGACGGGGTGGTGCCCTGGCGGACCTGCATCGACCTCGAGCGGCCCGAGGCCGAGAACGTCGAGGTCGGCGCCAGCCACTGCGGCATGGGCGTGCATCCCGACGTGCTCGCGGTGATCCTCGACCGGCTGCGCCTGCCCGCGGGCGGGTGGGCGCCGTACGCCGGCGGCTCGGGCCGGACCACGGTCACCGCGCTCGCGTCCTGACGGGACGCACGGACGGGGCCGCTCCCGGTAAGGGAGCGGCCCCGTCCTGCACCCGCGGGGGTCAGGCCTTCTTGGCGGCCTTCGGCGCGGGCGCCGCAGCGGCGGCCTTGTCGGCGGAGCTCGAGGCGACCTCGAGGACGCGCAGGGTCAGGTCGCGCTGGGCGGCCAGGAGCCGGTTGGTGAACTCGAAGTTCGCCTCGACGATCTCGCTGGGCTTGGGGAGGCGCTCGGAGAGGACCTCGTTGAGCTTCGCGAAGGGCTCGCCGGTCGGCAGGGTCGGGGTCGGGATGGCCTCGACGACGCGCTGGGCGTTCTCGGACAGCTTGGCGACGGTCTCCTCGGCGGTCTTGAGGGCGGCGACCCACTGGTCGGCGATCTGGGTGGTGATCTCGGTGTAGGTGGACATGGTGATTCCTTTCGATACGTGCTGCTCGGTTGTCGGCCGGGAATGGCCAGGTGGTAGGCGACGGGACGGCCCCGCTGGAGGAGGCCGTCCGGCGGCTCAGGAGCCGACCATCGCCTTGTACGTCGCGATCAGGGCGGACTTCTGCGCCTGGGAGAGCGCCTCGTCCCCGGCGATCGCTTCGAGGACTCCGGCGTACCCGCCGGTCGCCTCACCCGCGTCCGGCAGCCAGCCGGCCCTGCGGAAGAGCTGGTCCGGAGCCACGCCCAGTCCCTTGGCGATCGCCGAGAGGACGTCCGGCGAGGGCTGGTACATCCCCCGCTCGACCTGGCTCAGGTAGGAGTCGGAGACGTTGATGGCCCGGGCGAAGGCACGCAGCGAGACCTGCGCGATCTCGCGCTGTGCCCGCAGGTACTTGCCGAGATCGGCCATGGCCTCGGCGTTCGCTTCCTGGTTCATCTGCTTCTCCTATCTCGCATCTGCTTGATGTACCAAGCATGCAGGATGGGTGCGTGGTGTGTCAAGCACCCGCGCTGTCCTTTTCATCTTCGTGCGCGACGGCACCGTCCCGGCGCGCAAATGAGGGACGCCGCCGCCGGGGCGTACCCGGCGACGGCGTCCCCTTCCTTGGGCGTCGGTCAGGCCTGCCCTGCCTTGACCTTCGCCAGCTCGGCGGCGACCGCGGCGTCGTGCTCACGGAGCGCGGCCTTGGCCTTGCGCGGGTCCCAGTACCCGGCCATCAGCCAGATCATCGGCAGGAAGATCACCGCGCCGGCGACGCACAGCCACCAGTAGTGCTGCCACTGCTTCGGTGCCTTGGCCAGCGCCGGTACGACGATCGGAGCGTTCTCCGCGACGTACTCCACGTTGCCCGCGACCTTGGGATCGGTCATCGCCGACGACACGGCACCGACGGTCTGGGCGACCTTCGGGTCCTCCATCGCGGTCGACACCGCGCCGACCGTCTGCGCGACGCCGGCGTCCTTGGTCGCACCCTCGACGTCACCGACCGTCTTGGCGACCGTGGCGTCGCTCATCGCGGTCTTGACCGCGGTCAGCGTCCCGGCGACCTTCGGGTCCTTGAGCGCGCTCGCGTACGCCGGGTCGGTGGCCGCCTTCGGGTCCGCGATGATCGCGGCCACGGCCTTGTTCTCGGCAGCGCTCAGGGTCGGGAGCTTGCCCTGCGCCGCGGCGAGGACCGTGGCGACGCCCTTGTTCTGCTCGGCGCTGAGGCTCGGCAGCTTGCCCTGCGCCGCCCCGAGGACCAGCTCGACGCTCTGGTTCTGCTCCGCGGAGAGGGTCGGGATCTTGCCGCCCGCCGCGGCGAGGACCGTCGAGACACCCTTGTTCTGCTCGGCGCTGAGCGTCGGCAGGAGGCCCTGTGAGGCACCCAGGACCAGCTCGACCTGCTGGTTCTGCTCGGCGGTGAGCCGCTTGTCGAGGCCGTTGGCCATCACGCCCACCGTGTGCCCGCGACCGCCGTCGAGCGTGAGGCCGCCCGGGTTGTCGATGATCGGCGTGGCGGTGTTGATGATCGCCGGCATGATGACGACCGCGACCGCGAAGATGCCGCGGATCAGCAGACCCCAGACGGCCAGGCCGGTGGCCGTGAGCGCCGGGTTGCGGCGCTCGACCGTCTCGGTGTAGCTCGCCATCCACGACACGTAGGCCATGCCGGCGAAGAACAGGCTGCCGGCGACCAGGAAGGCCAGCTTGCTGAACAGCGGCGTACCGCCGAACGGAAGCGCCTCCGTGCCGAAGTGCGTGGCCTCCATGGCGAACAGGATCATGAAGATCGTCGACATGACGCCGCCGATGAGCATGAACGGCTTGCGCACGCCCAGCTTGTCGGAGATGAAGCCGAAGGCCACCAGGCCGCACGCGTTCGCGACCCAGGCCGCGATGAGGACCCGGTTGGCGTCCTGCTCCTTGTAGTTGAACACGATCTGGAAGTACGTCGGACCGAACGCCACCAGCACGATGTAGAACACCAGGAACAGGCTGATCGCGAGACCGGACAGCAGGATGTCGGGCTTGAGCATCTGCTTGATCGGGTGCTTCAGGCTCGCCTCGACGTCGATGCCGCGCATCTTGGCCTCGACCAGCGCTCGGTCACGCGCATCGACCATGACCTGGTCGCGGATCGACGGCGGGAGCTCCTTGAGCCCGAACAGCGTGATGACGCCGACCACGAGGCCGACGATCCCCGACACGACGAACTTGTCCTGCCACGTCTGGGTGTCGGACCCGGAGGCCACCACGACGGTCACGACGACGCTGCCGAGCACCGGCCCCATCGTCCAGAAGCCCATCGCCGAGGCACGGCCGACCTGCGGGCTGAAGTCGCGGACCACCGCGGGCGTCGCCACCAGGATCACGCCCTCGCACACGTTCAGCAGCACGAACATGATGCTGAAGGAGGCCTTGCTGCTGGCGTTCGGGATGCCGAAGATGCACAGCAGCGAGACCACGAACATCCCGATCGAGATGACGTTCGCCCGGCCGATCTTGTCGACGACGTGCGCGGCCTCGGCGGCGATGGCCGCCAGCACCAGCGCCGCGACGTTGAGGTAGACGAACGGCGCGAAGTCCATGTGCAGTGAGGCCATGACGTGGATCGCCACGCCCCCGGTCAGGTACAGCTGGTAGTACAGGACGACCGTCGCCGCGACCACGACGGCGAGCGACGTGTAGCGGACCGACGGCTTCGGATAGTGGTCGAGCTCGCGCTTCAACCACCCTGGTCGAGCCGCGACCTGTGTCGGTACAGCGGTCATGACAACTACCTCTTCTCTCTCGGTGCTGGCGGCAGGGTCCGCGTCTGCGGGTCCTGCCGGTCACGCCCGCGGTCGGCTTCGCCGAGCAGCCACGTCGAGGGCGGGATCATGGGTGGGACGAAGCCGGGTCAGGTGGTGAGGATGCCGCCCTCGACGGGCAGGGTGATGCCGGTGCAGTAGCCGCCGGCGTCGCTGGCCAGGAACAGCAGCGCGGCCGAGAGCTCGTCGTGGTCGCCGAGGCGGCCCATCAGGGTGCGGGGGATCACGGTCCTCTCGACGTACTCGCCCTCGAAGACGTCGGTCATCTCCGAGGCGAAGTAGCCGGGGGCGATCGCGTTGACCCGGATGCCCTTGCGGGGCGTCCACTGCTGGGCCAGGTCGCGGGTCAGGCCGATGACGCCCGCCTTGCTGGAGGCGTACGCCGCCTGCGGCAGGCCCATCGTGGTGAGGCCGAGAACGCTGCTGATGTTGATGATCGAGCTGCCCGGCTGCATCACCTTGCCGCAGGCCTGCGCCATCCAGTAGCAGGCGTTGAGGTTCAGCTCGATGACCGAGCGGAACTGGTCGGGGGTCTCCCGGGTGGCAGGTACGGCGGTGCCGACCCCGGCGTTGTTCACCAGGATGTCGACCCGGCCGAAGGTCTCCATCGCGGTGTCGACCAGGCGCTGGCAGTCCTCCGGGCTGGTCACGTCGGTGCGGACGGCGATGGCCTTGCGCCCCAGGCCCTCGACCTTGGCGACGGTGTCCGCGAGCTTCTCCTCCCGCCGAGCGCCGAGCGCCACGTCGGCACCGGCCTCGGCCAGTGCGACCGCGAAGCTCACCCCCAGGCCGCTCGAGGCTCCGGTCACCACGGCGACCCGGCCGTCGAGGCTGAACTTGTCGAGAACTCCCATGTCACTCTCCTCCCAGCACGTCGGCCATGCCGACCGCGCTCATCGCATCGAAGGTCTGCTCGGCGAGCAGCGCCAGCATGATCAGGTCCTGCACCTCGCCGGACCGGTCCCGGAAGTGGTCGCGCAACAGGGCCTCCCCGGTGAACCCGAGGCCCAGGAACATGTCGGTGATCCGCTGCTGCGTGGCCGGGACCTCCACCACCACCTTGAGCAGCCCGCTGCGGATCGCATGGGTCACGGCATGCTGGGCGAGCTGGCGGCCGATGCCGCGGCCCCGGGTCTGCGGGTCGACCACCAGGCGCAGCTCCGCGACGTGGTCGGACCAGCCGGTGAGCGGCAGCAGGGCAGCCAGGCCGCTGACGGTTCCGTCCTCGTCCACATCGACCCAGCGCCACCCCGGAGCGGTCAGCCAGCCGGCGACCGCCTCGGGCGAGACGTCCTCCTTGATGAAGGTCAGGTCGCTCTCGGGCAGCCGCGCGAACAGGTCGCTCAGACCCTCGACGTACTGCCTCCCGAAGTCCTGGATCATGCCTTGGCCTCGCTTCGCTGCTTGAGGAAATCGACGACGACGGGGAGCGTGTTCTTCGCGGCCGTGCGGCCGACCATGAGTCCGACGTGGCCCGCGTCGAGCTGGAGCTCCTGCTTGTCCTCGGAGCCGATCAGGCCGACCAGCGGCTTGGCCGCTGCCGGCGGGATGATGTGGTCGCGCAGACCGAGGATGTGCATGAACGGCACCCGGATGTCGCCGAGGCTCACCTTGTCGCCGCCCAGGAACACCCGATCGTTGATCAGGGCGTTCTCCGCGACCAGCTGCTTGAACTGGCGGGCGACACCGCCGGGCAGCGGCACCTGGTCGTTGCCCCAGCCCGACATCGCCTGGTACGCCGTGACGAAGTCGTCGCTCCACAGCTTCTCGAGCAGGTCCACCCGTCCGGTGATCTCGCCCATCGGCGCCAGGGCGCGGAATCCCTGCAGGATCACCGACGGCGGCACCATGCCGTCGACACCCAGCACGTTCTCCAGGTCGGTGCGGGCCATCACGTCGGTCATCGGCCCGAGGTGCTGCAGGTCGGCCGGCGTGGTGAGCACGGTCAGGCTGCGCAGCGGCGAGTCGAGGTGATGGGCGGCGTGCAGCACCGACAGCACCCCGCCGAAGCAGTAGCCGAGCAGGTTGATGCTGTCGCTCCCCGACAGCTCGCAGACCCGGTCGATGGCGGCGGGGATGTAGGAGTCGACGTAGTCCTCGAGCCGGTTGGCCGCGTCACGCTCGTCGGGAACGCCCCAGTCGAGCATGTAGACGTCGAAGCCGGCGGCGATCAGCTGCTCGATCACGCTGTTGCCCGGCCGCAGGTCGAGGATGTAGCTCTTGTTGAACAGGCTGTAGATGATCAGCAGCGGCGGCCGCAGGGACACCCGGTCGCTGCGGTAGTGCCACAGCTCGGTGCGCCCGTGGCTCCACACCACGTCCTTGGGGCTCAGGCCCACGGCGGTCTGCTGGATGCCGGTCGCCATGCGGATGCCGTTGCGCGCCCGCAGTGCGTTGCGCTCGACCTCCTTGCGGACGCGGTCAATCGTGCTCAGGCCCGGCATCGCCACGACGCTTCGCCTCCCTTCGCGCGCGCTCCAGCTCCATCGCGATCAGCCGCAGCTCCCGGTCCAGCGAGCCGACCTGCTGCTTGAGGCGCTGGACGTCGGTCCCGGCCGGCAGGTTCATGGCGTGCCAGGCGCGGGCCTGCAGCTTCTCGGCCTCCTTGCGCGCCACCTTGTTCACGGCGGTGGCGATCGCGGCCGCCTTGGCGAACTCCTCGGTGGCGATGACCTGGTTCGCGATCGGCGTGACGGCCTTCTCGAACTGGTTGTAGAGGTCGCGCAGTCCCATCACGCGCCCCTTCCCGGGAGGCACGTACGCCGGGCCGGGCCGGTCAGTCGCGGAGCAGGGCCCCCACGACGAGCCGCACCTTCTCCGGGTCGGGCGTCTCGCCGGCCACCACGTCGGCGTACACGAAGGTCTCGGTCATCCGGGTCGTGACGTAGGCCAGGTCGTGCAGCGGCAGCGACGGCTCCAGGTGCCCCGCGTCGATCTCCGAGCGGATCAGGTCCTCGATGAGCACCAGCAGCCTGCTCTGGAACCAGCTCGCCTTGGTGGTCAGCAGCCGCAGCGCCCGCTCCGGCTCGCGCTGTACGAAGCCCATGAACGGCGGCGACGCGATCGAGGCCTCGGCGAAGGCGCCCATCACCTCGGCGACCCGGCGCCCGCCGGTCAGCTTCGCGGTCCGCTCGACCGCGTCCCGGAAGGTCGGCTCGCTGATCGACCAGATGATCTCCACCAGCAGGTCGTCGCGCGAGCCCACCCAGCGGAAGACCGTCGCGCGGCTCACCCCCAGCTCGCCGGCCAGCTCCTGCATCTCGACGCGGTCGCCGGCGAGGAAGCGGCGGCGGGCCAGCCGGAAGGCAGCGAGAGCGTCGGGCTTCGCATCCCTCTCCGCGAGCATCCGGGACAGTGGCGTACTGCTCATGGGACACCTCCCTGCTTCCTCGACCTGTCATCACAGCAGACAGGGCCAAGGCCACCCGGTCGACTGCCGGACCGCCTTGCCGTGAAAGTGACGCACGTCTCATGTTGCGAAACGTTAGGGGTTGTGTCACGGCAATGCAACACTCTTGAAAATGTTTCATCACCGGGTGTAGAACCGACGCGGACCCCATCCCAGCTCAGGAGGAAACATGCGCCGCACCGTGTTCGACGAGGACCACGAGTCGTTCCGTCAGACGCTCCGCTCGTTCATCGAGGCCGAGGTGGTGCCGCACTACGACGAGTGGTTCCAGGCGGGCATCGTCCCGCGCGAGCTGTACGGCAAGCTCGCCGATCTCGGCATCTTCGGGATCAGCGTCCCCGAGGAGTACGGCGGCGCCGGGCTCGACAGCCACAAGTTCACCGCGATCCAGTACGAGGAGACCTCGCGCGCCGCCGTCTCCTTCGGCGGGTCGGGCGTCCACGTGCTGCTGGCCCTGCCGTACATCAAGATGCTCGCCACCGAGGAGCAGAAGCAGCGCTACCTGCCCAACTTCGTCTCCGGTGAGGAGATGTGGGCGCTGGCGATGACCGAGCCGGGCGCCGGCTCCGACCTCGCCGGCATGCGGACGACCGCCAAGAAGGACGGCGACGAGTACGTCCTCAACGGCGCCAAGACCTTCATCACCGGAGGCGTGCACGCCGACCGCGTCATCGTCTGCGCGCGCACCAGCCCGCCCAAGGACGACGACCGCCGCTTCGGCATCTCGCTGTTCGCGGTCAACACCCACTCGCCCGGCTACACGGTCGGCCGCAAGCTGGACAAGCTCGGCCTGCGCACCTCCGACACCGCCGAGCTCGCCTTCAGCGACGTCCGGATCCCGGCCGAGGACCTGCTCGGCGAGGAGAACATGGGCTTCTCCTACCTGGGCCGCAACCTGCCCTCGGAGCGCTGGGGGATCGCGCACGGCGCCTACGCCCAGGCGGCCGCCGCCGTCCGCTTCGCCACCGACTACGTCCAGCAGCGCACCATCTTCGGCAAGACCGTGGCGTCCTTCCAGAACACCAAGTTCGAGCTGGCCGCGTGCAAGGCCGAGGTCGACGCGGCCCAGGCCGTGGCCGACCGGGCGCTCGAGGCGCTCGACGCCGGCGAGCTCACGCCCGCCGAGGCCGCCTCCGCCAAGGTGTTCTGCACCGAGGTGGCCCACCGGGTCATCGACCGCTGCCTGCAGCTGCACGGCGGGTACGGCTTCATCAACGAGTACCCCATCGCCCGGCTGTACGCCGACAACCGCGTCAACCGGATCTATGGCGGCACCACCGAGGTGATGAAGACGATCATCGCCAAGGACATGGGGCTGTGAGCGCCGTCGATCCCAGCGACCGGCCGATCGCGGTCATCGGCGCGGGGACCCTTGGCCGGCGGATCGCGCTGATGTTCGCGACCGGCGGCGGCACGGTACGGATCTGCGATCTCGACGCCGGGCAGCGCTCGGACGCGAAGAGGTTCATCGAGGAGCAGCTCCCCGACGTGCTCGCCTCGATCCCGGGCAGCAGCGCGGGCACCGTCGAGCTCACCGGCGACCTCGCGACCGCCGTCGCGGACGCGTGGCTGGTCGTCGAGTCCCTGCCCGAGCGGCTCGAGGTCAAGGTGCCGATCTTCGGCCAGCTCGACCAGCTGGCACCCGAGGACGCGATCCTCGCGACCAACTCCTCGTCGTACCCCTCCAGCCAGGTGATCGACGAGGTCACCCGGCCCGAGCGGGTGGTGAACCTGCACTTCTTCATGCCGCCCGGCTCGCGGGCGTGCGAGCTGATGACCTGCGGGCACACCACCGAGGACGTCTTCGAGAGGCTGCAGGCTGCGCTCCCCCGCTACGGTCTCACGCCGTTCCGGGCCCGCAAGGAGTCGCGCGGGTTCATCTACAACCGGATCTGGGCGGCGATCAAGCGCGAGGCGCTGATGGTGGTCGCCGAGGGCGTCGCCACGCCGCAGGAGGTCGACGCGCTCTACGCGCAGGTGACCAACCAGAAGGAGGGCCCGTTCCGGAAGATGGATCGGGTCGGCCTCGACGTGGTGCTGGACATCGAGGAGAACTACGCCGCCCACCGCGAGGGCCTGCCCGAGAGCCCGCGCGAGCTGGTGCGCAGCTACCTGGAGCAGGGCCGGCTCGGCGAGAAGTCCGGCCGCGGCTTCTACGACTACGGGGAGCAGGCATGACCGAGGCACTCTTCGCGGGACTGAAGGTGATCGACTGCGGCAGCTACATCGCCGCGCCGGCAGCCACGACGATCCTCGCCGACCTGGGGGCCGACGTCATCAAGATCGAGCCGCCCGGGGCCGGCGACCCCTACCGGCAGCTCCCGAAGCTTCCCGGCAACCCGGTCTGCGAGCACGACTACGCGTGGATCCTCGACAACCGCGGCAAGCGCGGTCTCGCACTCGACCTGGGCTCGGCCGAGGGACAGCAGGTCCTGCACGAGCTGGTCGCGGACGCCGACGTGTTCGTGACCAACTACCCGCTCCGGGTGCGCGAGAAGCTGCGCATCGACGACGCGACGCTGATGGTCCTCAACGAGCGGCTGATCTACGGCTCGTTCACCGGGTACGGCGAGGCGGGTGCCGAGGTCGCGAAGCCCGGGTTCGACGCGACGTCGTACTGGGCGCGCTCGGGGATGATGGACACCGTGCGGCCCTCCGCCGACGCCACCCCTGCGCGTGCCGTCGTCGGCCAGGGTGACCACCCCTCGGCGATGACCCTGTACGCCGGCATCGCGACCGCCCTCTACCAGCGCGAGCGGACCGGCAAGGGCACCAAGGTGTCCTCGTCGTTGCAGGCCAACGGGCTGTGGGCCAACTCCTACATGGCCACCGCGGCCCTGTGCGGAGGGGAGTTCATCCCGCGGCCGCCGCGCGAGCGACACTTCAACGCGCTGAGCGTGCACTACCAGTGCGCGGACGCGAAGTGGCTGCTGCTGACGATCCTCAACGAGGAGCGGCACTGGCCGGTGCTGGCCCGCTGCGTGGAGCGGCTCGACCTCCTCGAGGACGAGCGGTTCGCCACCAAGCCGGACCGGCTGCGCAACGCCCAGCTGCTCATCGCCGCGCTCGACGAGGCCTTCGGCCGGCACGAGCGCGCGCACTGGGAGAAGGTCCTGGGCGAGAACGGCATCGTCTTCGACATCGTCGCGACCCCCGAGGACATCCCGCACGACGAGCAGATCCGCGCCAACGACCTCGTGGTCGGCTTCGCGGAGGACGACCGGGTCAGCACGATCGCGGTACCCTTCCGGCTCGCCGACGCCGAGACCGTGCCGGCCCGGTTGCCGCCCGCGGTCGGGCAGCACACCGACGAGGTGCTCGCCTCGCTGGGCTACTCCGAGGCCGCGATCGCGGAGCTGCGCGCGAGCGGAACGGTGGCCTGAGGTGCCGGTCGTCGCGATCGTGGGGGCCGGTGTCATCGGCCTGTCCTGGGCCCGGCTGTTCGCCGAGCACGGCTGGGAGGTCCGGATCAACGACCCGCGGCCCGACCTCGCCGAGGTCGTGACGACCGGCCTCGGCGGGCTGACCGGGGTGCGGATCGCCGAGGACCTGGACGCGGCGGCCGACGGCGCCGACTTCGTCCAGGAGGCGGGACCCGAGCGGATCGAGATCAAGCAGGAGCTGTACGCCGTGCTCGCGGCCCACACCCGCGACGACGTCGTCCTGGCGTCCTCGTCGTCCTCGCTGCTGCCCTCCCGCATCGCGGAGGGCAACCCGGCCGCGGACCGGATCCTGGTCGGCCACCCCTTCAACCCGCCGGAGCTGATGCCGCTCGTGGAGGTCGTGCCGTCGCCGGCCACCGGCGCCGCGGCCGTGCAGCGGGCGATGGAGGTCTACCGCTCGCTCGGGAAGCTGCCGATCGAGCTGAGGAAGGAGATCCCCGGCTTCGTCGGCAACCGGCTGCAGAAGGTCCTCAACGAGCAGGCCACCTACCTGGTCCAGCAGGGCGTCATCACCGCCCCCGACCTGGACGAGCTGGTCAAGGCCTCGCTGGGGCTGCGCTACGCCACCGTCGGGCCGTTCGAGGGCCGACGGCTCGGCGGCGGCCCGGCCGGCATGCGGCACCTGATCGAGCACGTGGGCTCGCAGATGCGCTTCGAGAACGGCATGCCGGACCGCGCGGCGATGGACGGCGTGATCGAGCAGGTGGAGGCGGCGTACGGCGCCGACGAGGAGAGCTACCGCCGGCTGGCCGAGCGCCGGGACCGGCGTACGCGCGCGGTGGCGGAGGCCCTGCGGGAGAGTGACGAGGGAGCGCGGGAATGACGGAGCTCGGACAGATCCTGGCACTGGCGATCCGCCAGGACTCGATCGCGCGGATCGACCTGGACACCGGGGCGGTGGAGACCTTCCTGACCGACGCCGGGGCGCGGCCCGACGGCATCGTCATCCGGGGCGGGTCGGCGTACTGGACGACGATGGGGCGCCCCACGTTCACCCCCGGCGAGCCGCCGAGCGAGAAGACCGCGGACTACACCCACCGCAACGGCGGCGTGCACGCGATCGACCTCGACGGCACCCACCTGCGCGACGTCGTCCCGGTCGGCGCGATCACGACCGGCAAGCAGCTCGCGACCGACGGCGAGTGGCTGTACTGGAGCGACCGGGAGGGCTCCCGGGTCAGCAAGGCACGCCTGGACGGCAGCGGGCTCACCGACCTGGTCGTGCGGGACCCGGCCGAGGGCATCGACGGGCAGTGCGTCGGGATCGCGGTGGATGCGGCCCACGGCCACCTGTACTGGACCCAGAAGGGGCCGGCCAAGGGTGGGCGGGGGCGGATCTTCCGCTGTGGGCTGTCCCTCCCCGAGGGCGAGGACCCCTCCCGGCGTACCGACATCGAGACGCTCTGGGACGGCCTGCCCGAGCCGATCGACCTCGAGCTCGTCGACGGGTGGCTCTACTGGACCGACCGCGGTGCCGCCCCCGCGGGCAACACCCTGAACCGCGCGCCGGTGCCCGCGCCGGGCGCGCTCGGCGAGGCGCCCGAGATCCTGGTCGACGGGCTGCGCGAGGCCATCGGCCTGGCCGTCGACACCGCCCGCGGATGGGCGCACGTCTCCGACCTCGGCGGCACCATCACCTCGGTGCGGCTGGAGCCGGGCGCGGACGGGACACGGGAGGTGCGCCGCGTGGATGCCGGTGCCCCGACCACCGGCATCACGCTGCTCGCGTAGGGCTCAGCCCTCGAAGATCCGCCGCGGCACGTCGACCAGCATGGTGTCGATCTGCTGCTGGGTCATCCCGTGCTCGAGGACGTAGGGGAAGACGTCCTCGAACAGGTGGGTGTAGTGCCACTGCGGCAGCAGCGGGATGACGCCGGGGTCGATCCAGTCGATGTAGCAGGACGCGTCCTGGCTGAGCACCATCTGGTCGGCGTACCCGCGCCGCACCATCTCCACCAGCGTGTCGGCGCGCGCCTCGAAGGTGGTCTCGAGGTTGATGCCGAACCGGTCCATCCCGAGGACGAAGCCGGCATCGGCGAGCGCGGTCAGGTGGTCGCAGTCGGTGGTGTCGCCGCTGTGGCCCAGGATGATCCGGCGCGGGTCGACGCCCTCCTCCTCGCACATGACGCGCCGGACGTGCAGGCCGGCCTGCGAGCCGGGGTGCGTGTGCACGGTGATCGGTACGCCGGTCTCCAGGTGGGCCTTCGCGACCGCGCGCATCACCCGCTCCACACCGGGCGTGAGGCCCTGGTGGTCGATGGCGCACTTGAGCATGCCGGCCTTGACGCCCGTCCCGGCGATGCCCTCGCGGATGTCGTGGACGAACATGTCGACCATCGGGTCCGGCACGTCGGTGCCCAGCGCCGCGCTGAGGGCGGGACCGCGGTGGTGGAAGAAGAACGGGACGTCCTCGTAGGTGTAGACGCCCGTCGCGACCACGATGTTCAGCGGCACCTGCTCGGCGATCCGCTGGATCCGCGGGAGGTAGCGGCCCAGCCCGATGACGGTGGGGTCGACGAAGGTGCGGGCCCCGGCGTCGTACGCCGCCTGCAGCTTGGCGACCGCGTCGCTGACGCGGGCCTCCTCATCGCCCCAGTGCTCGGGGTAGTTGGTCTGTACCTCGGTGGTCAGCACGAAGACGTGCTCGTGCATCAGCGTCACCCCGAGGTCGGCGCTGTCCACCTGGCCGCGGACGGTCTCCACCATCGCCATGATCTCTCCCATCGCTCATACCGCCCGGCCGGAGTTTCCGACCGGGCGGTATGCGGGAGCGTAGTGACCGTGGCGCGCGGAGTCGAGGGGCCCGCCCGCTCAGAAGTCGGGGCGGTAGTCGACCTCGCCGCAGGAGCACTCGAGGCGGCGTACGGACCCGTGGTCGGCATACTCCACCTCGGCGAGCTGCCAGGCGTGGCTGTGCGCGGGCGGCGGGGCCACCGCTCAGCCCCGCAGGGCGAGCGGGGTCACGGACGGGGGCCGACGTCGTGCGGCTCGACGTAGGTCGTGCGGCTGCCTCCGACGCCCTGCTCGTGGACCACGTCGGTACGCCGACGGGATCCCCAGATGACCATGGTCACGACCAGACCGATCACGCCGACGATCATCATGATCATGCCGACGGTCTGCAGGTCGACGCCGTTCAGGTCGTAGTTCACCGCGAACCGGAGGATTGCTCCGACGGCGATCAGGAACAGGCTTGCACCGATACCCATGACGTTTCCTCCGATGGTGTTCGACTCGGTTGAGGTCTCCCCAGTGCCCAGGAGGCGCGCGAACATGCGCACAATGGCAGCCCGCACCGCGTCGTACGCGAGGAGCTGAGCATGGGCAGGCACGACCTCTCCCTGACCGATCCGGCCGCCGAGGAGTTCTGGCGCGAGCGCCACCTCTGCGCGGTCACGCTGGTGCGGCCCGACGGCACGCCGCACGTCACGCCGATGGGCATCGCGCTCGGCACGACGCCCGGCACGGCATGGGCGATCACCAGCCGGACCAGCCTCAAGGCGCGCCTGCTCGGCACCGACGGGCCGATCGCCGCGTGCCAGGTCGACGGCCGGCGCTGGTCCACGCTGCACGGCACCGCGTCGCTGCGCACCGACCCGGAGAGCATCGCCGAGGCGGTCGCGGCGTACGCCGCCCGCTACCGCACGCCGCGGGAGAACCCGGACCGCGTGGCGATCCACATCGCGATCACCCGGGTCGTGGGCTCGCTGGGCCTCGCGGCCGGCTGAGCCTGCCTCAGGAGACCGTCTGCAGGAACGCGGCGTAGTCCGCGGCGGCCCGGCGCGGGATCTCGACCATCGGCATGTGCCCGACACCCGGGTAGGTGATCGAGGTGGCGTTCGGGATGCCGGCGGCCCACACCTCGGCGGCCGACGGGGCGACGATCCGGTCCTCGGAACCCCACACGACCAGCGTGGGCGCGGTGATCTCGGCGAGGTGGTCGTCGAGCAGGTCGCGCTCGTAGAAGCCCGCGAAGATCTCGGTCAGCTGGGCCTCGCGGTCGACGTACTGCTGGGCCATGGCAGCCCTGACGATCCCGGGCGTGAACGGCGGCTTCGACATCGCCATGGCGTAGAACGGGTCGAACCTCGCGGGGTCGCTGAACAGGAACGGGTTGGTGCCGTCCTGCAGCATCAGCTCGAGCTCGCTGGGCTGCGGGGCCCGGACGCCGGCGGCGTCGGACAGGCAGATCGACAGCGTCCGCTCGGGGTGGTTGCGGGCGAAGGTCGCCGTGACGAATCCGCCCATCGAGTTGCCGATGACGTGCGCCTTCTCGATGCCGAGGCTGTCGAGCAGGCCCGCGACGCGGGCGGCCTGGGCCGGCGCGGAGTAGTCGTCGCCCTGGGCGAACGGGGTGTCGCCGTGGCCGGCGAGGTCGGGGATGACGAAGTCGTAGTCCCGGGTGAAGTGCCGCGCGAACCGCGACCACAGCTGCCGGTCCGCGGAGTAGCCGTGCAGCATCACGATCACCGGCGCCCCCGGCGTACCGCCGCGGTGGTAGGCCATCCGGAGCCCGTCCACCTCGGCGTACCCCGTGCGGAGGCGGGCCACCAGCGCATCGGCCCGCATCCCCGCGGCGTACACCTTCGCGCCGAGGCGCGCGTATCGGTCAGATCGCTTCATGGGCCAAGGATGCCGGTCCCCCGGAGCCAGCCGCCGGGCACCTTCACCTCCCGAGGGATGTGTCGGTTGTTGGCAGCATCCTCGGCTCCATGGTCACCGTGTCTCCGCTTCCCGGCTGTCCCACGCCGGAGAAGGGTCGCTACCGCGACCGGGAGCAGGCCGAGGCTGCCCTTCACGAGATCAACCAGAAGTTCGGCCTCGACAAGATGGACACCCTGCACCCCTACGAATGCGCCTGCACCCGGTGGCACCTCGGCCGGAGCAAGTCCGGGTTCCAGTGGTGGTGGCGTCGTTGGGGACGCAAGGATCCCCGGTTCAGCCCGGCACCCGAGAAGCAGGAGGCCCGTGCCGTACGACGCACACCGGGCGGAGAGCCGATCAGCCACGAAGGTGAGCCAACCGCTCCCTGACCCGCTCGTACGCCTCGGTGCCGTCACGAAGCGGCGCAGCAACGCGGATCACCGGCGGCATGCCCATCGCCGGAGTCACGAGATCGCGCAGTGCGTCGTGGCCCCGGCCGCCTCGGCCTCCTGTGGCAGCCGAGCGGAACGCACTCTCCGTGTCGCCTCGCGCCATGCGCCCGAGGCTAGCCCGCGCCCGTGTCGGGCCCGGATGCTAGGAATCTGTGGTGGACATCGTCGATCTCAGTGATTACGACCGCGCTGCGTGGGCGGCCTGCATGGATGCCGTGTACGCGTCGGGCGGTCGACGACTCGTACCCGCACGCATGCGCGAGCTCGGCGGCAGGGCCGGTCAGGCGGTCACGGCCGGCTACGAGAAGCTGCCGCTCCACGACCACGCCGACCGACTGCTCGAGAAGGCCTTCGACGGCGCGATGGCGGTCACGTTCCGCCCCGCTCTCCGCTCGGTCAGCTCGACGTCCATGGTCAAGCGCGCCGCGAAGCGCCACCCCGAGGTCGTGGAGCTGAAGGATCTGCGTGAGCTGCTCCTGGCCGACTGCGACAGGCTGCGACGCTCGAGGCTCGGGCTGACGCTGGCGACCGCCGCGGAGGGCGGAGCGAGCTCGTTGGCCGTCACCGGCGCCGAGGTGGCGACGACGGTGTCCGGCGGGACCACGGCGGCGGTGGCGATCGCGGCCATCGCCGCGGATGTCACAGCGACGATGGCCGCCATGGGCCGCGCGATCGGGTCGGTGGCCTCGGCGTACGGATATGACGTGCGCGAGCCCGAGGAGGAGCTCTTCGCTCTCGGCGTCATGTCCCTGGCCTCGGCCGGAACGTTGGGCGGCAAGACGGCGGCGATGGCATCCCTGTCGCGACTCACCCAGCAGATGATGCGCCAGGCCACCTGGCAGCAGCTGCGCCAGAACCTCCTGGTGAGCGCCATCGACCGGACCTACACGACGCTCGGCTTCACGCTGACCAAGAAGAAGCTCGCCCAGGCCGTGCCGATCGCCGGCATCGCCCTGAACGCCGGCGTCAATGCCGGGCTGGTGAATCAGACCTTCAAGCAGGCCGAGGCCGTCTACCGGCTGCGCTTCCTCTCGGACAAGTACGGGATCGACCCCGCCGCATGGCAGCGCGACCAGATCGGTCAGACGACCGACGCCGAGGACGTCGTCCAGGTCGACGAGGAGCTGGCGTGGGTCGTCGAGCACGACCACCCCGCCGGTGCGCTCGGCTCCCGTCCCGAACCCGACGACGAGGAGAAGACGCCCTGACGGAAACGAAGAGGCCCACGTCGTACGACGTGGGCCTCTCCTGCGAGTGGACCTCGCTCGCGCGCCTGTAGGGATTCGAACCCCAAACCTTCTGATCCGTAGTCAGATGCTCTATCCGTTGAGCTACAGGCGCTCGTCCTCAGGCTCACGCCTGACGACCGGTCGAGAATAGCGGAGGGCGCCCGCCGATGCCGAATCACGGGCTCCGGAGCACCCGCTGTGCCACGATGACCGCATGCCCGGCCCGCCCTCCGACGACCGTGCGCTCTTCGAGAGCGAGGCCCTCGATCTGTACGACGCCGCAGTGGCCGAGAACGGCTTCGCCGAGAGCGATCCGCGGGTGCGGCAGGGCGGTCAGCAGACGCGGGCGTTCGCGCTGCTGGTGCGCATGGGCCTGCTGCAGAAGGACCCCGAGGACGACCGCTGGCGGCCGGTCGAGCCGTCGGTCGCGCAGGCGCGGGTCGTCGCTCCGCTGACCACCGAGGGCGCGCGGCTGCTCGAGGAGTCGGCCCACTGGAGCAAGCTGTTCCAGCAGCTCGCCACCACCTTCCGGGCCGCCCCGTCCGACGACTCCGGCGGCGCGTTCACCTACCTGCACGGGGACGCGATCGAGCCGTACCTGACGAGCCTGGTCACCGAGGCCACCAGCGAGATCCTCACCGCCCAGCCGCAGGCCGGCCGCAACCCGGCCACCGTCGCCTCAGCGGTACGACGGGACACGGCCGCCCTCGAGCGCGGCGTCGCGATGCGGATCCTCTACCAGCACAGCGCGCGACGGCACGCCTCCACGCACAAGTACGTCGAGGGGGTGAGCGCCCGCGGAGCGGAGGTGCGCACGCTCGACGAGTTCTTCAACCGGATGATCGTCATCGACCGCCGGGTCGCCGTCATCCCGGGGCCGGAGGGCACGGCCACGGCGGTCTTCGTGCGCGAGCCGGCGATCCTGGCGTTCCTCATGGACATCTTCGAGCGCACCTGGGCACGCGGCCGCCCGTTCGCCAGCCGGGAGAACAACGTGGCGCGCGCGATCGCGGCCGAGCAGCGACGGATGACCATCCGGATGCTGATCGAGGGTCACTCCGACGCGATCAGTGCCCGCCGGCTCGGCGTGAGCGCGCGGACCTACGCGGGCTACGTCGCCGACCTCCGTGCGGAGTACGACGCCGCCACCCGCTTCCAGCTCGGCTACCTGATGGGCCGACGCGGGATCTCCGGCGACGAGCCGACCGACCACTAGGCCGGCGAGCCGCCGGGAGGGATCAGATCGGCCAGCCCGTGTCGGCCGGCTTGACCGTCGAGTGCGAGTGCGTGCTGGTGGGCTTGGCGGCATGGGCCGGAGCCGCCGCGACACCCCCGGCAGTCGCTGCGATCGCCAGCGCGAGTGCGATCCTGCGAAGAACCTTGTTCATGTCGCTCCCCTAGATGTTCGTCGTCCCGACAGGCCGTCGGTCCAGCGTTCTGGAGAGCAGCCTACGACGAAGGGCCCCGGAGGGCTACTGCTCCCCGGGGTCCTTCACGCGGCGGAGGCGGAGGGATTTGAACCCTCGATGGGCGATAAACCCAAACCGCATTAGCAGTGCGGCGCCATAGACCGGACTAGGCGACGCCTCCAACAAGCGACCGGACGGATCCGGCGGCCCAAGGTTACCGGCCTCACGTTCCGTCGGCGAATCCGGTCCGCCTCAGCCGAGCGCGCCCTTGAGATGGCGGCGGACGTCGCGGGCGAAGTCGTCCTTGTCGGAGGCGATCAGGTCCATCGGGATGGTCGAGGAGCGGCCGTCGCGCAGCCGGATCACGACGCAGTCGAGGTCCCGCGGCGAGGCCGCGACGACGTCCTCGACGTCGGACCAGCTGCCCTCGGCCAGGCCGACCCCGCGGACCAGGCGGACCCGGTAGCCGCTGGTGGTGAGCCGGACGACCACCAGGCGGCTGGTCAGCCACCAGGCCAGCCCGATCATGCCGAGCACCCCGGCGCCGAAGACCAGCACCAGCACATCGGGGCTCCAGTCGGCGGCGATGACGGCGGCCGTGACGAGCAGGACCACCAGCGCCAGCAGGATCGCGTACGCGCCGACGAGGCGCACCAGCACCGGACGGGCCATCTTGTAGTCGGACGCGGGCAGAGCAGTCACCCGAGGATTGAACAAGACCGGCCCGTACGGCGCCAAAGCGACGACCCCGCATAGGATCGCAGCGTCGTACGCCTGCATGAGGTACGACGAGGACAGGTGCCGGAGTGGCCGATCGGAACCGCCTTGAAAGCGGTCGTAGGGAGACCTACCGCGGGTTCGAATCCCGCCCTGTCTGCCGGAGCGAGCGCCTAGGGTGGCCCGCATGAACCTGCGCGCATCCCTCGCGACGATCTCGGTGGCGCTGGTTGCCGCGACCCTGGCACCCGCACCGACCCACGCCGCGCCCGCGCCGGCTCCCCGGACGAGCCCGCTGAGCAGCCCGTTCTACAACTACTCCGGGTCCACCCCGCTGCGCGACCTCAAGCCCGGCACGGTGCTGAAGACGCGCACCGTCCCCTACAGCATCCAGGGCCTCGCGCTGCCGCTGCAGGCCACCCAGATCCTCTACCGCACCCGCAACCAGGTGGGCCGTGCCGTCGTGAACGTGACGACCGTGGTCAAGCCGGTGGTCCCGGTGAGCCCCACACCGAAGGTGCTGTCCTACCAGTCGTTCTACGACTCCCTGAACCCCGCCGACGAGCCGTCCGCGGCCATCGCCGGCGCCTCGGGCCTGGGCGCCGGCAACGCGAACGTCGAGACGCTCGTCTTCGCGCCCGCGCTGCTCGCGGGCTACACCATCAACATCCCCGACACCGAGGGACAGAAGGCCGACTTCGCCGCCGGCCCCGAGTACGGCTACACCACGCTCGACTCGCTGCGCGCGATCTCGCACTCCGCCGCGACAGGTGTCGGCGGCAGCTCCAAGATCGGCCTGATCGGCTACTCCGGCGGCGCGATCGCGAGCGAGTGGGCGGCCGAGCTGGCGCCGACGTACTCCCCCGGCGTCGCCTCCCGCATCGTCGGTACGGCGATCGGCGGGGTCCTCGTCCACCCCGGCCACAACCTGCACTACGTCCAGGGCTCGCTGGTCTGGGCGGGGGTGATGCCGATGGCGCTGGTCGGGCTGGCGCGGGCCTTCCACCTCGACCTGGCGCAGTACGCGAACGCCTACGGCCGCTCGGTGATGACGAAGATGCAGAAGGCGCCGATCAGCGCGGTGCTGGGGATGTACCCGGGGCTGACGTGGAAGAGGATCGCGAAGGCACGCTACGCCCAGCCCGAGCAGCTCCCGGTGTTCGTCCGGACCGCCAACAAGCTGATCATGGGCCGCTTCCACACCCCGACCGCGCCGATGTTCATCGGCCAGGGCACCGGCGGCGGGCTCGAGGGCACCTCGCCGAGCAAGGTCTACGGCTCGGGCGACGGCGTGATGATCGCGGGCGACGTGCGGTCCCTGGCGCGGGAGTACTGCTCGCGCGGCGTGACGGTGAAGTACACCCAGTACTCGCTGTCCCACTTCACCTCGGTGGCGCAGTGGCTGCCGGCGGCGTACAGCTGGATGATGGGGCGGTTCGCCGGCACGGCAGCCCCGAGCAGCTGCGGCTCGATCGCCAAGGGCAACTCACTGGCTCCGCTCAAGCTGCAGAGCTGACTACAGCAGCGGGCCCCACCGCGCGGGCTCGGGACGTACGACGTCGGGCCGCTGGGCCGCGCGACGCCGGCGACCCGGCTTGCTGGTGACCAGCAGGTCCACCCGGATGATCAGCCACCCGAGCAGCACGCCGATCACCAGGCCGTAGACGAGCGACAGCCCGGCCTCGCGGATGGTGATCGCGGGGTTGGCGAGCGCCGTCGCGGCCGGGGCCGTCGCGGCGACGCCGAAGGCGCACACCCACCAGCCCTGCCGGCGGCGCGCCCGCATGTGGCAGCCGTAGACGAGCGCGGGGACGCCGAGGAGCGTGACGATCGGGCGTGGGAAGGCGCCCAGCGTGCGTCGGCTGTCGTGCACCCACGCGAGCAGCTGGTCGACCAGGCCGGTCGACCCGTAGCGGCGCAGGAGCTCGGCGTACAGCAGGGTGACGGCGAGCAGGACGGTGCCGACCGCGACCACGAACAGGCCGCGGCGGCCCAGGCCGTGCAGGCCCGCCCCGAGCCGGTAGACGACGGCGAACGCGCCGAGCAGGGCGAGTCCGAGCACGCCGTACTCGAAGCGATAGATGTGCAGCGCGGGCTCGAAGCCGATCGCGGCCAGGCCGCCGATCGCGGCCAGCAACAGGGCGATGAGCGCCTCGCGGGCCGATCCGAGCAGGCCGCGCGTCGGCACGGTCACCATGACCGCGAAGACCGCCGCGACGGCGGCGACGAGCACGGCGGCGCCGGTGTGCAGCAGGTCGTAGTCGGTGAGCACGGTGACCAGGCCGAGGGCGGTCGCGAGCGCGCCGAAGATCAGCGGCCGGCCGCCGTCGCGGACCGCCAGCCCGATGGTGAAGGCCGCGCCGATCACCACCGCGCCGGCCGGGGCGAGCCAGGACGGGCCGGCCGGGACCACCGATGTGACCAGCAGTCCGGCGCCCACCGCGACCAGCGCGAACCAGCCACCGAGGAGCCCGCGCGAGATCGACACGAGGGGCAAGGCTACAAGCGCCGGTTGGCGAGGGAGGGATTGGTACGACGCGCCTCGGCCAGCACCTGCGCGTCCGCGTCCGCGCGGATCACCGTCTCCTCCTCGGGCCCCGCCTCGGCCAGGACCCGGCCCAGCGGGTCGATGACCAGGCTGGTCCCGCAGTAGCGCGGAGCGGGCTGACCGGCCGCGGCGACGTACACCGTGTTCTCGATGGCACGGGCGGTCAGGAGGGTGCGCCAGTGGTCGATCTTGCCCGGGCCCGCGACCCACGCGGCGGGCAGCACCAGCACCTCGGCGCCCCGATCGACCAGTGCCCGGGCGAGCTCGGGGAAGCGCAGGTCGTAGCAGGTCATCAGGCCGATCTGCCAGCCGTTCACCTCGACGAGCGTCGGCGCGGTCGGGCCCGCGGTGAGGCGGTCGGACTCGCGGTTGCCGAAGGAGTCGTACAGGTGGATCTTGCGGTACGCCGACGCCACCGTCCCGCGCACCAGCAGCGTGTTGAAGGGCCGGTCGGGGTCGGCGCTGATCTCGAACATGCCGGCCACCGCCGTGGTGGCGTCCCCCGCCGCCGCGGCGAGTGCGGCCGCGAACGGGCCGTCCGTGGGCTCGGCGTACGCGCTCACGTCGGAGCCGGGCGCACCGAAGTCGCGGGCGAAGGCCTCGGGGAACACCACCAGGTCCGCGTCGGAGGGGAACAGCCGGGCCAGCGTCTCGCGGTTGTCGGCCGGATCCAGGCCGGAGGCGGCCTGGACGAGCGCGAGACGCAGCGGGGGTCGCTCTGCGGTGGGCTCGGTCACGGTCGCCAGCCTGCCACGCTCCGGTAACACGGCTGTGGAACGCTGCCGGGGTGAACGCCGACCTCACCAGCTTCGCCGCCGTGATCCTCGCCGGCGGCCAGGGCGCCCGGATGGGAGGCGTCGACAAGTCCTCGATCGAGCTCGACGGGCGCTCCCTGCTCGAGCACGCGCTGGACGCCGTCATCGACGCCGCGGAGGTGGTCGTGGTCGGCGACCAGGTCCCGACCGACCGGCCGGTGACCTTCGTGCGCGAGGACCCGCGGCACGGCGGCCCGGTCGCGGCGCTGCTGACCGGGCGCGAGCTGCTGCTGCGGCGGTTCCCGCGGATCGTCGTACTGGCCGTGGACATGCCGCGGCTGACGTCCGCGACCTTCCGCCGGCTCGCCGACGCGGCCGAGGGGCACGACGGGGCGGTGCTGGTCGACCCCGAGGGACGCCGGCAGCTCGCGATGCTGCTGGAGCTGGCGCGGCTGGACGCGGTGGCGCCGCCGCTGGAGGAGCGCCACGGCGCCGCGCTGCGGACGCTGCTCGCGCCCCTGGACCTCGCCGAGGTGCCGGCGGTCGGGGAGGAGTGGCGCGACATCGACACCTGGACCGATCTGCGCGACCTCGCCGAGCCGCCCGGGCCCGAAACAGAGTCTTCACCCGGCGATTCCCGCTGACCCCTTGTCACAGCACCCGGATTGTCAGAATCTGGTCAGGTGAATCTGCACGACTGGATCGATGAGCTGTGCGACCTGCTCGACATCGATGCCGAAGCAGACGAGGGCCTGCTCGGCGACCTGTCAGTGGCCGCCTCCGACAACGTGTGTGCCGCGGCGGGACCCGTCACGGCCTTCCTGCTGGGGTGGGCTGCCGCCACCCAGGACGCAGACCCCGACGCCGTCGAGCGGCTCGCCGCCCGGGCGCAGCAGCTGGCCGAGAACTGGGACCGGCCCTCCTCGGTCGCCGACCCGGACGAGGACGTGGACGTGGAGGTCGAGGAGGTCGACCTGGACGAGGAGTACGAGCCCGCCTGATCCCTGCTCGCTAGGGTCGGGAGCATGCGCGCCATCATCGCCAGCGAGCCCGGCGGACCCGAGGTCCTGAGTCTCACCGAGGTGCCCGATCCGGTGGCCGGACCGGGCGAGGTCCTGGTCCGCGTCGCGGCCACCGCGGTCAATCGCGCCGACCTGTTGCAGCGGATGGGCTTCTACCCCCCGCCGCCGGGCGCCTCGGACATCATCGGTCTGGAGTGCAGCGGCACCGTCACCGCGCTGGGCGAGGGCGTGACCGGCTGGAGCGTGGGCGACGAGGTGTGCGCCCTGCTCGCCGGAGGTGGGTACGCCGAGCAGGTGGCCGTCCCCGCCGGACAGCTGATGCCGGTCCCCGCCGGTGTCGACCTGGTCACCGCCGGCGCCATCCCCGAGGTGGCGTGCACGGTGTGGTCCAACGTGTTCATGATCGGCGGGCTGCAGGCCGGTGACGCGTTCCTCGTGCACGGCGGCGGCGGTGGCATCGGCACCTGCGCGATCCAGCTGGCCGCGGCGCGCGGCGCCCGGGTCTTCACGACCGTGGGCAGCGAGGAGAAGGCCGCCGAGTGCCGCGCACTGGGCGCGGAGGTCACGATCAACTACCGCGACGAGGACTTCGTCGAGGTCGTACGCCGCCACACCGACGGCGCGGGGGCCGATGTGGTCCTCGACAACATGGGGGCGGCGTACCTCGGGCGCAACGTGGACGTCCTCGCCGACCAGGGCCGGCTGGTGATCATCGGCATGCAGGGCGGCGTCAAGGGCGAGCTGAACATCGCGACCCTGCTCAACAAGCGCGGCTCGGTCATCGCCACCTCGCTGCGGGGCCGCACCCTGGAGGACAAGGCGCGGATCTGCGCCTCGGTCGTCGAGAACGTCTGGCCGCTGGTCGCCGACGGCCGGCTCACGCCCATCGTCGGCGCCACCCTGCCGCTGGCCGAGGCCGCGGAGGCCCACCGCCGCATCGATGCCGGCGAGGTCGTCGGGAAGCTCCTGCTCACCACCTGAGCGCGAGTTCTGGCTTCTGGTCGACCGAAACCCTCCCTTCGGCTGACCAGAAGCCAGAACTCGCGGGTGGGTAGGGTCGGAGGCATGAGCGAGGAGCAGCACATCGTCGTGATCGGGCCCGACGGCCAGCCCGTGGCGCACCCGACGCCCGCGCAGGAGCCGGAGGACGGCGACCACGAGGGCGAGGGGCCGCTGACCGAGCTGGTCGAGCAGCCCGCCAAGGTGATGCGGATCGGCAGCATGATCCGCCAGCTGCTCGAGGAGGTGAAGTCGGCTCCGCTGGACGAGGCGAGCCGGCAGCGCCTCGCCGAGATCCACCGGTCCTCGATCAAGGAGCTCGAGCAGGGCCTGGCCCCCGAGCTGGTCGAGGAGCTGGAGCGGCTGTCGCTGCCGTTCTCGGAGGAGTCGGTGCCGTCGGAGAGCGAGCTGCGGATCGCGCAGGCCCAGCTCGTCGGGTGGCTGGAGGGCCTGTTCCACGGCATCCAGACGGCCATCTACGCCCAGCAGATGACGGCGCGCGCCCAGTTCGAGCAGATGCGCCGCGCGCTGCCGCCGGGCATCACCGCCGAGATGGCGCAGGCCCACCAGCAGCCGACCGACGGCTCGGGCGGCCAGGACACCAGCGGGATGTACCTCTAGGGGGTCCGGCCGGACCGGGCCATCCGCCCGATCAGCAGCAGGCCGAGGATCCCGATCAGGACCAGTCCGACGCCGGGCGCCATCAACCGGTTCAGCGACGGGACGTTGCGCAGGCCGCTGTGGGGCTGGCTCCACTGCACCGTGACGCCGGAGCCGGCCGGAGCCGTGAGGTCGGCGGTCAGCTTGGAGCGCAGCGCCTTCGACAGGCCGTGCGGGAGCAGGGCCGAGCCGCCGCACCTCTGAGCCGTGAAGCGGGCGCCCTGCTGGTGCAGGAACAGCAGGTACGTCGCCCGGCGGGTCAGCGGCGTCCCGGGCCGCCGGGTCACCGGCACCTGCGTCATCGTCGCGGTCACGCCGTTCTGCGCGGAGCCGCGGAAGGTGGCGACCACCCGGATCGTGTAGGTCCAGTAGCCCGAGTCGCGCACGCTGTTCAGCGGCGGGCCTGGCGTCTTCACCACCTTGACGATGCGCGCCGCGATGACCGAGTCCACACCGACCGCCGCCTGCTGCACGGCCGCCTTGTCCCAGGGCTTCACCGTGCACGACCGCGCGACGGTCGCGGGGGCCGCGGCGGCAGCGGTGGACGGGCCGGCGGGCACCAGCGCGACCAGCGCCAGGACGAGTGCCGCGAGGAGCGGACCCGCCCATCGGCGTACGGATGCAGGCACGGGAGTCACGCCCCCATCTCACCAGATCGGCGGTCGCCCGTGCCGAACCAGCGCTCGATCTCCAGGGCCGCGCCGTCCTCGTTCACGGTGGCAGTGACGGCGTCCGCGGCCTGCTTCACCTCGTCGACGGCCTGGCCCATCGCCACCCCGCGGCCGGACCAGGTGAGCATCTCGATGTCGTTGCGGCCGTCGCCGATGGCCAGCACGTCGGCGGCCCCGATGCCGAGCTGGTCGGCGACGTACTGCAGTCCCGAGGCCTTCGAGACCCCGACCGGCGCGAGGTCGAGCCAGGCGGTCCAGCCGATCGCGTAGTCGGTGCCCTGCAGGCCCAGGCCCTCGACGAGGCGGATGAAGTCCTCGACCTCGGCGTCGGGGTCACGCACGATGACACGGCTGACCGGGTGGGCCACCAGCTCCTCGACGTCGTCGACCACGGTCTCGCTGCCGCCGAGCTCGCCCTCGGGGAACGGCGCCGTCACGCGGTAGCCGAGCCCGCGCTCCTCGACCGCGACCAGCGCGGTCGGGTGGGCGGCGAGCAGGGCCCGGACGGCCGGGCCGGCGTCGAAGGTCTCCTCGAAGACGACCTCCATCGGCGGGTGCCGCAGCACGACGGCGCCGTTGGCCGCCACGATCCAGAGCCGCTCGGCGCGCTCGGGGTGCGCCGGGTCGTGCAGGTCCAGCATGTCGGCCACGGCGGTCATGTTGTGCGGCGCGCGGCCGCTGGCCAGCACGATGTGCGCTCCGGCGTCGAGTGCCTGCTGGACGGCCCGGTGGACGGCCGGCGTGACCTCCTCCTGGCTCGCGCCCTGTCCCTCGATCCAGCGCAGCAGGGTGCCGTCGATGTCGAGCGCGATCAGCCGAGGGCGCCAGCCTGGGTCGGTCATCGGTCAGCGCGCGACCGGCTCGAGCACCTCGCGGCCGAGCCACTTCTGCAGCGCCTTCGGCACGCGGACCGACCCGTCGGCCTGCTGGTGGGTCTCCAGCACCGCGACGATGCAGCGGGTGATGGCGGTGAGGGTGCCGTTGAGCGTCGCGACAGGCACGTTGCCGCCCTCGCCGCGCTGGCGGATGTCGAGGCGGCGGGCCTGGAAGTCCAGGCAGTTCGAGGTCGAGGTCAGCTCGCGGTACTTGCCCTGGGTCGGGATCCACGCCTCGCAGTCGAACTTGCGGCTGGCGCTGTTGCCGAGGTCGCCCGCGGCCACGTCGATGACCTGGTAGGCCAGCTCGAGCTTGTCGAGGAACGCCTTCTCCCACGCGAGCAGCCGCTCATGCTCGGCGTACGACTCCTCGAGGGTGGTGTAGACGAACATCTCCACCTTCTCGAACTGGTGGACCCGGATGATGCCCTTGGTGTCCTTGCCGGCGCTGCCGGCCTCCTTGCGGAAGCAGGAGGAGTACGCCGCGTAGCGCAGCGGGAGGCTGTCCGGATCCAGGATCTCCCCGGAGTGGTACGCCGCCATCGGCACCTCGGACGTCCCGACCAGATAGAGGTCCTCGCCCTCGATCCGATAGACGTTCTCCTCGGCCTGCTCCAGGAAGCCGGTGCCGTCCATCGCCTCGGGTCGCACCAGGGCGGGTGCGATCACCTGCGTGAAGCCGGCCTCCCGGGCTTGCTCCATCGCCAGGTTGATCAGCGCGAACTCCAGCTCCGCGCCGACGCCGGTCAGGTAGTAGAACCGCGAGCCGGAGACCTTCGCCCCGCGCTCGAGGTCGATCGCGCCGAGGATCCGGCCCAGCTCGACGTGGTCCTTGGGCTCGAAGCCCTCCGCGGCGAAGTCGCGCGGCGTGCCGATGGTCTCGAGGACCGCGAAGTCCTCCTCGCCACCGGCCGGGGTCTCCTCGGCGGTGATGTTGTGGATGCGCTTGAGGGCGGTGGTCCAGGCCAGCTCGGCCTCGCGCTGCGCCTCCTCGGCCTGCTTCACCTCGGCGGCCAGGGTCTTGGTCTGAGCGAGGAGCTCCTGCTTCTCCTCCGGCGACGCCTTCGGGATCAGCCCGCCCAGCCGCTTCTGCTCGGCCCGCTTCGCCTCGAAGTCCGCGATCGCCTGGCGTCGCGCGGCGTCGGCCGCGAGGGCCTCGTCGACGACCCCCTCGGACAGCCCGCGCTTGGCCTGGCTCGCGCGGACACGGTCGGGCTCGTCGCGGAGGATGCGCGGGTCGATCATGGCGTCAGGCTATCGGGCCATGAGAATCAGAAGGGGGCGACCTTCTCCGGGGCGGGGAAGAGCTCGTCCAGCTCGGCGAGGTCCTCGGCGGTGGGCACCCAGGAGGCGGCCGCGGCGTTGGCGGCGACCTGCTCGGGGCGGGTGGCGCCGGCGATGACCGAGGTCACCGGGTCCTGCGCCAGCAGCCAGCCGATGGCCACGGTCACCTCGGGCAGGTCGCGGGCCGCGGCGAACGCCGAGTAGGCCTGCAGCTGCGGCGACGCGGCCTGCTCGACCAGGTGCGTGCGGGTGCGGGTGAGCCGGCTGCCCTCGGGGGCCACGCCCCCGGCGTACTTCCCGGTGAGCAGGCCGTTGGCGAGCGGGAAGTAGGGCAGCACCCCGAGGCCGAACGCGCGGCCGGCGGGGAGCACCTCGAGCTCGGCGCGGCGGTCCAGCAGGTTGTAGTGGCTCTGGCTGGAGATGAACCGGGTGGTGCCGAGGGCGCGGGCGACGTACTCGGCCTCGGCGATCTGCCAGCCCGCCCGGTTGGAGTGCCCGAGGTAGCGGACCTTGCCCTCGCGGACCAGGTCGTCCAGCGCGCTGAGCGTCTCGTCGATCGGGGTCAGCGGGTCGGGCGTGTGGAACTGGTAGAGGTCGATCCAGTCGGTGCCGAGCCGGCGCAGGGACGCCTCGACCGCCGTACGGACGTAGCGGCGGGAGCCGCGCGCGCTGCCGTCCGGGCCGTTCACCCCGCCCATGTCCATGCCGAACTTGGTGGCCACGACGACGTCCGCCCGCCGCCGGCCGAGAGCGGCGCCGAGGCGCTCCTCGGACAGCCCGGGCGTCGCGCCGTAGGTGTCGGCCACGTCGAAGAGGGTGATGCCGGCGTCGATCGCCGCGCCGACGACGCGGTCGGTGCCCTCCTGCGACTCGGTGGCCGTGCCGGGCCGGCCGAGGTTGTTGCAGCCCAGCCCGACGGTGGAGACGGACAGGCCGGAGCGGCCCAGGCGACGGAGCGGTACGGCGGGAGCGTCGGTCATGCTCCGACGCTATCCCCGCACACCGACGCCGATATCCTCAGGCCGTGCTCGACCGTCCCCGCTGGGCCCCGCTGCTGTGGTCCGCGCTCCTGCTCGGCCTGTTCGCCGGGCTCACGGTCCTCGTGGACGTCCACTGGTCCCCGCTGGCCACGCTCGACGACCAGACGCGCAGCTGGGCCGTGACCGACTCCTCGCCCGCGTGGTTCGTGCACGTCCTGCGCGGCGTGGAGATCGCCTTCGACAACATCGGCATGACGGCGTACACGCTGCTGATCGCGGGCTGGCTGGCCTTCGCCCGCAAGCTGCGCCGCGCCGCGATCCTGGTGGTCGTCTCCATGGCGGCCTGCGCGCTGGTGACCACCGGTGTCAAGACCCTCATCGTGCGCGACCGGCCCTCATGGCAGTGGACCAGCGCGGTGCTGCACGGCCACTCGTTCCCCTCCGGGCACAGCTCCCACATCGCCACGCTGGCCGGCCTGGTCATCGTGATCGCGCTGATGCTGATCCGGCGCTCGGCCCTCCGGCGCCTCGTGTACGCCGCCGCGACGCTGGTCGTGCTCGTGGTGGCCGCCGACCGGATCCTGCTGGGACGCCACCACCTCAGCGACGTGGTGGGCGGGGTGCTGCTCGGCGCGGGCCTGGTCCTGCTCGGCCTGGCGGTCTACAGCCCGCTGCCGAAGAGCCATGCGCTCGGCGCGCTTCCCCTGCCCGAGGCCTACCCGGGCAACCGCGAGCTGGCCGTGGTCCTGAACCCGATCAAGGTCGAGTCGGTGCCGCAGTTCCAGGCGCTCGTGACCCAGATGGCCGTGGCCTCGGGGTGGTCCGAGCCGCGCTGGCTGTTCACCACGGTCGAGGACTCCGGCACCGGGCAGGCCCATGAGGCCGCCGTCGGCGGGGCCGAGCTGGTGCTGGTCTGCGGTGGCGACGGCACGGTGCGCGAGGTCTGCGCCGAGCTCGCCGGCACCGGCATCCCGGTCGGCATCATCCCGGCCGGCACCGGCAACCTGCTGGCTCGCAACCTCAGCCTTCCGCTGTTCATCCGGGCCGCCATCGACATCGCGCTCACCGGCCAGGACCGCGCCATCGACATGGTCGCCGTGTCCGGCGACGGCATCGAGGACAGCCACTTCATGGTGATGGCCGGGCTCGGCTTCGACGCCGCGATCATGGAGGGCGTCAACGAGGACATCAAGGCCAAGGTCGGCTGGCTGGCCTACGTGCTGTCCGGCCTCAAGGCGCTGATGTTCCCGACCATGCGCCTGGAGATCTCGGTCGACGACGGACCGTGGACCAAGCACCGCGCCCGCACCTGCGTCATCGGCAACGTCGGGTCGCTCCAGGGCGGGATGAACCTGATTCCGGACGCGGCGATCGACGACGGCCAGCTCGACGTGGTCATGCTCTACCCGCGCAAGTTCCTCAGTTGGATCCCGATCGTGGTGCGCATCCTCAGCCGGCGCGAGGAGCGGGCCGGGGAGTCGGTGGCGCGGATGACCGGCCGGAAGGTCGCCGTACGCGCGTCCACCGAGGTGCCCCGCCAGCTCGACGGGGACATCATCGGGGCCGGACGGGAGCTGACCATGGAGTGCATCCACGGCCGGGTGCTGGTGCGGGTGGCGCGCTAGCGCTGCACGGCTAGAGCCGGGCCATCCGGGCGTGGGCGACCGCCTCGGACTCCTCCGGGGACAGCTCCGCCTCGCCGGCCCAGCCCGCGATCGGCTTGGCATAGGTGCGGGCCTCGTCGCGGCCGCGGATCGAGGTGAGCACCACCCCGTCCCCGCCGTCGTCGAGGAGGGCCAGCGACCACGACAGCCGCCCGCCCATCTCGTCGAACGCGTCGTAGCGGACCACCGCGAGATGGCGCAGCGCCCCCTTGGCCTCCTCGCGCAGAGCGGCCACCTCCGCCCGCAGGGACGGTACGTCGGCGGGCAGGTCCGCCGCCGCGTCCGGGCGGGCCGCGGACCGGCGTACCTCCACCCGAGTGAGGACCGCCAGCGCCAGGGCGAGGATCGCGACGAGCAGGGCGAGGATGCCGAGGACCATGTGCGCAACGCTAGTGAATGACGACGCCCTACCCTTGGCGCCATGCCCCGCATCGCGTACCAGGGGGAACCCGGCGCCAACTCCCACATCGTGTGCAAGGAGCACTACCCCGACTGGGAGACGGTGCCGTGCGCCTCGTTCGAGGACGTCTTCGCGGCGGTGCGGAGCGGCGAGGCCGCGCGGGCGATGATCCCGATCGACAACTCGATCGCGGGCCGGGTGGCCGACATCCATCACTTCCTGCCCGGCTCCGGTCTGCACATCGTGGCCGAGCACTTCCTGCGGATCCAGTTCGCGCTGATGGCGCTGCCGGGCGTCGGCGTCGACGAGATCGAGACGGTGCACAGCCACGTGCACGCGCTGGGTCAGTGCCGCCGGGTGATCCGCGAGCTCGGGCTCAAGCCCGTCATCTCCGGCGACACCGCCGGCGCCGCGCGTGAGGTCGTCGAGGCCGGCGACCGGCGGATGGCGGCGATCGCCCCTCCCCTGGCCGCCGAGGTCTACGGCCTGGAGATCCTGCGCTCCGACGTCGAGGACGAGGACCACAACACGACCCGGTTCGTCGTGCTGTCGCCGGAGTTCGAGGCGGCTCCCGCGGGCCACGGCCCGATCGTGACCAGCTTCGTGTTCAACGTCCGCAACCTGCCCGCGGCGCTCTACAAGGCGCTCGGCGGGTTCGCCACCAACGGCATCAACATGACCAAGCTGGAGAGCTACATGGTCGGCGGGGAGTTCGCCGCCACGCAGTTCCTCGCCGAGGTCGACGGGCACCCCGACGAGCCGGGCCTGAAGCGCGCGCTGGAGGAGCTGGCCTTCTTCACCACCGACATCACCGTGCTCGGGGTGTACCCGGCGGACCCGTTCCGCTCGCGCTGACCGCGACACCGCGTCAGCGGTTCGGAAGTTTGTCCTCCCGCCCGGAGGCGTTCGGCACTAAGGTTCGAGCATGGCAACGTTCTTCGAGCACTTCACGCCGACCGAGATCGCACGGATCAGCGGCGCCGGCCGACGTGTGAAGCTCCCCGAGGGCTGGTCCCCGATCTGGGAGGACACCCCGGCCGACAAGGCGTACATCATCCTCAGCGGCACGGTCTCGATCCGTCGCGACGGCACCGAGATCGCGACGCTCGGCCCCGGCGACATCGTCGGCGAGACGGCGATCATGGGCGGCAAGCTGCGCTCGGCCACGGTCGTCGCGATGACCCCGCTCGAGACGATCCACCTCACCGACGAGACGCTGCGCGAGCTCGACCACGACTGGCCGGCCTTCCACCAGGCCCTTGCCGACGTGGCGCAGTCCCGCCTGTCCTGACGGTGACCGCAACCCCCGACGACGGGGTCGACGCAGGGTCTGACCCTGGGGTCGACGCCGTCGTCGCTGCGCCTTCGGACGACTCCGGGCTCCTCGAGATGCTCGAGGAGAGCCTGCTCGGCTCCCGCCCGACGATGAGCCAGGAGCAGATCGCCGAGCGTGCGAGCATCCCGCTGGAGCTCGCCAACGAGCTGTGGCGCCAGCTCGGCTTCGCCTCGACACCGCTTGGCGAGATCGCCTACACCGAGGCCGACCTCGAGGCGCTGCGCCTGACCAACGACCTGATCGAGCTCGGTGTCCTCAGCCCGGACCGCCAGGAGGGCCTGGTGCGCACCTGGGGACGCAGCTTCGCGCGGCTCGCCGAGTGGCAGGCGGCCCTGCTCGCCGACGTCGCCATGGAGAGCGGGATGGACCTCCACGACGCGATGGTGCTGCTCGGGGAGGAGGCGCTGCCGCGGGTCGAGAAGCTCCAGGACTACACCTGGAAGCGGCACCTGCTCAGCGCCGCGGGCCGCCTCCTGGTGGACCGCACCAACGCGCACGCGGCGGGCGTGTGCTTCGTCGACATCGTCGGCTACACCTCCCGCTCCCGCACCCTCGACGACGCCGAGCTGGTCGAGTGGCTCGAGGCCTTCGAGACCCGCGCCCTGTCCACCGTGGTCGAGCACCGCGGCCGGATCATCAAGAACATCGGCGACGAGCTGCTCATCGTGGCCGACAGCCCCCAGGACATCGCCGAGATCGCACTCGAGCTGGTCGCGCGCGGCGAGGACCCCGACGACGACTTCCCCGCGGTCCGTGCCGGCGTGACGTACGGCGACGTGGTCAGCCGGCTGGGCGACGTCTACGGCCCGGTCGTGAACATCGCGGCCCGGCTCACCTCGGTCGCGCGGCCCGGCAGCGTGCTCATCGACCGCGGTCTGCACGCCGCGCTCGGCGGCCGGCCCGAGGCCGCGGAGGGTGAGCCGACCGAGGACCACGAGCCCGACGTGGCGGCGTACCGCTTCCGGCGCCTGCGCCGGGTGTCGGTCAAGGGCTACTCCCGGCTGCACGTGTGGGTGCTCAGCCGGCGCTGATGCCGCTCAGCCCGCCGGCGGCTGCCAGGGCGTGACCCACGGCGTCGCGGGCCAGCCCTCGCGACCCGCGAGCAGCTCGATCGCCTTCGCGCCGTCGACGCCCTCGCGCACGATGTCGGCGTGGCCGGCGTGCCGGGCGAGCTCCTCGAAGAGGTGGAACCAGACCCAGCGCACGCTCCACGCCTCGACGTCCTTCGGGAACCACGGCGCCTCCGGCACGGGGACCGGGGTGTCGAGGTCCAGGGTCGCCACCGCGTCGAGGATGCGGCCGCAGACGTCGTCGTACGCCGCCAGCGCGGCCTCGACCGTGTCGCCCTCGCCCCAGGTGAACGCATCGGTCCACGCCGCCATGGCGTCCTGGTCGCTCACCCGGGCCGGACGCCCCGGGGCGGCGAGCGCCGAGGACAGCCAGGTGTCGAGCACCAGCGCGAGGTGCTTGACCAGCGTGCCGACGCTGAACTCGCTGGGCGAGCGGCGCTCGCCCGCCTGCGGGTCGGTGAGGCCGAAGACGGCCGAGCGCAGGGCGTCCTGCTGCTGGCCGAGGAACGCGAGGAGGGCGGAGCGCTCATCGGTGACAGGAGCGGCGTTGGCGGGCATCGGGGGTCCTTCCGAGAGCGGGATCAGGTGTGACCCACCCTGCACCCGACCACCGACAGCGGAGGGCCGCCGACACCGTCGGGTCAGCGGATGGTGACCTGACGGTTCGCGAGGCCGCTGCGGGCCGACCGCTCCTCGGTGGTCAGCTCGCCGTCGGCGAGCTCGGCCAGGGCGGCATCGAGCTTCTTCTTGAACTCCGCCGCCGGCGTCTCGACCGCCTCGGCGCCGGTGCCGACCGGCAGGTCCCAGACCGGCGCCAGCAGGCCGTGGGCACGGAACATCCCCACGAAGCGGGCGTCCGGCACGATGACGTCATCACCGCGTACGTGCAGCCGCGCGAGCGCGTCGAGCAGGCGGTCCTCGGGCTCCGGCATCACCCAGCGCAGGTGCTCCTTGGCGCCCATCCGGGTCCAGTACGCCGCCGTGACCTCGGTCAGCCGCGCGGTCGGTGCGGCGGCGCCGTCGGCCTCCTGGAGGGCCTGGGCCACCTCGTCGGTCGCGTCCATGTCGGCCACCCAGAAGTCGAAGCCGTCATGCACGGTGACGTCGAGCGGCGCGTCGACGAGCAGGTCCTGCAGCCGCGGGCCCTGGCCGGGGTCGCTGGTCAGGCCGACCACGCCGGGCTCGGCGACCAGCGCGGCCTCGAGCACGGCGCCCAGGTCGCGGGCCGGGTCGCCGTACGCGTGCTGGACCTGGAGGCCGAGCCAGATCGCGCCGTTCTCGCGCACCAGCGCGGGCGCGGCCATGGGCAGCAGCGTGCACAGCTGGACGGTGCGGTCCTCGTGGCCCCGGACGGTGATCGGGGCGCTGGCGGCCGGGACGAGCTCGCGCAGGGCGACGATGTCGCACTCCGAGGCGAGGCCCTCGAAGGGGCGCTTGACGAACACCTGGCCGCCGCCGGGCGCTCCGTGGCAGGCCTTGTACCGCTTGCCGGAGCCGCACGGGCAGGGCTGCCGCGGACCGACCTCACCGGGGGCGAGGGGCTTGGCGGTCTGGGTCCGGGTGCGCTTGGCCATGCCCGGAATCTACTGATCGAGCAGACCGAGCATGAACTTCGGGCGGTCGGTGATGATCGCCTTGACGCCCGCGTCCTGGCACAGCTTGAGCTGGTAGCCGTGGTTGACGGTCCACACGTGCATGTCGCGCCCGCTGCGCACCATCGAGTCCAGCGTGCGGGGGTTCTGCTCGAGCATCTTGATGCCGGGGCCCAGGATCCACTCCGGCGGCGTCGTGCGCTTGAGGACCGGCCAGTAGCTGGGGCGGTCGAGCAGCTGCACCAGCCGCAGCTCCGGGGCCAGCCGCTGCACGCGCTGCAGTGCGGTGTTGGAGAAGCTCATCACCCGGATCGGCGCGCCCGCGGTGTGCCACCCGAACTCGCGCAGCATCTCGACCAGCCGCTTCTCGACCAGCCCGCTGTAGCGCGTCGGGTGCTTGGTCTCGATCGCGACCTCGACCCGGCGGGGGTAGTCCGCGACGGTCTCCAGGAGCTTGCGCAGGGTGAGGACGCCGCGCAGGCTCTCGTCCTCGTCGGGCGCCTCGTCGTCGAGGTCGGCCCAGGGGTTCTTCCAGGACGCGAAGTCGAGGTCGGAGAGGTCGGCGAGCTCCATCCGGGAGACCAGCCCCTTGGTCGCGGCGGTACGCCGGAGGTCCCGGTCGTGCACGCAGACCAGGTGCCCGTCGGCGGTCAGCCGGACGTCGCACTCCAACCCCTCGGCCCCCACGTCGAGCGCCTCCAGGTAGGCGCCCAAGGTGTGCTCGGCCAGCTCTTCGCTCGCGCCCCGGTGGGCGACGACCTGCGGTCGCATGGGGACCAGTGTCGTGCATCGGGGCGACGGCGTCATGACCGACACTGGGCCGGTGCCCGAACTCGTGCCTCTCGTCGCTCTCGTCGCCCGTCTCCGCGCGGCCGGCTGCGTGTTCGCCGAGGACGAGGCGGCCGTGCTCACGTCCTCTGCGGGGTCGGCGGAGGAGCTCGAGGCGATGGTGGCCCGGCGGGTCGCCGGGGAGCCGCTGGAGCACGTGGTGGGCTGGGTGGACTTCGCCGGGGTGCGTGTCGCGGTGGGGCCGGGGGTGTTCATCCCGCGGCAGCGGACGGCGCTGCTGGTGGAGGTCGCTGCGGCTTGCTTGCGCGCAAGCAACTCCCTGCTTGCGCGCAAGCAAGGAGCGGCCACGGTGGTCGACCTGGGCTGCGGCAGCGGCGCCCTGGGCCTCGCCCTGGCGCGGACCCGGCCCCCCGGAGAGGTCGCCGTGCACGCGGTCGACATCGAGCCGGCGGCGGTGGCGTGCGCGCGCCGCAACCTGGCCGGCGTCCCCGGCGGTGTCCACCGGGGCGACCTGTTCGAGCCGCTCCCGCCGGAGCTGGCAGGTGAGATCGACGTACTGCTCGCCAACATGCCGTACGTCCCCACGCACGCCCTGGCACTGATGCCCGCCGAGTCGCGCGACCACGAGCCGCGGGTCACCACCGACGGGGGTGCGGACGGCCTGGACCTGATCCGCCGGGTGGCCGCCGAGGCCGCTCGCTGGCTGCGCCCCGGAGGCACCCTGCTGGTCGAGACCGGGGAGGACCAGGCCGAGGCGGTCGCCGCGACCTTCGCCGCCCACGGCCTGACCCCGGCCGTCCACCACGACGACGAGCGCGGCGCGACGGTCGTCTCCGGGGCGGTGTCCGCTATCTCACGCCCGTCCTGATTTCCGCCCGACCCCGCGGCCTCCCCTACGATCGCGGGGAGTTTCGCCGGAGCCCGAAGGGGATGCAGTGACTGTCAACGAGGACATCTTCGACCGCTGGAAGAACCGTGAGTCGACCGCGGAGGCGATGATCCCGATCATCGGCAAGCTGCAGCGGGAGAAGGACCTGACGATCCTGCTCCACAGCCGCTCGCTGATGAACAAGTCGGCCGTCAGCATCCTCAAGATCCACCGCTTCGCGCGCCAGATCGAGGGCGAGGAGCTCTCGGTCGTGCAGACGATGCCGTTCCTCGAGGCGATCGCCGACCTCGACGTACGGGCCGCCAAGATCGACCTGGCGCTGCTGCTCAAGGCCTACAAGGCCGCAGGCGAGCCCGACGACGTCGCGGCCTTCACCGCCGAGGCCCTCGCCGGCGCGATCGGCGAGCACGAGGCCCCCGTCGGCACCGACGTCGTCCTCTACGGCTTCGGCCGGATCGGCCGCCTCGTCGCGCGCCTGCTCATCGAGAAGGCCGGCTCCGGCAACGGCCTGCGGCTGCGGGCCGTCGTCGTGCGCAAGGGCGGCGAGGGCGACCTCGCCAAGCGCGCGTCCCTGCTGCGCCGCGACTCGATCCACGGCCAGTTCAACGGCTCGATCACGGTCGACGAGCAGCGCAACGTGATCATCGCCAACGGCAACGAGATCCAGGTCATCTACAGCAACGACCCCAGCGAGATCGACTACACGACGTACGGCATCGACGACGCGATCCTGATCGACAACACCGGCAAGTGGCGCGACCGCGAGGGCCTCGCCCAGCACCTGCGCCCCGGGATCCGCAAGGTGCTGCTGACCGCGCCGGGCAAGGGCGACGTCCCCAACATCGTGCACGGGGTCAACCACCTCGAGACCGACCGGGACGAGACGATCCTGTCCTGCGCGTCCTGCACGACCAACGCGATCGTGCCGCCGCTGAAGGCGATGGAGGACGAGTTCGGCATCATCCGCGGCCACGTGGAGACGGTGCACTCCTTCACCAACGACCAGAACCTGCTGGACAACTACCACAAGGCCGACCGCCGCGGCCGGTCCGCGCCGCTCAACCTGGTCATCACCGAGACCGGTGCCGCCTCGGCCGTCGCGAAGGTTCTCCCGGACCTGAACGCCAAGATCACCGGCAACTCGATCCGCGTCCCCACCCCGGACGTCTCGATCGCGATCCTCAGTCTGCAGCTCAAGCGCGAGACCACCCGCGAGGAGGTCCTCGACCACCTGCGCAAGGCCTCGCTGGTCGGCCCGCTGGCCCGCGCCCTCGACTACACCCAGGCCAACGACGCCGTCTCCACCGACTTCGTCGGCGCCCGCGCCGCCTCGATCGTCGACGGCAACGCGGCCATCGTCGACGGCGACAGCGCGATCCTCTACGTCTGGTACGACAACGAGTTCGGCTACTCCTGCCAGGTGCTGCGCACCGTGCAGTACATCTCGGGTGTCGAGTACCCCACGTTCCCCCAGCTCTAGGGTCCGTACGACGCAACGGCCCGGCCGCTCCTCGCGAGCGGCCGGGCCGTTGCGCATTCCCGGGGGCGGGCGCATAGTGACAAGTGGGGGGTAGTGATCGGACGACGAGATGCAGGACGAACTCTCCACGAATGTCGAACTGACCCACGAGGTGCTCGCGGCGCGACTGGACCACGCCCGTCAGAGCAGACCGACTCGAGACCGGCCCCGTGACCGATTCCCCGCGACCGACCGGTTCCTGGCGAGCGCCAGCCGGCACGTCGCGGCGGCCAACGCCGTGCTGCTGCCTGCGGTGGCACGACAGGTTCCCGAAGGTCGTCAGTTCGCCCGTGAGTTCGCCCGGCAGAGCCGTCGGCTCGAGGCAGCGCTGGCAGAGGCGAAGGGCAAGCTGTACGGATCGACGTACAACATCCGGACGCCGTGGACCTCGGTATGGGGCGAGATCCACGACGAGCTGGAGGCCTGGTTCGCGATGGAGGAGTCCCTGGTCGAGAGACTGGCGGCCTCCCCCGACGTACGCCGAAGCATCGCGCAACGTCTCTACGCCGACGAGTCACGGGCGCCGAGCCGACCCCACCCCTACCTGCCGCACCGGGGCCTCGCGGGCCGTGCGGCGCGGCAGGTCGCCCGCAGGGTGGATCGGTTCTGGGACACCGCCGAGGGGCGGATGCTCCCCGAACCGGTCCACTCCGCCACGCACGGCCGGGACGGGCGGATCACCCGCTACCTGCTGGCCGACCCGGACTTCACACCCGAGCCGGAGTAGCCCGAGCAGCTCAGGACTGCAGGTAGATCTCCCCGCCGGAGACCGCGATCGTCTTCTCGGGCAGCGGCGTGGACGCCGGGCCCTGGATGACCGAGCCGTCGGTGATCGAGAACTTGCTGCCGTGGCACGGGCAGTCCAGCGTCGAGCCCGCGGCGACCGAGCAGCCGGCATGCGTGCACACCGAGCTGAAGCACTTGAACTGCCCGGCGGTCGGCTGGGTCACGACGACCTGCTCGCCGGAGAAGACCGCGCCGCCACCGACCGGGATGTCGGAGGTCGCGCCGAGCTGGGTGCCCGAGGGCGTCCCGCCCTTGCCCTTCGCGGTGACCGTGGTCGTCGCGCTGGGCGGGGCCGTGGTCGCCGGGTCGCTGGCCACGTCGGAGCCCTTGCTGCCACAGGCGGCGAGCAGCGGGACGGCCGCTCCCGCTCCGGCCAGGGCGACGACGCTGCGGCGGGGGATCGAGCTCCCGCTCGTGTTCTCGGTCATGTCTCTCCTCGGATGAGCTCAGTTGCCAGCAGCGCTGGACGGGCTGGACGGGACGGTGTTCTGGACCTGCCCGGCCCACGCGGCCCGGGCACCGGAGTCGCCCACACGGTAGACCTGCACCCCAGCGGCGACCGCAGCCACCACCGCGAGCACGCCGACGACGCGCATCGGGTTGCCGGTGCGCCCACGCCGGTCGAGCACGACGAGCACGACGTCGAGCGCCAGCAGTGGCAGCGCGAACCAGATCAGCTGGTCGCCGAGCCGGGCGTGCTCGCCGGGATTGCCGACGTGCGTCTCCAGCGCCTCGCCGCTCGAGGTGGCGATCGGGATGAGCACGGTTGCGACCAGGGAGCACGCGACGAGCAGCGGACCGTAGCTGCGCCGCCAGGCCGGTCGGACCACGAGGGCGATCGTCCCGAGAATGGCCAGCGGGAGCAGCACGACGACCGCGTGGACGACGAGCGGGTGCACGGGCAGGCCGTTGATCACGTCGAACATGGGACCAGCCTTCCCACCGCGGGGTCAGGGCCGCGCCAACGCGACGTCAAGAGAACGTCAAGGATCGCCCGCGGGCCGCTGTCCATCACTACATTCGAGGAGTGGCGACGGTGATGGTGGTGGAGGACGACGGGGCGATCCGGCAGGCGCTCACCCGCGGCCTGTCCGCCCTGGGGCACGTGGTCACGCCCGTCTCCCACGGCGCGGAGGCCGTGACCGCGTTCGCGACGGCACCGGTCGAGGTCGTCGTGCTCGACCTCGGGCTGCCCGACATGGAGGGCGAGTCGGTGCTCGGCGTCGTACGGGCCCTCGGCGACGTACCGGTCATCGTGGCGACGGCGCGCGACGACGACCGGGACGTCGTACGGCTGCTCGACGCGGGAGCCGACGACTACCTGATCAAGCCGTTCTCCGTGGCGCAGATGGACGCCCGGATCCGCGCGGTGCTGCGGCGTACGGCGCTCCCCCAGGACGCGACCACCCGCCTCACCGTCGGCGAGATCGCCCTCGACGTCCGCTCGCGGGAGGCCGCGCTGGCGGGCCGGCCGCTGGAGCTGTCGCGGCTGGAGTTCGACCTGCTGCAGTTCCTCATGCAGCACGAGGGCGAGGTCGTCACCAAGCCTGTCCTGCTGGCCGAGGTGTGGCGCCAGCCGTGGGGCGGGGCGGACCGCACCGTGGATGTGCACCTGTCCTGGCTGCGCCGCAAGCTCGGCGAGACCGCGGCCGAGCCGCGCTACCTGATCACCGTGCGCGGCGTCGGCGTGAAGCTGGTCGACCCGGGAGCGACCCCATGAGACTGCGCACCCAGGTCACCGTGCTCGGCGTCGGCACCGCCGCGCTGGTCATCGTGCTCGCGAGCATCCCGATCGCGCTGCTGCTGCGCAACAAGGCGTACGCCGAGGCCGAGCAGCGGGCGACGTACGCCGCCCAGAGCACCGCCGACTACATGACGACCAGCAGCTACAACAACGCGACCCTCGCGCTGTACCTCGACCGGCTCAACGGACGCGTCTCCACGCCCGTGACCGTCATCGAGCCGGGCGGCGAGGTCGCCGGCGCCCCCCTGGGTGCGGCCGCCCGCGCCGCGGCGCTCGAGGTCGCGGAGCCGAAGCTCGGCGATCACGACAAGGACAACCACGACCTCGGCGCGGTGTCACGGCCGCAGACCACGACCATCGACGACGGCCGCGTCGTGCAGGTGTTCTGCGCCGCGGGCGGCGGCAGCGCCCGCGTGGTGTCGACCGTCGACTACGGCTCGGTGGGCGACGCCATCCGTGCCCAGAACCTGGGCATCGGTGGGGTCGCCCTACTCCTGCTCGCCCTGGCCTGGCTGGCCGCCGACATCGTCGGGCGCCGGATCACCCGGCCGCTCGGGCTTGCCGCTGACACCGCCAGCGCACTGAGCCGCGGCGAGATGCACGCGAGGGCGCCGGTGGCCGGGCCGCCCGAGGTCGCGCGGGTCTCCGAGGAGCTCAACGCGCTCGCCACGCGGATCGAGGAGCTGCTCACCATGGAGCGCGAGAACGCCGCCGACCTCTCCCACCGGCTCCGTACGCCGCTCACGGCGGTCCGCCTGGGCGTGGAGGCCCTGCCGCCGGGGCAGCAGCGCACCGAGCTGGAGCAACACGTCGCCGGGGTCGAGCGCAGCCTGACCCAGCTGATCCGCGCCGCCCGCCGCGGCGACCGCGAGGGCCTGCACCCCGGCTGCGACGCCGTCGCTGTCGTCCGGGATCGGGTGGCGTTCTGGAAGCCGCTCGCCGAGGACCAGGAGCGCACCCTCACCGTCGCCGTGCCGGACTCCGCGGCCCGGGTCCGGCTGGTGGCCGACGACCTCGCCGGAGCGCTGGACGGCCTGATCGAGAACGCCGTCGCGCACACCGCCGAGGGCGTGCCGATCACCGTCCGGGTCGTGGCGGACTCGGACGCGTGGCGCGTCGAGGTGCTCGACCAGGGCCCCGGCATCCCGCCCACCGCGATCGAGCGCGGCCGCAGCGACCGCGGCTCGACCGGCCTCGGCCTGGACATCGCCCGCTCGACCGCGGAGGCGGGCGGCGGGCGGCTGGAGCTGGTCAGCGAGGGTCGCTGGCGGGGCGTACGTCTGCTGCTGCCGGCCCCATGAGGTCCTCGGGCTCGGCGTGGGCCAGCGCGTGGTGGCCCTCCTCGTCGGCGTGGGTGCGCCACAGGTAGCCGACCAGCACGGCGAAGGCGAGCAGGCCGGCGGCCGTCACCGGGCCGGTGCCCAGCGCGATGCCGCCCTGGTCCTTGGCGTGCGCCAGCCAGTCGGCGACGCTCGCGCCGAGCGGCCGGGTCAGCGAGTACGCCGCCCAGAAGCACACCACCGCGTTCGCGCCGAGCCGCCAGGCGATCAGCGGCAGCACGATGAGGACCGCGAACAGGGCGATCGAGCCCAGGAAGCCCATGTTCATGTTGATCGCGGTGGTGTCGCCGAGCGCCGTGCCGAGACCGAAGGTGAGCAGCACCGTCGCCCAGTAGAACCGCTCGCGGCGGGCGGTGGTGATCGAGTGCACCGACAGGGTGCCCTCGCTGCGCCGCCACCAGGTCAGCACCCCGACGAGCGCCGCGAGGTAGACGCACGAGTCGACGTAGTACGGCGTACCGAGGACGACGTGGGGGCCGTCGGCCACCATCGTGCCGAACACGGCGACCATCAGCACCGCGGTCCAGTACCGGATCGGGCTGTACGTCGCGGCCCGCAGCTGCCACCACAGCGCCACGAAGAACCCGCCGATGCCGATGACGCCGGCCAGCACCAGGCTCGTGGTCCCCATGAAGTCCGCGCCGGTCTCGCCGATCGCGGTGGTCAGCAGCTTGACCACCCAGAACAGGACGAAGACCTCCGGCACCTTGGGGGCGACGAACGTACGGGGTGCGGTGCGTTCGGCAGTGCGCTCAGTCATGCGCAGGACGGTAGGCAGACCTTCATGAAGGGGACCTGAAACGGGCGAACCCTCGCGCACGGCCGCGACCAGGATCACAATGCGGGTTGTGTCCCTCAGTGCCCGCACCCTGGCCCTCGCGGCCCTCCTCGTGACGGCGGCCGTCCCCACGGCTGCCCACGCCGCCGCCGGAGGCGGCCACACGCGACCCATCGTCCCCGCGACGGGCCTGCCCGCAGGTGTGATGCCGCTGCGCTCACCGGGGAGCGGCGTCTCTCCGAACCTGCTGGTCGCGCCCCACCTCACCTATCGCGGCGGCCGGGTGCTCACCAACCCCGTGGTCGAGCCCGTGCTGTGGGGCACCGGCAAGACCTATCAGCCCGAGGTGGACGGCGGCACCACCCCTCCCGCCGGACTGGGCGGCTTCTTCGGCGCGGTGCTGCACTCGTCGTACCTCGCCTGGCTCGATGAGTACCGCACCGCCGCCACGGGCATCGGCGGCACCTCGTTGGAGTACGGCGACGTCGATGCGGCGACCCGGCTGACGTTCACGACCCCGGCGAGCGTCAGCGACGCGACCATCCAGAGCACCCTGGCCGCCGATGCCGCGGACGGCACCCTGCCGGCTCCGGTGCCGGACGGCAACGGGCACAGCGACACCGTCTATGCGCTGTTCTTCCCGGCGGGAACGACCATCACCGACCCCAACGGCAACAAGTCGATGGTCCAGTTCTGCGCCTACCACGGGACCACCACCGTCAAGGTCAACGACATGAACCTGACCTACCTGGTGCTGCCCGACCCCTCGCCGGCCGGCGGCGGCTGCGGCCCCGGCACCGACGCGCAGGTGCTCGAGAGCTACACCTCGCACGAGCTGGTCGAGACCATGACCGACCCCGACGTCGGGATCGCGACCGGCACCGGCGCCGGCGTCCTGGGCTGGTACGACGACAACAACGGCGAGATCTCCGACATCTGCGACACCGGGCAGGCCACCGACGACGTCGCTCTCGGCGACTACCAGGTCCAGAAGGCGTGGAGCAACAGCGCCAACATCTGCCTTGCCGACCGCTCCTCCCTCGCCGCCGCGGCGCCGACCGGGGTCGCGGCCCGGCTCAACTCCGACGGCTCCGCGACGCTCACCTGGACCCCGCCCGCCGGATCCCTCGCCGAGTACGACGTGCAGGAGGCCGCGCCGGGCAGCCCGGCCGGGTCCCTCGGCATCACCGTCGGCCACGTCGCCGCGGGCGGCACCGACTGGACATCCCCCGGCCCTGTCGACCCGGGCACCACCCTGAGCGTCGCGGCACGCAGCACCTCGCTGGTGGCGAGCCCGGCCGTCTCGACCCCCGTCCAGAAGGCGACGCCCACCGTCTCCGTGCCGACGACCTCGGTCCTGGTCACACGCACCTGGCAGGTCCACGTGAGCTCGCCCGGGCCGATCCCCACCGGCACCGTCACGGTGACCTCGTCGACCGGCGCCCCGCTCGGCTCAGCCCCGCTGGACTCCCTCGGCATCGCCCACGTCCGTGCGGCCACCGCGGGGACCTGGGCCGGGGCGCACGTGCGCTACAGCGGAGACCTCGCGACGACCTCCGCCCAGACCGTGACGTCGTTGAGCGCGCACAAGGCCGCCAGCAGCATCCGTGAGACCTCGAAACTGCTGAGCGGGCATCGGGTCCGGGTGACCCTGGACGTGACCTCGACGCTGCCGGTGACCGGACGGCTGACCATCAAGAACGGCTCCGCGACGATCAAGGCACTCACCCTGACCGCCGGCGAGCACGGCCACGTCGTCGTCACCCTCACGCTCGCCCGGGGACGCCACACCCTCACCGCGACGTACGCCGGATCGGCGACCGTCCTGGGCAGCAGGCACTCCTGGACGGTGAACGTCTAGCTCACTGTGGCGCGGTGGGTGCGGAGCACCGGGTTGCCGCAGTAGGTCGCCATCCGCAGCAGGTCGGCCTTCTCCGCGCGGTCGATCGCCAGGCCCCACCGCGTCTTCACCACGACCCAGGACCGCACGTAGCGGCACGGGTGGTCGATCGGCATCCACTCGTCCGGCTCCTGGTCGCCCTTGGAGCGGTTGGCGTGCAGCGAGACCGCGACGAGGGTGCGCGGGTCGGCGAGGTCGTTGGCGTAGGCCTCGCGGCGCGACGGCGACCAGCGCCGGCCCCCGGACGCCCAGACCTCCGACAGCGGCACCAGGTGGTCGATGTCGAGCTGGGAGGCGTAGCGGTAGGTGGTGTCGTCGTACCAGTCGTACCAGCGGCCGGTCTCGACCGTGCAGTTGTCGTTCGCGGTGATCTGCACCGAGGAGCTGCGGATGAGCACCTCGGCACGGGTGTCGAAGCAGTCCCCGTCCTGGTCGGTCCAGGTCGGGAACAGGTCGCGGTCGTAGCCGCTCGGCGTCTCGGCGGCCACCCGCAGCGCATTGATCGCGGCGCGCATCCGCAGCGTCACGGCCGTGCCGTTGCCGGCGTACGACGAGGCCTGGGCGGGGGCCGGGATCAGGAGGCCCGCCACCAGGAGCAGCGGGAGGAGGACGCGACGCACGAGGGCAGGCTACGTCGTCCCGTAGGTGGGAGAGTGACCTATCGGTCACTCTCACACCTACGGGAGCGCTCAGTGGCCCTGGTACGCCGGCGGGCGCTTCTCCAGGAAGGCACCCACCGCCTCGTTGAGGTCGTCGCTGAGCAGGAACGCCGAGTTCCACACCGCGACGTAGCGCAGCCCGGCCTCGACCCGTGGCCCGCGCTCGGCGTCGAGGACGTCCTTGATGCCCTGCGCGACGAGCGGCGAGTTGGCGGCCATCCGGCCCGCCAGGTCCGCGGCCGCGGCGCGGAGGGCGGCGCCGTCGGCGTACAGGCTGTTGACCAGGCCGATCCGCTCGGCGCGGGCGGCGTCGATGTCGTCGGCGGTGAGCGCGAGCTCGCGCAGGTGGCCGTCGCCGATGATGCCGACCAGGCGCTGCAGGCTGCCCAGGTCGGCCACGATGGCGACCTTGGCCTCGCGGATGCTGAACTTCGCGTCGACGGTGGCGATGCGGACGTCGCAGGCCGAGGCCAGGTCGACGCCGCCGCCGATGCACCAGCCCTCGATCGCGGCGATCGTGGGCTTGCGGCAGGCGGCCACGGCGGTGACGGTGGCCTGCCAGTCGCGGATCAGCTCGAGGAACTCGGCGCGGCCGGCGGCGCCGGGCCGCTGACCCAGGCTGCCGAAGGTTCCGGCCGCCTCGGCCAGGTCCAGGCCGAAGGAGAAGTGCCCGCCGCTGCCGGTGACGACGATCGCCCGGACGTCGGCGTCGCGGTCGAGCGCGGAGAAGGTCTCCCGCAGCTCGGCGAAGAACGCCCCGTCCATGACCGGCTTGCCGCCGGACCCGGCGAGGCCGACGGTGGCGACATGACCGTCACGGGCGATCGTGAACCGGCCGCTCACGCGCGGGCCGCCTTGTGCTCGGCCAGCAGGCCGGACAGCGCCTGCACGTGCGCGACGCGGTCGGCCGGGTCGGCGGCGACCGGGTTGATCAGCAGGGTGCGGACGCCGGCGTCGTCGAGCTCGGTGAGCTGGCGACGGATCGAGTCCTCGTCGCCCATCAGCGTCACGGCCTCGACCAGGTCGGCGGGCACGATCCTCGCCGCCTCGGCCTTCTGGCCGGACAGGTAGAGGTCCTGGATCTCCTTGGCCTCGTCCTCGTAGCCGTAGCGGCAGGCGAGCTGGTTGTAGAAGTTCTTGTCCCGCGCACCCATCCCGCCGATGTAGAGCGCCAGCTGGTCGCGCACCTTCTGCACCTCCTCCGGCGACGGCTCGCCGAGGTGGTAGCTGATCTGCAGCTGGATGTCGAGCTCGCCGAGGCTCGGGTCGCGCTTCGCGAGACCGGCGTCGAGCGCCGATCCCCAGGCCTGCCGGGCCTTGAGCGGGTGGAAGAACAGCGGCTGCCATCCCTGCGAGATCTCCGCGACCAGCTCGACGTTCTTCTCGCCGAGGGCGGCGATCGAGACCGGGATGTCGCTGCGGACCGGGTGGTTGATCAGCTTGAGCGGCTTGCCGAGCCCGGTGCCACCGTCCTCCTTGGTCAGCGGCGCCTTGTAGTACTTGCCGGCGTGGTCGAGCACCTCGCGCTTCCACACGGTGCGGCAGATCTCGACGACCTCGCGGGTGCGGCCGAGCGGGGCGTCGTACTTCACGCCGTGGAAGCCCTCGACGACCTGCGGCCCGGACGCGCCGAGACCGAGGATGAAGCGGCCACCGGACACGTAGTCCATGCCGGCCGCGGTCATGGCCAGCAGCGCCGGCGTCCGCGAGTAGACCTGCAGGATCGCCGACATCAGCTCGACCTTCTCGGTCTTCGCCGCGAGGAAGCCGAGCAGGCTGACCGCGTCGTAGGAGTAGGCCTCCGGCATGGCGACCATCTCGAGACCGGCCTGCTCGTAGGCGACGATGAGGTCGACGGTCTCCGCGAACTCGCCCGCGTAGTTGATGATCATTCCGAGCTTCATCGCCCGGCCTCCTTCGGGTAGCGGCCCGCGATGTCGCGGCCGACGATCTCCTTCATGATCTGGCTCGTGCCGCCATAGATGGTCTGCACGCGACAGTCACGATAGGCCCGGCCGATCGGGTACTCGTTCATGAACCCGTACCCGCCGAACAGCTGCAGGCAGCGCGAGGTCACCCGCACCTGCATCTCGGTCGCCCAGAGCTTGGCCTTGGACGCCTCCGCGGTGGTCAGCGTGCCCTCGTTGAGCGACAGCGCGGCGGCCTGCACGTAGGCGCGGGTCACCTCGACCTCGGTCTCGAGGTCGGCCAGCTCGAAGCGGGTCGCCTGGAGGTCGCCGATGCGCTGGCCGAAGGCCTCACGCTCGAAGACGTAGTCCTGCGTCCACCGCAGCGCGGCCTCGGCACCGGCCAGCCCCTGGAACGCCAGCGAGAGCCGCTCCTTGGGCAGGCGCTGCATCAGGTACATCAGCCCCTGACCGGGCTCGCCGAGCACGTTGTGCGCGGGGACGTGCACGTCCTCGAAGACCAGCTCGGCGGTGTCCTGGCCGGGGATGCCGACCTTGTCGAGCTTGCGGCCGCGGCTGAACCCCGCGTCGTCACGCTCGACCACCAGCAGGCTGAAGCCGCGCGAGCCCGCGTCCGGGTCGGTCCGGGCGAAGACGATGACCAGGTCGGCGTTGATGCCATTGGTGATGAACGTCTTCTGCCCGTTGAGCACCCAGCCGTCGCCGTCGCGGACCGCGCTGGTGCGGACGCCCTGCAGGTCGCTGCCGGCGCCGGGCTCGGTCATCGCGATCGCGCCGACGAGCTCGCCCGAGGCAAGCCCCGGCAGCCACCGCTGCTTCTGCTCCTCGGTGCACAGGTCGAGGAAGTAGGGCAGCACGATGTCGTCCTGCAGCCGCAGGCCGAGGTTGTACGACGTGGCACCGATCGCCGCGAGCTCCTCGGTGACGACCATCGGGTAGCGGATGTCCGGCTCGCCGCCACCGCCGTGCCGCTCGGGCACGGACAGGCCGATGATGCCGTTCCTGCCGGCCGCCAGCCAGGCGCTGCGCGGGACGAGTCGCTCCTCCTCCCACTCCAGGTAGTACGGCTCCACCTCGCGGCGCACGAACTCGCGCACCGAGGCGCGGTAGGCCTCGTGGTCCTCGGTGTAGAAGCCGCCGCGCTGGTTGAGGGAGGTCATCGCGGGGCCATCCGGATCGCGCCGTCGAGCCGGATCGTCTCGCCGTTGAGCATCGGGTTCTCGACCACGTGGGCCGCGAGGGCGCCGTACTCCCGGGGGTCGCCGAGGCGCGAGGGGTGCGGCACCTGCTGGCCCAGGCTGCGCCGGGCCTCCTCGGGCAGCGAGGCGAGCAGCGGGGTGTCGAACAGGCCGGGCGCGATCGTGACCACGCGGATGCCGATCGTGGACAGGTCGCGCGCGATCGGGAGGGTCATGCCGACGACGCCGCCCTTCGACGCGGAGTACGCCGCCTGGCCGATCTGGCCGTCGAAGGCCGCCACCGACGCGGTGTTGACGATGACCCCGCGCTCCTCACCGAGCAGGTCGAGGCCGGCCATGTGCGCCGCGGCGAGGCGGATGACGTTGAAGGTGCCGAGCAGGTTGATCTCGATGATCCGCTGGAACTTGTCGTAGGGGTAGGGCTCGTTGCCCTTGCCGACGGTCTTGATCGCGTCGCCGGTGCCGGCGCAGTTGACCACGACGCGGAGATCTCCCAGCTCAGCCGTGGCAGCGATGGCCGCCTTCACATCCGCCTCGCTGCGGACGTCGCCGGGGGCGAAGCGCACGGCGTCGCCCAGCTCCTTGGCGGCCACCTCGCCGGGTCCGCCCGGGAGGTCGAGGATGACGGCACGGCCGCCCTTGGCGAGCAGGGCCTCGACGGTGGCGCGGCCGAGGCCGGAGGCGCCGCCGGTGACGAGGGCGACGGTGTTGTCGATCTGCATTCTCAGTTCCTTCTCTATGACTCGAGGAGCTCGAGGGGTGTGTGGAGGTGGACGCCCGTGGTCAGAGACGCTCGATGATGGTGGCGTTGGCCATGCCCTGGGCCTCGCACATGGTCTGCAGGCCGTAGCGGCCGCCGGTGGCCTCGAGGTGGTGGAGCAGGGTGGTCAGCAGCCGGGTGCCGGACGAGCCGAGCGCATGCCCGAGGGCGATCGCGCCGCCGCGCGGGTTCAGCCGCGCCGGGTCCGCGCCGAGGTCGTGCGCCCAGGCGAGCGGGACCGGGGCGAACGCCTCGTTGACCTCGTAGGCGTCGATGTCGTCGATGCCGAGACCGGCCTTGGCGAGGGCCTTCTGGCTCGCCGGGATGGGTGCGGTCAGCATCATCAGCGGGTCGTCGCCGACCACGGCGTACGACACGAAGCGGGCGCGCGGGGTCAGGCCGAGCCGTGCCGCCATCTCCTCGCTCATGATCAGCGCGGCCGAGGCACCGTCGGTGAACGGCGAGGAGTTGCCCGGGTGGATCTGCCACTCGATGTCGGGGAAGCGTGCGGCCAGCTCGTCGGTGCGGAAGGCCGGCTGGAGCCGGCCGAGGCCCTCGGCCGTGGTGCTGGCGCGCACGGTCTCGTCGACGCGGTGCTCGACGGTGGAGCCGTCCGCCGCCCCCACCGCGATCGGGAGGATCTCCTTGTCGAAGGCGCCCGCGGCGATGGCCGCGGCGGCCCGGCGGTGCGACTCGGCCGAGTAGGCGTCGAGCGCGTCCCGGTCGAGCTTCCAGCGCCGGGCGACGAGCTCGGCGGAGACGCCCTGGTTGACCAGCCCCTCGGGGTAGCGCGCATGCACCTCGGGACCCGCGCTGTCCTTGCCCTGGGTGGTGCTCCCCATCGGCACCCGGCTCATCGACTCGACACCGGCGGCGATCACGACGTCGTACGCACCGGCCGCGACGCCCTGCGCCGCGAAGTGGACGGCCTGCTGGCTGGAGCCGCAGGCGCGGTCGATGGTGGTGGCCGGGACGGACTCCGGAAAGCCCGCGCCGAGCACGGCGGCGCGCCCGATGTTGAGCGCCTGCTCGCCGCCCTGCATCACGCAGCCGGTGATGACGTCGTCGACGAGGGCGGGGTCGAGGTGGTTGCGCTCGACGATCGCCTTCAGCACGTGGACGAGCAGCGAGGTGGGGTGGGTGCCGGACAGGGCGCCGCCCGGCTTGCCCTTGCCGGACGCGAGACGGACGACGTCGACGATGACGGGAGTGGACATGGGGACCTCCAGGACCGGATGATTAACCAGTCAGTCCTGACTGGTTTGTGCGAGGGTAGCCTTCGACTCCGCCGTTTGTCACCTGTCCGTCCGTGTTCGAGAGGAGCGCCACATGGCCCGAGCCGTGCAGACCCGCACGCTCGACGTCCAGCGCCGGATCCTCGACGCGGCGGTGGAGGTCCTGCTCGAGCACGGGTACGGCGGGGCCTCCACCGTGCAGATCCAGGAGCGGGCCGGGGTCTCCCGCGGCCGGCTGCTGCACCACTTCCCCTCGCGCGACGCGCTGCTCATCGCCGCGGCCCAGCACCTGGCCCGCGCGCGGGTCGGCGAGCTCCCCAGCGACCACGTCTGGCCCGAGGACCCCGCCGCGCGGATCGACGCGATCGTCGACACCATGGCGGCGACGTTCACGCAGGGCTACTTCTGGGCCGCCACCGAGCTGTGGATCGCGGCGCGCACCCACGAGGAGCTGCGGGAGGCGCTGCTGCCCGGCGAGCGCGAGATCGCCCGCGCGATCCGCACCGCCATGGACGGCTTCTTCGGCCCCGACCTGTGCGCGCGCGAGGACTACGAGGGCCTGCGCGAGATCCTGTTCACCAGCCTGCGCGGGATGGCGCTGACCACCGCCTTCGACCCCCGCCCCGAGCCGACCGCACGGCACGTGGAGCGACTCAAGGTGCTCGCGCGGTCGGTGCTGCTCTGAGGCGCGAGGGCCCCGGGCACCCTCAGCCGGTGATGTCACGGCCGATGAGGCGACGCGCGATGATCCACTGCTGCAGCTCGTTGGCACCCTCGAAGATCTCCAGGATCTTCGCGTCGCGGTAGAGCTCCTCGAGCCGCACCGACTCGCCGGTCTCGCCGACCTGGCGGGCGAAGCCGAGGGCGCCGTGGATCTGGAGCGACTCCCGGACGAGGTCGCCGGCGAGGCGGGTGCCGTACGCCTTCGCCATCGCGGCCTCCGGCTCGGCCGTCGGGTCGCCGCCGTCCAGCAGCAGCGCCGCCTTCTGGTAGAGGCTGCGGGCGCACTCGATCTCGGTGGCGCGCTGGGCCATCACGAACTGCCAGTGCTGCAGGGCTCCGAGCGGGCGGCCGAAGACCTCCCGCGTCTGCAGCCGGTGGACCGCCAGGTCGAGGGCCGCCTGCGCGACACCGACCCCCGCCGCGCCGATGCCGATCCGCCCGCGCACCAGCGCATGCAGCGCGACGGCCATGCCGCCGCCCGGCTCGCCGAGCAGGTTCTCGCGCGGGACGTGGACGTCCTCGAGCACGATGTCGGCCGTGATCTGGCCGCGGTGACCCATCTTGAGGTCGGGGGTGCCGATGCGGACGCCGGGACTGGTCAGGTCGATGAGCAGCATGTGCGCACGGTCGCCGTCGCGGCCGGCCCGCACCAGGATCGAGACCCAGCCCGCCACCACGCTGTTGGTGATCCAGCGCTTGCGGCCGTTGACGACGAAGCCGTCGGCGGTCTCCTCGGCCCACGTCTGCAGCCGCGATGCCGTCAGGTCCGAGCTCGTCTCCGGCTCGGTCGTCGCGAAGGCGAACGCCTGCTCGCCGGAGACCAGGTCCGGCACGAGGCGGTCCCTGACCTGCGGCCGGGCGAAGGACAGCGTGGCGGGTACGAGGATGCACTGGCCGTCGTACACCCCGGCCAGGGAGGACGACTCGTAGGCGATCTCCTCGGCCACCGTGCACACGCCGAGCATCGGGTGGTCGTAGCCGCCGAACGGCACCGCGAACAGGCCCTCGTCCGCGAGCCCGCGGAACGCCTTCCACGGGAAGCTGTCGGCGGACTCCTCGCGAGCGCCGATCTCGCGCGCCACCGGCGCGACGTGGGTGGCGACGGCCGCGCGGGCCCGGGCGCGCAGCGCGATGGTCTCCTCGGGCAGGAACAGGTCGTGGGTCATCCGATCCTGGGTGCGCGGGACGGTCATGGCGTTCTCCTTAGAATCGGACGGTCGTACGATTTCAATATAATCGTACAAGCGTCAGATTCGCTAGGGTGGTGTCGTGGAGTCCACCGAGACCAAGGCCGCGCGCACCCGCCGGCGCATCCTCGAGGCGTCCGCGCACGAGTTCGCCCAGCACGGGTACGGCGGTGCGAGCCTGCGTCGGATCGCGGACGCCGCCGGGCTGAAGGTCGGCAGCCTCGCGTTCCACTTCCCCGGCAAGGACGACCTGGTCGCGGCCACGCTCCAGGAGGGCGTGGACTCGGCACGCGCAGCGCTCGAGGCCGCGATCGCCACGGTCGACGAGGACGCCCTGCCGACCGAGCGGCTACGGGCCGCGGTGCGCGGGCACCTCGCCGCCCTGCACGCCAGCGACGACCGAGCGGCGTCGGTCGTGCGGATGGTCGAGACCCTGCCCCCGCACCTGCGCGAGGCGCACGTGGTCCACGAGCGCCGGTTCGCGAAGGTCTGGCTCGACGTCCTGGACCGCGGGCGGCGCGACGGCGTGGTCCGTGACGACGTCGACCTGCGGGTGCTACGCGACCTGGTCGTCGGCGCGCTCAACAGCACCTCGACCAGCCGCTCCACCCACCCCGACCTCGCCGCGGTGACCGAGACGGTCGTGGCCCTGCTCAGGCCGGAGCGCCGACCCGGTCGCCGGTGAAGACGGGGAGCGCCTCGACGCCGTACACGGCCGACAGCTTGCGGAACTCCAGGTCGGCGATGTCGGCGGCCATGGTGAGGTCCGGGAAGCGCTCGGCGAGCATCCGCAGGGCGGTGCGCAGCTCCATCCGCGCCAGCTCCGCGCCGACGCAGCGGTGCATGCCCCAGCCGAAGGCCAGGTGGCGGGTGGACTCGCGGGTGGGGTCGAAGTCGCCCAGGCCGTCGCCGAGCACCGGGTCGCGGTTCGCGGCCATCAGCGAGACGCCGACCGCGTCGCCCTCGTTGATGGTCACACCGGCGACCTCGACGTCGCGCTTGGCGAAGCGCAGGAACGCGAGCTGGACGACGCACAGGTGGCGCAGCAGCTCCTCGACCACCTTGTCGACCGACTCCGGGTCCGAGCGCAGCATCCGGCCGGCCTCGGGGTTGGTCGCGATCAGGTAGGTGCCGAGCGCGAGCATCGAGGCCGAGGTCTCGTAGCCGCCGAGGAACACGCCGTCGGCGATGCCGCCGAGGGTGAGGTCGTCGAGCTCGTCGCCGTGCTCCTTCAGCAGCGCGCCGATCAGGCCGTCGCCCGGGTTCTGGCGCTGCTCGCGCACCGCGTTGATGAGGAACTCGCGGGTGCCCTTCTGCGCACCGAACGCCCCGGCGCCGCCCTCGCTGAGATCGAAGCGCGCCACACCGAGCTCGAGGAACTTCGCGCGGTCGTCGACCGGCAGACCGAGCAGGTCGCAGATCACGTCGAACGGCACCGCGAAGGCGAACTCCTGCACCATGTCGACGGCGCGACCGTCGGTGCCGGCGGCCGCCATCGCGTCGAGGCGCTTGCCGACGATCTCCTCGATGCCCGGCTGCAGCCGCGCGAGGCGACGCATCGTGAACTCGGGCGTCAGGTAGCGGCGCAGGGCCGTGTGCAGCGGCGGGTCGGTCATGCCGAGGCCGCCGATCTGCTCCTCGTCGGACTTGCCCTCCTGGGACACGAACTGGCCGAGGTCGTTGGACCAGGTCTCCGCGTCGCCCGCGAGGACCTCCCGCGCGGCGTCGTACCCGCTGACCAGCCAGACGCTCTTGCCGAACAGCGTCGCGAGCTTCTTGACCGGCGCCTCGGCCTGCACGTCCATCAGCGCGGGCAGCGGGTCGAGACCGTCACGCTTGAGCGGCAGCGAGATCGACTCGGGCAGGAAGCGCAGCTTCCGCAGGTCGATGCCGTCCTTCATGGTCCGGTTGAGCAACCAGACTCCGACGCGGTTCTTCGCGAACCCGATGAGCCCCATGGCCCCCATTCCACCATCAAATGTGCGTCATTCCCGCCTCCACGACGTCGTTCACCCGCCGGAAACCAGCGGGCGGTGCGCTCCCCACTAGCCTGTGCGCATGCCGATTCCGCCCCTGGACTGGAGCAGGTACGACGCTGCGCTGTTCGACCTCGACGGTGTGATCACCCCGACCGCCGAGGTCCACATGCGCGCGTGGGCGCGGATGTTCGGGGACTTCCTGGCCGGTCATCCGGGCCAGGCGCCCTACACCGACGCCGACTACTTCACCTACGTCGACGGCAAGCCGCGCTACGACGGGGTCCGGTCCTTCCTGGCCTCCCGCGGCATCACGCTGCCCGAGGGTGCCCCCACCGACCCGGTCACGGCGGAGACGGTGTGCGGGCTGGGCAACCGCAAGGACGCCCTGTTCGGCGAGGTGCTGGAGCGTGACGGCGTAGCGCCCTACCCGGGCTCGCTCGCGCTCTTGGACCAGCTCAGGGCGCAGGGCACGCCGATGGCCATCGTGTCCTCGAGCCGCAACGCGCCCGCGGTGCTGACCGCGGCGGGGGTCTTCGACTACTTCGACGCCGTCGTGAGCGGCGCCGTCGCGGCCGAGCTCGGGCTGGCCGGCAAGCCCGCCCCCGACACCTTCCTGCACGCGGCCGAGGCGCTGTCCGCCACGCCCGACCGGGCGGTCGTGTTCGAGGACGCCGTGAGCGGCGTGGCCGCCGGGCGGGCCGGGCACTTCGGCCTGGTCGTGGGCGTGGACCGCGGCGCCGGGGCCGACGCGCTGCGCGAGCACGGTGCGGAGCTCGTCGTACAGGACCTGCAGGAGCTGGTCCGGTGACCCCCACCCCCGAGGAGCTGCTCAACCCCGGGCCCTCCCACCACGCCCCGCCGGCGACCGATCCGCTGGACCGCAGCCGCTTCCCGGCCGACGAGTGGCGGCTGGTCGAGACCCGCTTCGACCCCAGCGACCTCGGGGTCACCGAGTCGCTGTTCACCGTGGCCAACGGCTACCTGGGCCTGCGCGGCAACTACGAGGAGGGCAGGACCTACCACTCCCACGGCACCTTCCTCAACGGCTTCCACGAGACCTGGCCGATCCTGCACGCCGAGGAGGCGTTCGGGTTCGCGCGCACCGGCCAGACCATCGTCAACGCCCCGGACCCCAAGATCATCAGGCTGTACGTCGACGACGAGCCGCTCCACCTCACCAAGGCCGAGCTGATCGACTACCAGCGCTCGCTGGACTTCCGCACCGGCGTACTGACCCGCGACCTGGTGTGGCGCACGCCCGGCGGCAAGCGGGTGCGGGTCCGGAGCACCCGGATGGTGCCGCTGGAGCAGCGCCACCTCGCGATCATCACCTACGAGGTGACCCTGCTGAACTACCCGGCATCGGTCGCGCTGTCCTCGCAGGTGATCAACCGCCAGGACGGCCAGCCGACGTCCAACGGCGACGCCGAGGAGTCCACCGACCCCCGCAAGGCCTCGGTGTTCAACCGCCGCGTGCTGCAGCCGGTGCTGCACGGTGCCGACGCCGATACCGGCCGGCTCGAGCTCGGCTACCGCACCACCTCCTCCGGCATGACCATCGGCGTGGTGGCCGACCACCGGCTCGAGACCGAGGCCGACTTCTCGGTCCAGGCCCACGCCGAGGACGACCTCGCCAAGCTGATCTACCGCATCGCCGCCCAGCCGGGCCAGACGATCACGCTCACCAAGGTGGTCTCGGTCCACACCGCCGAGTCGGTGCCGGCCCGCGAGCTGATCGACCGCTGCGAGCGCACCCTGGACCGCACCTGGGAGCAGGGCATCGAGGCGCAGTACGCCGCCCAGCGCCGGCTCCTCGACGTCTTCTGGGAGCGCGGCGACGTGGAGGTCCCCGGCCAGCCCGCGATCCAGCAGGCCGTGCGCTGGAACCTCTTCGCGGTGCTGCAGGCCGCGGCCCGCGCGGAGGGGCAGGGCATCCCCGCGAAGGGGGTGTCCGGGTCCGGCTACGGCGGTCACTACTTCTGGGACACCGAGATCTACGTCCTGCCGTTCCTGACCTACACGATGCCCTGGGCGTCGCGGAACGCACTGCACTTCCGGCACACCCTGCTGCCCGCGGCCCGCGACCGTGCCCGCGAGCTGGCCCAGAAGGGCGCCCTGTTCCCCTGGCGCACCATCAACGGCCAGGAGGCCTCGGCCTACTACGCCGCCGGCACCGCGCAGTACCACATCGACGCCGACATCTCCTACGCCCTCAGCCAGTACGTCGGTGCCACCGGGGACGTGGAGTTCCTGGCCAGCGGGGCCATCGACATCTTCGTCGAGACCGCGCGGCTGTGGGCCGACCTGGGCTTCTGGCGCGACGAGTCGCGCCGGACCTTCCACATCCACGGCGTCACCGGGCCCGACGAGTACACCACCGTCGTGAACGACAACCTGTACACGAACGTGCTCGCGCGCTTCAACCTGCGCCGGGCCGCCCGGGCGGTGTGGGAGCTGCAGCGCGACGACCCGGCGGCGTACGCCGAGATGGTGCGCCGCACCGGCCTCACCGATGACGAGCCGGACGAGTGGGCGGCCGCCGCCGACGGCATGCTGATCCCGTACGACGAGTTCCTGGGCATCCACCCGCAGGACTCCCACTTCCTCGAGCGCGAGCTGTGGGACCTGGAGAACACGCCGCTGGAGAAGCGGCCGCTGCTGCTGCACTACCACCCGCTGGTGATCTACCGGTTCCAGGTGCTCAAGCAGGCCGACGTCGTGCTGGCGCTGTTCCTGCAGGGCGAGGAGTTCAGCGCGGAGCAGAAGAAGGCCGACTTCGACTACTACGACCCGATCACCACCGGCGACTCGACGCTGTCCGGCGTCGTCCAGTCGATCATCGCCGCCGAGGTGGGGTACGCCGACCTGGCGCTGCGCTACTTCCTCGGCTCGCTGTTCGTGGACCTCGACGACCGGCACGCCAACACCTCCGACGGCCTGCACATCGCCTCCACCGGCGGCGTGTGGAGCGCCCTCGCGTGCGGCTTCGGCGGCTTCCGGGACCTCGGCGGCAGCCGCGGCGACGAGCAGTGGCAGCTCGATCCGCGACTGCCGGAGTCGTGGGAGTCGCTGACGTTCCGGCTGACCCTGCGCAAGACCCGGGTGCGGGTGTGCGTGCGGGCGACCGAGCTGGAGCTGCAGATCGAGGACGGCGCCGGCCCGCTGACGCTCATGGTCCGCGGCGAGCCGATCGCGCTGAAGGACGACCAGCCCGTCGTCGTACCTCTCGCGCACCAGGGACCGCGGCTCGAGGGCGAGCCGGTCAACCCCGCCGGCGTCCAGCGGGCCGACGGGACGGTGCTCTCCGCGATCGTCCCCTCGGGCGACTGAGCCGCATCGTCAGGCGAGGTCGTCCGGCGGGTCGGCGTAGGAGATCGAGTCGGCGCTCAGCGGGGCGTCGTCGTCGGTGTTGACCGCGGCCGCACCGGCGGTCATGGCGGCGATCACGGCGGCCGAGGCGACCCAGCGGCCGGTGACCATCACGGTGCGGCGACGGCGCGCGCGGGGTGTTGCGGGTTCCTCCATGGCTCCCGACGATGACAGACCCCGCTGAGAGGGACCTGAGATGGAGCCGGGATCAGACCTTGCGGTCCTCGGGGCTCTGCGGCAGGAAGTTCTTGGAGAGCTCGCCCCAGGCCTTCTCGATGAGGTCCTCCATGTCGAGCTCCATGGCCTTGCGGATGTAGGGCTTGGCCAGCTCGACGCGGACGACCTTGAGCAGGAACCGGCGCAGCTCGGACTCCAGGCCGGTCATCTTCTGGAACACCGCGCCGCGGCGGGTGGAGGGCTGGATGCTCAGGCCGACCTGCTCCTCGGTCGGGGTGAGCAGCTCCATCTTGATGGTGGTCGGCGCGACGGTGTGCACGATGAGCTTGAGCGGCACGACGACGTCGGCGTCGAAGGTGAGCGTGTCGAAGGGCAGCTCGAGGGTGAAGGTGACGGCGATCGGCAGGTCGACGGCGTACGTCAGGAGGTCACCGGGGATCTCCGCGGCGCTGCAGCCGGTGAACCGGCCGAAGACCTTGACGCTCGCGAACGCCCGGCCCGGGCCGGCGCCCATCGGGCCGAGCTCGATCGTGGGGCCCAGGAGCGCGTCGATGGTGTCCGCGACCCGGCCGGGGTTCAGTACCCGGCGGATGTAGTGGCGGCCGAACTGCTCGTAGCTGATGTCCACACCGGTCGGCGCCTCGACCGGGCGCGGCCCGAGCTCGGCGACCGGGTCGACGGGCATGTCCACCACCGCAGCGGCGGGATCGACCTCGGGAAGCAGGCCGGGGCCGACCTCGAGCGCGGCCTCGCTGGGCGTGAGCCTCGGCGGGAAGGTCGGCACTGCGTCGCTCACCCTCGGTCACGCCCCCTGTCGTCGTCGGCCCCGTGCGGGCACGGCGCTGACGAAAGTTAAGCACCGACGGTCAGCCGGCATGGATGTGGGGTCGGCGCCGGCGGTCCGGTTCAGCGCGGCGTACGACCTCTCGGGTCAACGGTGCCACCTCGCCCCCGCCGAAGAGCAGGAAACGCGCCAACTGGCCCAGCGGACCGCCCTCGGTCCACTCGAAGTAGATGTGCGGACGTACGCCGGTGCGCGCGCAGATGTCCAGCAGCAGCGCCGCCAGGGCGTTCGGGACCGTGGCCGCGCGGACGGTCAGCACCCGGAACTCGTCGTGCAGCACCTCGCCGTGGACCTCGATCCTGCTCTCGAAGTCGGAGTAGTCGGCGACGGTGACCTCGACGAAGATGATGTCGCCCGCGTCCGGGAGCTCGTGGTCGTCGATGACCTGGAGCATCTTCTCGCGGTACTCCGCCACGTCGCGGGCGCCCGGCTCGTTCGCCACCAGCCGGATGCTGCGCCGGGCGCAGTCGCGGAGGAAGGACTCCGCGGTGCTGTCGTAGCTGATCTCGGTGGTCCGCAGCTCCAGCGAGCGGAAGATCCGCGAGACCAGCGACAGCACGATGATCGCGGCGATGAAGCAGGCACCGATCTTGACGCCGTCGGGGCGCTCGCGGACGTTGTCGACGGTCGTGTAGGCCATCACCAGCGAGATCGCCACGAATGCGGCCGTCCAGCCGGCCTGCTTGGCCTTCCGCGCGGCGAGCGCGACCGCGACGCTCGCCGAGGTCATCAGCACCAGCACCCCGGTGGCGTACGCGCCGCCCTGCGCGTCGACGTTCGCGTCGAAGATCCAGGTGATGAGGAAGGCGGTCGCCGTCAGCACCAGCACCAGCGGCCGCGTGGCGCCCGCCCACTCCGGCGACATGCCGTAGCGCGGCAGGTAGCGCGGGATCAGGTTGAGCATGCCGGCCATCGCCGAGGCGCCCGCGAACCAGAGGATCAGGATCGTGGAGAGGTCGTACGCCGTACCGAAGGTGTCACCGAGGTAGAGGTGGGCCAGGTAGGCCAGGGCGCGTCCGTTGGCCGATCCGCCGGTCTCGAACTCCTTGGCCGGGATCAGCCAGGTGGTGACCAGGCTGGACGCGATCAGGTAGACGCTCATGATGATCGCGGCCGTGGTGAGCAGCTTCTTGGTGTTGCGGATCCGCCCGGCGGGCCGGTCCGGCCGGTCACCGGGATCGCCCTTCACGTGCCCCATGACCGCGACGCCCGTCTCGAAGCCGGACATGCCGAGCGCGAGCTTCGGGAAGAGCGTCACCGAGACCGCGATCATCAGGGCGACGTTGCCGTGCTCGAGGGTCAGCGAGTGCCACCAGTCCGGTACGACGTGGCCGTGGTGCATCACGTGCACGATCCCCACCGCGATGACGACGGCGTTGAGCGCCAGGTACACGACGACGAGGCCCACCGCGACGCTGATCGCCTCGCCGAACCCGCGCAGGAACACCGCACCGAGCAGGGCGACCAGGAACAGCGTCACCCACATCTCCTTGCCGTGCAGGTACGCCGGCATGTGCGGGTTCTCCACCGCGTGGGCGGCCGCGTCCGCGGCCGAGAGGGTGATCGTGATGATGAAGTCGGTCAGCGCGAAGCCGAGCAGGACCAGCACGAACAGCTTGCCGCGCCAGAACGGCAGCAGCCGCTCCAGCATCGCGATGGAGCCCTGCCCGTGCGGGCTCTCCTGCGCCACCCGCCGGTAGACCGGCAGCGCGCCGAACAGCGTCAGCAGGACCAGGATGATGGTCGCCATCGGGCTCAGCAGGCCGGCGGCCAGGAACGCGATGCCCGGCTGGTAGCCCAGGGTGGAGAAGTAGTCCACACCGGTCAGGCACATCACCTTCCACCAGGTGTGCGGCTTGTCGTGGGTGCCGTCCCCGTCGGAAGTCGGGGGTACGGCGTAGGGAGCTGGCCCGGCGGCGACGGTCACACCGAGAGTGAATCCGGCCGACCTACCGATGCCGGTCCTCCTAACAACTTCCTAACACCCCTGTTAGGGCTTGTCAGGCCGCGGTTAGCGGCGCGTTAGGACGGCCCTGAGCAGCCTCGCCCGGGCATTGACTGCAGTCATGTCCACCTTGATCGACGAAGCCGGCGTGCGCGCCGCCATCGGTGGTGGGGCGCTCTTCGCCTCCGTCGCCGTGATGGGCGCGCTGTCCGTCCCGACCGGGTACGCCGTCGCCGCGCTCCTGGTCCTCAGCGCCTCCCTGTGCCTCGTGCTCCCCCTCGCCCACGCCGCGCTGGTCGCCGGGGCCGGATGGGCGCTGACCGACGGCTTCGAGCTGAACCGCTTCGGCCAGATCGTGCCGAACCACACGGCCCTGCTCCTCCTCGGCGGCTTCGCCGTGGCCCTGCTCGCCGGGCGCCCCCTGCGCGGAGTGGCGCGATGAGCGCCGAGAACGTCGTCGCCCTCGTCGTGAGCGCGCTGCTGCTGGGCTACCTCGTGGTCGCCCTCCTCCTCCCCGAACGGTTCTGACCATGGACGACACCGTGGCCGGCCTGCTCCAGGTCGGCGTGCTGATCCTTGCCCTCGCCGTCTGCTACCGCCCGCTGGGCGGCTACATGGCGCGCGTGTTCACCAGCGAGAACGACCTGCGCGTCGAGCGCGTCGTCTACCGACTGGTCGGGGTGGACCCCCGCTCGGAGCAGCGGGTCCGGACGTACGCCGGCTCGCTGGTCGTCTTCTCCGCGATCTGCGTCGTGGTCCTCTTCGTGATGCAGCGCGTGCAGCCACACCTGCCGTGGTCGCTCGGCCTCCCGGCCGTCCGGCCCGACCTCGCCTTCAACACCGCCGTCTCCTTCGTGACGAACACGAACTGGCAGGCCTACTCGGGCGAGTCCACGATGGGCTACACCGTGCAGATGGCCGGTCTGGCCGTGCAGAACTTCGTGTCGGCGGCGGTCGGGCTGGCCGTCGCCGTGGCGCTCATCCGCGGCTTCGTCCGGTCCCGCACCGACCGGCTGGGCAACTTCTGGGTCGACCTGACCCGCGGCGTCGTACGGATCCTGCTGCCGGGGGCGGTCCTGGCGACCCTCGCCCTCATCGCACTCGGCGCGGTCCAGAACTTCTCCTCGGGCATCGACGTGACCACCCTGGCCGGCCACGTCCAGCACCTGCCGGGCGGTCCGGTCGCCTCGCAGGAGGCGATCAAGGAGCTCGGCACCAACGGCGGCGGCTTCTACAACGCCAACTCCGCCCACCCCTTCGAGAACCCGAACGCGCTCAGCGACCTGCTCGAGATCTTCCTGCTGCTGCTCATCCCCGTCTGCCTCACCCGCACCTTCGGGGTGATGGTGGGCGACCTGCGCCAGGGCTACGCGATCGTCGCGACGATGGCCGGGATCTGGGTCGTCCTCGTCGCGGCGGTGTGGGCCCTCGAGGTGCACAGCCCCGGCACGGCGTCGCACCTCGCCGGAGCCGCGATGGAGGGCAAGGAGACCCGCTTCGGCGTACCGGCCTCATCGGTGTTCGCCGTCTCGACGACCGGCACCAGCACCGGCGCCATCAACGCCCTCCACTCGTCGTTCTCGCCGATCGGCGGCGGCCTGCTGATCCTCAACATGGGGCTCGGCGAGGTCGCTCCCGGGGGCGTCGGGACCGGCCTGTACGGCATCCTCGTCGTCGCGGTGCTCACCGTCTTCGTGGCCGGGCTGATGGTCGGCCGGACGCCGGAGTACCTGGGCAAGAAGATCACCGCCCGCGAGATGAAGCTCGTCGCGGGCAACATCTTGGTGATGCCGGTGACCGTGCTGCTGATGACGGGCCTCGCACTGTCGCTCAAGAGCGCACGGGCCTCGATCCTCAATCCGGGCCCCCACGGGCTGAGCGAGATCCTCTACGCCTACATGTCGGGGGCCAACAACAACGGCTCGGCGTTCGCCGGCCTGGCCGCGAACACGACGTTCTACAACACCACGATCGGCATCGCGATGCTGATCGGGCGGTTCCTCCCGATCGTGCTGACCCTGGCCCTGGCCGGGTCACTCGCCCGGCAGGCGCCCGTGCCGCGCACCGCGGGCACGCTGCCCACGCACGGACCGCTCTTCGTCTCCCTGCTCGCCGGCATCGTCGTGATCGTCGCCGGCCTGACCTTCTTCCCCGCGCTCGCGCTGGGCCCGTTCGCGGAAGGCCTGTGATGACTCCCCTGCTCGAACCCAAGGTCCTGCGCGACGCCCTGCCGGGCGCGGTGCGCAAGCTGGACCCCCGCCAGATGGTCAAGGCACCGGTGATGTTCGTGGTCGAGGTCGGTGCCGTGTTCTGCACCGTGCTCGCCGTCCAGCGACCCACCTTCTTCGCGTGGTCGATCGTCGTGTGGCTCTGGCTCACCGTGGTCTTCGCCAACCTGGCCGAGGCGGTCGCCGAGGGCAGGGGCCGGGCCCAGGCCGAGACGCTGCGGCGTACCAAGCAGGAGACGGTCGCAGCCCGTCTCCGCGAGGACGGCGCCACCGAGGAGCTGTCGGCCTCGACATTGCGCGTGGGCGACCGGGTCGTCGTGGTGGCCGGCCAGCTCATCCCGGGCGACGGTGACGTCGTCGAGGGTGTGGCCAGCGTCGACGAGTCCGCGATCACCGGCGAGTCCGCACCGGTGATCCGCGAGTCCGGCGGCGACCGCAGCTCGGTCACCGGCGGCACGAAGGTGCTCAGCGACCGGATCGTCGTACGGATCACGACGAACCCCGGCGAGAGCTTCGTCGACAAGATGATCGCGCTCGTCGAGGGCGCCAGCCGGCAGAAGACCCCCAACGAGATCGCACTCAACATCCTGCTCGCGAGCCTGACCATCATCTTCCTGTGCGCCACCGTCACGCTGAAGCCGATGGCGATCTACTCCCACGCCGACCAGTCGATCATCATCCTGACCTCGCTCCTGGTCTGCCTGATCCCCACGACCATCGGCGCGCTGCTCAGTGCCATCGGCATCGCCGGCATGGACCGGCTCGTCCAGCACAACGTGCTCGCGATGTCGGGGCGGGCGGTCGAGGCCGCCGGCGACGTCAACACGCTGCTGCTGGACAAGACCGGAACCATCACGCTGGGCAACCGGCAGGCCGCCGAGCTCGTGCCGGTCACCGGTTGCGGCGAGGCGGAGCTCGCCGGGGCGGCACAGCTGTCCTCGCTCGCCGACGAGACGCCCGAGGGCCGCTCGATCGTCGTACTCGCCAAGGAGCGGTACGGCCTGCGTGAGCCGGCCGCGGACGTGACCCACGGCGCCACCTTCGTCGAGTTCACCGCACAGACCCGGATGTCGGGGGTCGACCGACCGGGGCACCAGGTCCGCAAGGGCGCCGCGACCGCGGTGATGAAGTGGGTGCGCGACAACGGGGGCCACCCGACCGCTGAGGTGGGCGACATCGTCGACGCCATCTCCACCGCCGGGGGTACGCCGCTGGTGGTGGCCGAGCTGCGCGACGGATCCGCCGCACGGGCGCTGGGCGTGATCCACCTCAAGGACGTCGTCAAGGACGGGATGCGCGAGCGCTTCGAGCAGATGCGCCGGATGGGCATCCGCACCGTGATGATCACCGGCGACAACCCGCTGACCGCCCGTGCGATCGCGGAGGAGGCCGGCGTCGACGACTTCCTCGCCGAGGCCACGCCCGAGGACAAGATGGCTCTCATCAAGAAGGAGCAGGAGGGCGGCCGGCTGGTCGCCATGACCGGCGACGGCACCAACGACGCGCCTGCGCTCGCGCAGGCCGACGTCGGCGTCGCCATGAACACCGGCACCGCGTCGGCCAAGGAGGCAGGCAACATGGTCGACCTGGACTCCAACCCGACGAAGCTCATCGAGATCGTGGAGATCGGCAAGCAGCTGCTCATCACCCGAGGAGCCCTGACGACGTTCTCGATCGCCAACGACATCGCGAAGTACTTCGCGATCATCCCGGCGATGTTCGCCGGTGTGTACGTCGGCCTCGACCGGCTCAACGTGATGGGCCTGCACTCACCCCGGTCGGCGATCCTGTCCGCCGTCATCTTCAACGCGCTCATCATCGTGGCGCTCATCCCGCTGGCCCTGCGCGGCGTCCGCTACAAGCCCTCGAGCGCGGGCGACCTGCTCCGCCGCAACCTCGCCATCTACGGCCTCGGCGGCGTCGTCGCGCCCTTCATCGGCATCAAGCTCATCGACCTGCTGGTGTCCCCCATCCCGGGCATCGGCTGAGGAGACCCATGACCACCCGCCCCTGGCTCGCCCAGACCGTCGCCGGCCTGCGCATGCTCGTCGTCCTCACCGTGCTGCTGGGCATCGGCTACCCGCTCGCGATGACCGGTGTCGGACAGGCACTGTTCCACCGGCACGCGAACGGCTCGCTGGTCACCCGCGACGGCTCCGTCGTCGGCTCCTCGCTGATCGGCCAGGCATCCACGGCACGGCGCTACTTCTGGTCGCGCCCGTCGGAGGCCGGCACCGGCTACGACCCGATGTCCTCGGGAGGGTCGAACCTCTCGCCCGACAACCCCACCCTGGTCGCGACCGTCCGCGAGCGGATCGCCGCGGTCGCGAAGGCCGACGGGATCGCGCCGGCCGACGTGGCGCCCGACGCGGTGCTGGCGAGCGGCTCCGGCCTGGACCCCCACATCTCCCCGGAGTACGCCGAGGAGCAGGTCGCCCGGGTTGCGGCCGCCCGTCACCTGCCCGTCGCCGCCGTGCGGAGGCTCGTCGCCGATCACACCTCGGGCCGGATGCTCGGGTTCCTCGGCGAGCCCACCGTGAACGTGCTCCTGCTGAACCTGGCGCTCGACGACCTGGCCGCGACGACGGCAGCGCAACAATGAGCACATGAGACGGGGTCGGCTGCGGGTCTACCTGGGCGCCGCGCCCGGTGTGGGGAAGACCTACAAGATGCTCGAGGAGGCGGGGCGCCGCCAGAGCCGCGGCACCGACGTCGTGATCGGCATCGTCGAGACGCACGGCAGGGATCGGACCGCGGCGCTGCTGGCCGACCTCGAGGTGGTGCCGCGTCGTACCCTCGAGCACCGCGGGACCGTGCTGGAGGAGATGGATCTCGACGCCGTGCTGCGGCGCCGGCCACAGGTCGCCCTGGTCGACGAGCTGGCCCATACCAACGTGCCCGGCTCGCGCCACGCCAAGCGCTGGCAGGACGTCGAGGAGCTGCTGGACGCCGGCATCGACGTCATCTCCACCGTGAACGTCCAGCACCTCGAGTCGGTCAACGACGTGGTCGAGAAGATCACCGGCGTCCCCCAGCGGGAGACCGTGCCGGACGCGGTCGTGCGGGCCGCCGACCAGGTCGAGCTCGTCGACATGTCCGCCGAGGCCCTCCGCCGGCGCCTCGCCCACGGCAACGTCTACGCGCCGGACAAGATCGACGCGGCGCTGTCGAACTACTTCCGGGTCGGCAACCTGACCGCGCTGCGCGAGATCGCCCTGCTGTGGGTCGCGGACAAGGTCGACGACGCGCTGCAGGCCTATCGCCGCCGCAACGACATCGACAGCACCTGGGAGACCCGGGAGCGGGTGGTCGTCGCCCTGAGCGGCGGGCCCGAGGGCGAGCACCTGATCCGCCGGGCCGCACGCATCGCGGCACGCTCGGGGACCGGGGACCTGCTCGCCGTGCACGTGAGCCGCTCGGACGGGCTCACCGGCGCCGACCCGACGCACCTTGCCAAGCAGCAGCAGCTCGTCGAGTCCCTGGGCGGCACCTTCCATCAGCTGCTCGGTGACAACGTCACCGAGACCCTGATCTCCTTCGCGCGGGCCGAGAACGCCACGCAGCTGGTGCTGGGCGACAGCAGGCGGCGCCGCCTGGCGGCGTACTTCTCAGGCCCGGGTGTCGGGGTGACGACGACCCGCGCGTCCGGCGACATCGATGTGCACATCGTCACCCACTCGCACGCCGGCCGCGGGCGGCGCCTGCCCGTCGGCCGTGGCAGCCTGAGCGTCGACCGCCGGGTCCTCGGCTACGTCCTCGGCATGGTGCTGCCGGTGCTGCTCACCCTCGCGCTGCTGCCGGTCGACCGGCTCAACCTGACCAGCGACGTCCTCGCCTTCCTGTTCCTCGTCGTCGCGGTCGCCCTGGTCGGCGGCACCGGACCGGCCCTGGTGGCGGCCCTGCTGGGGTCGTTCCTGCTCAACTTCTGGTTCACCCCGCCCCTGCACACCTTGACGATCGGCGACACCAACAACGCACTCGCCCTGCTGGTGTACCTCCTGGTCGCGATGATGGTGTCGTGGGTCGTCGACGTGGCCGCCCGGCGGACGCGACAGGCCGCACGGGCGGTCGCCGAGTCGCAGGTCCTCGCCAGCCTGGCGGCGATGCCCCTGACCGGATCCTCCGGTCTCGCGTCGCTGCTGGAGCGGTTCCGGGAGACGCTCTCGCTCGACTCGGTGTCCTTCCTCGAGCGCTCCGAGGGCGCCTGGATCGTCGTCGACACCGCAGGCCAGGACCCCGCGACGGTGCCCGACACGGCCGACACGGTCGTCCCCGCCGGCGGGGACACGGCCCTGGCCGTCCGGGGCCGGGTCCTCGCGGCCGAGGATGCCCGCGTGGCGGCCGCCTTCGCCGCCCGCACCGCGCAGGCCCTGCAGCAGATCAGGCTCTCGGAGGCGGCCGCTCGGGCGGTCCCGCTCGCCGAGGCCGACCGGGTGCGTACGGCGCTGCTCGCGGCCGTCGGTCACGACCTGCGCACGCCGCTGGCGGCGGCCAAGGCCGTCGTGTCCGGTCTGCGCGCCGAGGACGTGTCCCTCACCGACGCCGACCGGCGCGAGCTGCTCGAGACGGCCGACGACTCCCTCGACAAGCTGTCCGGACTGGTCGACAGCCTGCTCGACCTGTCGCGCCTGCAGGCCGGGGCGCTGCCGGTGCACCTGCTGCCGGTCCAGGCCGAGGACGTCATCGCCGGCGCCCTCGACGACCTCGCTCTCGAGCCGCGCGCGGTCGTCCTCGACCTGGCCGAGGACCTCCCCGCCGTCCTCGTCGACGCCGGCCTGCTCGAGCGGGTCATCGTCAACGTGCTCGCGAACGCCCAGCGCCACTCGCCGCCGGACGTCCCCCCGCTGGTGACCGCGAGCGCGCTGCTCGGCCGGCTGGAGATCCGCATCGTCGACCGCGGCCCCGGCATCCCGGCCGACGACTGGGGCAGGGTGTTCCTGCCCTTCCAACGGCTGGGCGACCACACGAACACCACCGGCGTCGGGCTCGGTCTCGCGGTGGCCCGCGGACTCGCCGAGGCGATGGGCGGCACACTGGAGCCCGAGGAGACGCCAGGGGGCGGACTCACCATGGTGATCTCCCTCGCCGTCGCGGGCGGCGACGTCGACACCGGACCGGAGCTGGGGATCAGGGAGCGGGTGCAATGACACGGATCCTGGTGGTGGACGACGAGCCGCAGATCGTCCGCGCACTGTCGATCAACCTGCGCGCACGGGGCTACGAGGTGACCACGGCCGGCGACGGCGAGGAGGCGCTCGCGGTCACCGAGCTCGCGCCGCCGGACGTCGTCGTGCTGGACCTGGGTCTGCCCGACCTGGATGGGATCGACCTGATCGCGCGGCTGCGGTCGCGCTCCGGCGTACCGATCCTGGTGCTGTCGGGCCGCTCCGACAGCGCCGACAAGGTGGAGGCGCTCGACGCCGGCGCCGACGACTACGTGACGAAGCCGTTCGGCATGGACGAGCTGCTCGCGCGGCTGCGGGTGATGGTGCGGCGTACCGCACCGGTCGAGGAGGACGACCCGGTGGTCGAGTTCGGCAGGGTCCGCGTCGACTTCGGCGCGACCCGCGCCACCGTGGGCGGAGCAGAGGTCAGGCTGACGCCCACCGAGTGGCACCTGCTCGAGGTGCTGGCCCGCAACCCGGGCCGGCTGATGTCGCAGCGGCAGCTGCTGACCGAGGTGTGGGGGCCCGGCTACGAGACCGCCCAGGGCAACCTGCGCCTCTACATGGCCCAGCTGCGGCGCAAGCTGGAGCCCGACCCGGCCCGCCCGGTCCACTTCCGCAACGAGCCGGGGATGGGCTACCGCTTCGAGCCCTAGGTGCCCCCTGGGAGGATCGGGCCGTGAACGACGTCGGCAGGAGCGGGATGCCGACGCGCATCGCCGTGGCGGTCATCGCCCTGGTCGCGGCGGCGACGCGAATCCCGTTCCTGACCTGGCCCGCCACGATCGACGACGGCGGCTTCTACCAGGTCGCGCAGTCGTGGCTGCACGGCGGACCGAACCTGTACGGCGACTACTGGGTCGACCGCCCGCCGGGCCTGATCGGTCTGTTCGCGATCGCCGCCGGCACCGGGCACTTCGTCGTGATCCGGGTCATCGCGCTGGTCGCCGTGGTGGTGCTGATCCTCGCGGTGGCGCGCGCGGTCCGCGTCCTCGGCGGCTCGCCGGTGTGGGCGGCCGCGGTCGCGGCAAGCCTCACCCTGACCCCGCTGTTCGGCGCCCAGCTGGATCCCGGCGAGCTGCTGGCGAGCGCCGTGACCGCGGTCGCGTTCCTGGCGGCGGTCGAGGCCCGTCGTACGCCGGGGTGGTGGGGCGTCCTGCTCGCCACCACCGCCGGCCTCACCGGTGTCGCGGCGGCCTGCGTGAAGCAGAACTTCGTCGACGGCCTGGTCGCCGTGGCGGTACTGCTCGGAGCCGACCTGCTCACCCGCCGTCGCGTCGAGCGGCGCCGATCCGGGGGCCTCCTGCTCGCCGCCGGGCTCGGCACGGTCATCGGCGCCGTCGCGCTCCTGGTCGTCTCCGAGGTCGCCATGACCGGGCCCGCCGCGCTGTTCGACGCGCTCGTGACCTTCCGGATCGACGCGCGCGACTACCTCGCCACCACCCCCAACGCCCGGCTGATCACCCGGCTGGGGACCCTCGACGACCGTGCCCTGGTCTCGGGACTGCTCCCCCTGGTGCTCGTCCTCGCGGTCGCCGGGGTACGCCGGTTCCGCGACCCGAGTGCGGCCGGGCTGGCCGTCGCGGCGGGCCTGGCGATCAGCGTCATCGGCATCGTTGGCGGTGGGGGCGCGTGGTCGCACTACCTGATCTGCCCCACCGTGTGGGTCGCTATCGGGGCGGGCCTGGCGGCCCGGTCGCGGCTGACGCAGGCCGGCGTCCTCGCCGTGGTCCTGTCGTGCGCGATCAGCGTCGTGGTCCAGCTCGGCAGGGGTCCGACCCACGAGTGGCTGGACGCCCGCGCGGTCGGCCTCGCGATCCACCGGGCGGCGCAGCCGGGCGACACCGCGATCGCCCTCTACGGCGTGGCCGACGTCCAGTACTACACCGGCCTGCGCTCGCCGTACCCCTATCTGTGGTCGCTGCCGATGTTCGTGCGCGACCCCTCCCTGGAGCAGCTGCGGGCCGTCGTGGCAGGTCCCGACGCGCCGACCTGGATCGTCCAGACCAACGACAGGATCTTCGTCGGTCCGTACCGCGACGATCTCGGTGCGCTCGTCGCGGCCCGCTACCGGCAGGTCAGCGACTCCTGTCACAGCCGCGTCTGGCTGCTCGACGGCCAGGAGCGCCCCATCCCGGAGAGGTTCGGGTGCCGCCCGGCCTGAACCGTCAGCCGAAGGAGGAGTCGGCGTGCGCCTGGGCGACGTCCACCTCGACCCCCGGGTTCAGGCCGAGCAGGTTGTTGGCCACCGTGACCACCACCCGGATCGACCGGATCGTGATCCCGCTGTGCTTGGCGCCGATGCATGCGTGGTTCGCCGCACCGCCCGCGTCGCAGAACTGCTCGTTGAGGATCACGAAGCCGATGCCGGGCAGGTTGATGACCGTGTTCGGCGCCGGTGTGCCGCTGATGGGCACCCCGAGCACCTTCAGCCCGACCAGCTGGGTCCCGGTGTCGGACGAGCTCGATCCCGATGACGTCCCGGAGGACCTGGCCTCGGACCGCACCGTCGTCGCACTGACCACGCAGGACCCCGCGTTGCCGAGCACACAGAGCGGTCCTGACCCGTCACCGGCCACCTCGGCATAGCTGCGCGAGGTGCTCGCCGTGGCCGTCAGTGCCCCGTCGCTGTGCGAGTCGGCCACCGCCGCGCCCAGCACCGAGCCGTTGGCCGGCAGGGCCACCCCGGCGACGTGCTCGGTCTCGTTGCCGCCCAGCGGAGCGATCTGCACGTAGCCCTGCAGCAGGTCCGCGAGGAGCGGGCCGGTGAAGAGGCGAGCGACGTACGCATTGCCGCTCAGGGCCTGGTTGTGCGTCGTGCTGCAGACGAAGGTCTGCGGGAACTCGCTGTGCGCGGTCGCGGACGCCACCTTGAGCTCGACCGCCTGGACGCCTCCCAGGACGCCGGTGATCTTGAGGTGGATCATCGTGACCGACTCGTCACCGACGTACTTGCCGCTGACCAGGCCGGTCGAGGAGGTGTTCTCGTTGATCGCCACGTAGCTGCCGCGGCCGAAGACCGTGGCGTTGAGCGGGATGGTGGTGGTCTGGGTCAGGTCCACCGGGGTCGCCAGGCCGACGACCTTGAGGTCCTGGATCACCGAGCCGGTCTCGCTCGCGGTGGCGTAGGCGCCGTTGGCCGTCGTCGACGCGACACCGCGGACGGTGCCGGTCTGCACCGTGCAGACCCCGGCCACCGGGACCAGGCAGACGCCCGCGACCTCCGACGTCGAGGTCTGCCGTGCCTCCGCCGGTGCGGCGGTCACCGAGCTCGAGCTCGTCGTGGTGAGCACGCCCGCGCTCACCACCCCACCGATGTTCAGGCTGAGCACGCTGTCGCTGTTGCTGGTCGGGCCCCCCAGACCCGACTGGCTGCTGGCGGCGTTGCTGAAGTCGGCGGTCGTCGAGTTGACGATCTTGGCGTTCAGCAGACCGGTGATCAGGGTGAGCAGGCCCGAGGAGTTGAGCTCCAGGCCGGTGGCCGATCCGTTCGCCTTCGCGCCGCTGGGGTCGGGCTGGGGCGAGACCGGGTCGGTCACGGTGTTGGAGTCGATCGCCGGCGACGAGCCGACCTGCAGGTGCGCGACGTTCGTGACGCTGCACTGCTGGTTGCTGGTCAGCTTGACCGTCAGCTGCACCGAGCCGGTGCCGCCTCCGGGAGCGATCGTCCCGACCTGCCAGGTGGCCGTCGGCACCGTGCCGGTGAACGAGCAGCCACCCGTGCAGGAGATGTTCGTCGTACCCGACGGGACCGGGTCCGTGACCACCACGCCGTCCGCGGAGGCGGCACCGGTGTTGGTCCAGGTCAGGGTGTAGGTCAGGTACTGGTCGCCGTTGGTCCGCACGTCGACCGACGAGGTCTTGGTCAGCGACACGTTCGGCGAGGCGGGCACGCAGGCGGTCGTGGCAGCGCTGGTGCCGTTGGCCAGGGTGACGCTGTTGCCGACCGGGTAGCTGCCGGTCGCACAGCCGCCGCCACCGGACGCGCCGGTGAAGGTGCTCGGCATCGCCGCGGTGTAGGTGAACACCTGCTGCGAGCCGGGCTGGATCGTGCCGGTGGTGCACGACAGCGTGCCCCCGGACTGGGTGCAGCCGCTCGGGACCGTCGGCGACAGCCGGTTGTCGTAGTCGTCGACGAAGGTCGTCGAGCCGGCCACGGCACCGGTGTTGTGCACGGTCACCGTGTAGGTCACGGTCTGTCCCGGCGTGGGCGTCGTGGTGCTGACGCTCTTGTCCACGGTGAACTTCGGCGCTGCCGTGACGCAGACCGTCTGGTCGGCCATGTCGACGCCGCCGATGGTCACCTGGTTGGTGACGCCGTACTGCCCGGTGGTGCAGGGCGCGACGCCGGAGGTTCCGGAGTACGTCGCCGGCAGGACCGCGCTGTAGCTGAAGTCCTGGTGGTCACCGGAGTTGAGGACGCCGGTGGTGCAGGTCATCGAGCCGGTCCCGGCCGTGCACCCCGCTGGGAGGGTCGGCGACAGGCGGTCGTCGTAGTCGTCGACGTACGTCGTCGAGCCGGAGGCCGAGCCCACGTTGGTGACGGTCACCTTGTAGGTGACGGTGTCGCCGGGCAACGCGTTCGGCTTGTCGACGGTCTTGGTGACGGTGAACCTGGCCGAGGCACTCACGCAGACGACGGCATCCGCCTTGGTCCCGTTGGCGAGCGTCGCGACGTTGTGGACGGCGTACGCCGTGCCGCCGCAGCTCTGCGTGTCCGGCGACCCGGTGTAGGTGGCCGGCACCGTCGCCGAGTAGTCGAAGCTCTGGCTCGCGCCGGCCGCCAGCACACCGGTGGTGCAGGTGAAGTGGGTGGCGTCGGCGAGGGTGCAGCCGGCGGGCGCCGCGGTCAGGGACGCCCCGGAGACGTCGCTGAAGGTGGTCGATCCCGCCGCGGTCCCGGTGTTGGTCACCGTGATCCGGTAGTCGACCGAGCCGCTCGGCGTCACGATCCGCTGGGTGCTGGACTTGACGATGGTGAACGCCGGTGCGGCCGCGACGCAGACCCGGACCGCCGCGGTCGAGGCACCGATGCTGACCGCGTTGTCGACGGCGTACCGCCCGCTCGCGCAGGTCCCGACCGGGGCGTCCGCGGCGAAGGTCGCGGGCATCGCCGCGGTGTAGGTGAACGTCTGCGACTTGCCCGGGTCGAGCGAGGCGGTGGTGCAGGTGAATACCCGGTTGCCGGTGAGCGTCGGCGAGCAGTCGTTGCCGGCCGGGATCGACGTGGCGGTCGACGGGGTGAGCCGGTCGTCGAAGTCGTCGGTGAACGTCGTCGAGCCGGGCGCGGAGCCGCCGTTGGTGACGGTCACGGTGTAGGTCACCGTGTCACCGGCGCCCACCAGCGTCTTGTCGGCGGACTTCTTCACGCTGAACGCCGGAGCCGCGGCCACGCAGACGTCGGTGCTGGCCGACCTCGTGGTGCCCTGGATCGTGACGCTGTTGGCGATCTGGAAGGTGCCCGGGGCACAGCTCCCGGTGCCCGAGGAGCCGGTGAAGCTCAGTGGCACGACGGCGGTGTAGACGAACGGCTGGTGGCCGCCGGCCGCGATGGTGCCGGTCGTGCAGGTGAGCTTGCCTCCTGCGTCGGTGCAGCCCGCCGGCACGGACGGGGTGAGCCGGTTGTCGTAGTCGTCGACGACGGTCGTCGAACCCTGCGCGCTGCCGACGTTCCTCACGTCGATCGTGTAGGTGACCGTGTCGCCGGGCTGGACGTTCTTCTTGTCCACCGACTTGGTGACCGTGAAGTCCGGTCCGGCCGTGACGCACAGGTTGGCGGTGGCGTGGGTGCCGTTGGTCAGGGTGACCGTGTTGGCGATCAGGAAGGTGCCGGTGGCGCAGGGCCCGCCGCCACCCGCGCCCGTGTACGTCGACGGCACGACCGCCGTGTACACGAAGCTCTGCTGCTGGCCGGCCGCGATCGTGCCGGTCGTGCAGACGAACTCCTTGTTGCCCGACACCGTGGTCGGCGAGCAGTCGTTGCCGGTCGGGTTCGAGGCGGCCGTGCTCGGCGAGAGCCGGTCGTCGAAGTCGTCGGTGAAGCTGGTGCTCCCCGCCGCGGAGCCCGTGTTCGAGACGGTGATCGTGTAGGTCACCGTCGCGCCCGGCGCCGGGGAGGAGTTGCTGACGGTCTTCGAGACCACGAACGCCGCGGCCGCGCTGACGCAGACGTCCTGGGTCGCGGAGATCGACGTACCGGTGATGGTGGCGGTGTTGCTGACCCGGTAGTGCGAGCTGTCACAGGCCCCACCGCCGGCCGGGCCGTTGAACACCGACGGGAGCGTGACGCTGTAGGTCACGGTCTGCTGGCCGCCGGCGGCGATCGTGCCGGTCGTGCAGTTCAGGGTGGTGGTGACGTTGCAGGAGCCGGTGTTCGGCGACAGCGTGATGTTGGTGGGCGTCACCCGGCTGTCGAAGGCGTCGGTGAAGCTGGTGCTGCCCGCCGCGGTGCCGGTGTTCTTGACAGTGATCGTGTAGGTCACGACCTGGCCGGGCGAGGCGATCGCGTGATCCACCGTCTTCGTGATCTTGTACGCCGGCGCGGCGGCCACGCACAGCTCGACCGTCGCCGCGGGGCCGCTCGCGAGGGTCGCGGTGTTGTCGATCGGGTAGCTGCCGGTCGGGCAGGTGCCGCCGCCGGACGTCGTACCGAACGAGGACGGGACGACCGCGGTGTAGGTGAAGACCTGGGAGCCGCCGGCCGCGATGCTGCCGGTCGTGCAGTTGAACGCGCCGCCGCCGGTGGCGAGCGTGCAGCCGGCCGGGGTGGTCGGCGAGAGCCGGTCGTCGAAGTTGTCGGTGAAGGACGTGGAGCCTGCGGCCTTGCCGGTGTTGGAGACGGTGATCGTGTAGGTCACGGTCGCGCCGGGGGCGGGGGTGCGGTTGTCGACGGTCTTGGTGATCGCGAAGGCCGGGGTGCCGGAGACACAGACGACGGCGGTCGCGGAGCCCGCTCCGCCCGCGAGGGCTGCGGTGTTGCTGACCGGGAAGCGGTCGGTGCTGCAGCCCGCGGTGCCGGCGCCGGAGCCGAAGGTGGTCGGCATCGTCGCTGAGTAGGTGAAGGTCTGCGAGGCGCCCGGGTCGAGCGAGGACGTGGTGCAGTTGAGCACGTGGTTGCCGGAGACGACCGCCGGCGTACAGCTGCCGCCCGAGGGGCTCGTCGTCACCGCGCCCGGCGTGATCGACTCGTCGTAGTCGTCGACGAAGGTGGTCGATCCCGCCATTCCACCGGTGTTCTTGACGGTGATCGTGTAGGTGATGGCGCCGCCGGGACCGGCGGTCGTGGCGCTCGGCGTCTTGGTGATCGTGAACGCGGCCGGAGCGAGCGGGAGCGTGGCGCCCGCCTGGACGTTGCTGGACATCGACCCGATCGTGGTGCTGTCGATCGAGCTCAGCTTGAAGGCGTAGGGACCGCCGCTCACCGAGCTCGCGCCCAGGCCCTGGCCCCACGCGCGCGGAGCGGTGTCGGGTCCGCCGACGGCCAGGTGGCCGCCGAACAGCAGCACCGCGGAGTGGGACTTGGTGGGCGTCGGGTTGACGAAGCTGACCGTCACGGTCACCAGGTCGTCACCCGAGGCCGGGGAGCTGTGGCCGACGACCGAGTCGCCGACGACCGTCCCGCCGTACATCACCCAGTTGCGCTGCGCGGCCGGCAGCACATGGGCCGCGACCGCGGGCGAGATGCCGGCGCCGACCGGCGGGATGGTGGTGGCCGGGTCGACCGACATCGGCCAGGAGCTGGGGGTTCCCGTGCAGAGCGACGCCTGGGTGCCGGAGAGGTTGCCGCAGGGATCGGCGTTCTTCACCGTGGTGTTCCAGGTGCCCAGCGAGTCGTAGGCGTGCGAGTTGCTGCTGCCCTTGCGGTCCTGATAGGTGAAGGTCAGCGTGTGCCTGGCGTTGTCCGCGGGGAGCGTGAGCACCGCGCGCTGCGGGATCACGTCGTCCTCGTGGAAGTGCGAGTTCGTCGCCTGGATGGAGCCGTTGATCCAGCCCTGCGCACAGGTGGTCGCCGTCCCCGAGCCGTTGGCGCACTGGGCGAAGCTGGACACGCCCGCACTGGACGCGGCCCCCGCCGGGGGTGTGATCGCGACGCCGAAGCCGGCGGCGGTCATCGCACTGACGACGAGAAGACGCAACACACGCATGATGCCCCCCAGGACACTCGGCTGGTTCGGCCACCCGAGGGCCCGACAGGCGAGGGAGGCGCCTGCCGCGATCCGTGTCAGATCAATTGCGAACCTAAGACGCTTTACCCAGGTCGGCTGTCGAAGTCGGGTAAAGGTTGCTGGCGGATCTGAGCCTTGACGGTGTCGGTAAAGAGTGCGTCCTCAGATGAGGTCGACGCTGAAGTAGCGCGTCTCCTGGAACTCGCGGATGCCCTCGCGCGCACCCTCCCGCCCGATGCCGCTCTGCTTCACCCCGCCGAACGGCGCGGACGGGTCGGACACCAGCCCGCGGTTGACGCCGACCATCCCGGCCTCGATCCGCTCGGCCAGCTTCAGCCCGTCCTGCAGCCGCCCCGCATAGAGGTACGCCGCCAGCCCGTACTCGGTGTCGTTGACCTGGCGCACCATCTCGTCGGTGTCGGTCCAGGTGACGATCGGCGCGACGGGCCCGAAGATCTCGTCCTTGATGATCTCCGCGTCGGGGGCGACGTCCACGAGGACCGTGGGAGCGACGTACCAACCCTCGGGGGCGGTGGCCTGGTGGGCGATCCGGGCTCCCGCGGCGACCGCGGCGGCGAGCTTGGCGTTGATCTCCTTGGCGGCCTTCTGGGTGATCATCGGGCCGATGTCGCTGCCGTCGGCGGCGGGGCCGACCTTGAGGGCCTCGACCGCCTTGCCGAAGCGGGCGGTGAAGTCCTCGGCGACGTCGGCGTGCACGTAGAACCGGTTGGCCGCGGTGCAGGCCTGTCCGCCGTTGCGGAACTTCGCGAGCATCGCGCCCTTGACGGCCTCGTCGAGGTCCGCGTCGGCGGTGACGATGAAGGGCGCGTTGCCACCGAGCTCCATGCCGGTGTTGACGACCCGCTCGGCCGCCTGGGCGAGGAGGCGGCGGCCGACCGGCGTCGAGCCGGTGAACGAGATCATCCGGACCCGGTCGTCCTCCAGCCAGGCGGTGACCAGCGCGCCCGAGTCGGTGGTGGGTACGACGTTCACGACCCCGTCGGGCACGCCGGCCTGCTGCATCAGGTCGGCCACGGCGAGCGCGGTCAGCGGCGTCTCGCCGGCCGGCTTGAGGACGACCGTGCAGCCGGCCGCGAGCGCCGGTCCGATCTTCCGCGTGGCCATGGCGGCGGGGAAGTTCCACGGGGTGACGAGTGCCGCGACACCGATCGGCTGGTGGGTCACGATGGTGCGCGCGCCGGACGCGGGCGCGATCGAGTAGTCCCCCTCGCTGCGCACGGCCTCCTCGCCGAACCAGCGGAAGAACTCGGCGGCGTACGCCACCTCCGCCTTGGCGTCGGCCAGGCTCTTGCCGTTCTCGGCGCTCATCAGCGCGGCCAGACGGTCGGTGTCGGCGACCATCAGCTCGTAGGTCTTCCGCAGCACCTCGCCGCGCTGGCGCGGGGTGGTCGCGGCCCAGTCCGGGAGGGCGGCGGCGGCCGCGTCGACGGCGGCCGTGGCCTCGGCGGTGCCGCCGGCGGCGATCTTCGCGATGGTGGCGCCGGTGGCCGGGTCGTGCAGGTCGAAGGTGTCGCCCGTGGTCACGACCTTCCCGTTGATGCGCAGGCCCGGGTCGACGCTCTCGACGGCACTCTCGAAATCGGTGGTGAAGTCCTCGCTCATGCCTCCAACGTAACGCGATTGTGGAGGGTCGGACCGGCTGCGATGATCGGGGGATGCTGGGCATCACCGACCTGTCGACGTACCTGGCCGGTCTGATCGTGATCATCCTGCTGCCCGGCCCGAACTCGCTCTACGTCCTCTCGGTCGCGGCGCGGCGCGGCCGGCGGCCGGCGTACACGGCGGCCTGTGGGGTGTTCACCGGCGATGCGGTGCTGATGACGCTGTCCGCGGCCGGTGTGGCGTCGCTGCTGAAGGCCAACCCGGTGGCCTTCGACGTGGTGAAGTTCGTCGGCGCGGGCTACCTGGGCTGGCTCGCGTTCACCATGCTGCGCGCGGCGATCCGGACCTGGCGGATGCGGCGCGACGAGGTGCTGGCCGCGACCCGCGGCGTACCGGTCGAGGAGCTGGAGCGGCCCTACCGACGGGCGCTGGTGATCAGCCTGCTCAACCCGAAGGCGATCCTGTTCTTCATCGCGTTCTTCGTGCAGTTCGTGGATCCGGCCTATGCCCATCCCGCGCTGTCGTTCCTCTTCCTCGGCGTGCTGGCCGAGATCGCGAGCGCCCTCTACCTGTCCACGCTGATCTTCGGCGGGGTGCGGCTGGCCGAGACGTTCCGGCGGCGGCGCGGGCTGGCGGCCGGCGGGACCTCCGCGGTCGCGACCGTGTTCCTCGGGTTCGCGATCAAGCTGTCGCTGACGCACGGCTGATGGGCCCGGTCCTCGGGGTGGTGCTGGCGGCCGGGGCGGGCCGTCGGTACGGCGGTCCCAAGGCCTTCGTGCGCACACCCGGCGGTGAGACGTGGCTGGAGCGGACCTGCGGGGCCCTGCTCGGCGGGGGCTGCGACGCGGTCGTGGCGACGGTGCCGGTCGACGGGGAGGTGCCCCCGCTGGACGAGCGGGTGACGGTGCTGCCGCTGCGCACCTCCGGGCAGAGCGAGTCCCTGGCTGCGGCGCTGGACCTCGCCGTCGCGCGCGGAGCCTCCGCCGTGGTCGTGATGCTCGTGGACCTGCCCGACGTGGGCACCGACGTGGTGGCGCGGGTGCTCGGGACCGGGGTCGGGCCGGGGTCGCTCGCGCGGGCGACGTACGACGGGCGGCCAGGGCACCCGGTGCTCATCGGCTCCGCACACCTGGCCCCGTTGATCGGCTCCCTCGCCGGCGACACGGGCGCGAACGCCTACCTGACGGCGCACGGGGTTCAGCTCGTCGAGTGCGGTGACCTCGCGACCGGTGTCGACGTCGACACCCCTGGAGAGGACTGACCGTGTACGTGCCCCCGTTCAACCGGGTCGAGGAGCTCGAGGAGCTCCGGGAGATGGTCGCGGCGACGGCGGCCGCGTGGGTGGTGACGACCGGCCCCGGCGGCGTACCGCTCGCGACGCTGCTGCCGGTGGTCTGGGACGGCGACCGGGTCATCGCGCACCTGGCGAAGGCGAATGACCACTGGCGCTCGATCGCGGACGGTACGCCGGCGCTCGTGATCTGCCCCGGCCCCGATGCCTACGTCTCGCCGTCCTGGTACGCCGCCAAGGCCGAGCACGGCCGCGTCGTACCGACCTGGAACTACACCGCCGTGCACCTCACCGGCACCGCCGTCGTGCACCAGGACCCGGCGTGGTTGCTGGAGGCGGTGACATCGTTGACCGCCGTCCACGAGGGTGGCCGAACTGAGCCGTGGCAGGTCTCGGACGCACCCGAGGCGTACGTCGAGGGGATGCTCCGCGGGATCGTCGGCCTCGAGATCACGGTGACCGGAGTCGAGGGCAAGGCCAAGCTCAGCCAGAACCGCTCCGACGCCGACCGGGAGGGCGTGGTGTCCGGGCTGCGGGCTGAGGGGAACGCGCGTTCCGCGGCGGTCGCCGAGGCGATGAACGGTTGGAGGAAGAGCGCGGGCGGGTAAGCCCGCAGCCGTGAGAACTCGGACCCGCCTCGGCACGCACATCAACTGACGGGCTCACACGGCCGATTCGAGCCAGTGCCGAACGTCGAGGTCGAGGTCGAGGCCGCTCCGACATGCCCCGGCGAGGATGGCGGCCTTCCACCCCTCACCTCCGTTGAAGAGCCGCTCGGAGATGTTCAGCCGTCCTCCTGCACGATCGCGAAGGGTGCAAGTGGCGCCCGTACGAGCGCCGACGAACAAGGTGATCGTGGTCAGGTGATGAAGGTCGACGCTCTGTCGCCGGACGAAGAGGACCGTGGTCTTGAGGTGGTCGTCGTCCCATTCCAGGACGGGAGTCATCAACAACCCGCACACCACCGCTCCAGTGAGGAGAGCGACGATCGCGACGCTGATGCCGACAGGTCCGGTGTCGCGGCCAAGGTCGCTCGCGGCCGCGACCAGGCACAGCGCGCCGAACGCCACCGCGGCCGGCATGGCCTTCGAGCGCACGACGCCTGACACGTCACCACCGTCCCAGCAGGCCTTTTCCTTGTCCAGCAAGGGTTCTCGAGGCGGATCGAGTCGTGCTCCGATCCGGTCAGTGCCAGTAGAGCTCGCCGATGATGGTGCCGTCGTCGGTGGTGATGGGTTCGGCTTCG